>JBEKVS010000263.1:0-8559 GCA_049513795.1 Occallatibacter sp. | reverse complement strand
AAAGACAAGAACGCGGCGAGGGTGGGGCACCCAAGATTCGAGCGGAGATGTTACTGATTGTCCAGTTACCGGTCGACGAGCACCTGGGCGTGTGCGTAGGTTGCCGAGCCTACGCTGATGTATTGGCCTGCGCTCAGATCGGTGGCGCTGGTGCAGACGAACTGCGAAGCGACGCCGGAGGTTTCGCAGGTTGTGGAACCGCTGTTGGGCGTGCCGGTTGTGCCGGGCTGATAGACGACGTCGATGGCGTAGCGCTTGCCGTTGACGCCATTCCAATACGAAGGCGGCGCTAGAATCTGTCCGGAAAAGAGGGTTGTGGCGTTGGGCAAAGCAGCGAAGGTGGTATCGGAATCGAGGAAGTCGGAAGCCTTGACTCCATATTGCCAGACCTGGCTGATGTTGACGTCGCCAGCCAGTTGCGCGGGCGCATTGAAGCCGGCTGCTCCAGTGCTGTAGTTCGAGGGGCCGATGCTGATGATGGAGGGCGAGTAATTGAGCAGCGATTGCCAGCCGTTCGATCCGCCCATATCGCTTCGAGCCAGGGACGGAATACCTACCCAGCGATTGGCCGCGCTGCCGCCGTTGATGGACGAGTTAGCGGCAGTCAGCTGCAATGCCAGGTCGTTAGCCGGCGACATGAGAATGCCGGGATTGAAGATCGACAAGCCTTCGCTCTGGGTAACTCCGTCGAGGTTGAGGAAGAACTGCGTGTTGAAGTTACTGCCGCCGCAGTCGTAGAGAGTTATCACGCCGAGGCCCGAAGCTATGTTGAATCCGTCCGACTCCATATCGACATGCGAGAGCGTGCCCTCGACGTTGCCCAGGTCGCAGGAGGACGCGTCGAGCATGACGGCGGCGCCGTTGTTGTTGGCGCTTACGTTGGCGGTGCCGTTGGCGATTCTGAAGTTATCGCCGGTTATCACTCGCCAGTAAATGTCGGCGAGCCCGGCGCCATCGGCTCGCCAGCCTTTGTCGAATTCGACGTTGATTCCGCCGGCGGCGAAGTAGTAATCGAAGAAAAGAGCGGCGCTGGAACAGGTATTGAGAAGGCGGCTGCCGGTGTCGACGCGTGAGCCGAAATAAAGATTGACTCCGGAAAAGTGACTGGTGGCCAGGCCGGGAGCGGGGCTGATGTAGATATTGCTGACTTCCTGCTGGTATCGGGCGAAGGAGTCGAGTGCCAAGGCGACATTGATGGTGGTTGCCGTTCCGCTATCGGTGGATGTTCCTGACATGATGGTGCTGCCGGTAAGAGGGACAAAGGGCGTGAAGGGAATGCCGACGGTGAAGGATGAGGACGAGGCTTGCGCGACTTGGGCGACGACGCGATTGAGGACGACGCCGTTGACGGTAAATCCCTGGAGGATGACCCAATTCCCGGCACTCAGGCCGTTTGTAACTGGGAAGGTGACGGAGTAAGGCAGGGCTGGAGCTCTTCCGCCTCGGGGCGAGCTTGGAATGACGAGTGCGAGTGCTACTTTAATTGCCGTGGCGTCGCTGGTGGAAAGAGTCTCCCAGTAACCGGAGCTTTGATAGGCGAGAGTTACAAGGCCGGCGCTGGGATTTAGATAGGGCTGACTCCTGGCCAGGTTGGAGTCGGTGGACGCATTGAGCATGGTGAAGAGCGCGGTTGCGGTTGCAGTTGCGCTCGACGAGATATTGACCTGATTGCCGCTGGCGCCGGAAGTGACAAATGTTACGACCGTTCCGTTGATGGTGAGGGTGTCGTTGTTAGCTGGATTGGATGCGAGAGTTATCGATGACGTGTTGGCGGCTATGGTGAAGGTGGAGAGGCTGAGAACTGTGCCTGCGGCTGGGCCGTTCCAGTTGATTTGTACAGGGGTTTGCGCGCTTGCTACGCCGGTTCCGACGCCCTCGATGCGACAACTGTCAAAGGCGTTGACGGTGCTGCTGATGACATAGGTGTGGTCGCCGGGAAACTCTACCGTGCCGCCGTATGGATAAGTGCCGCTACTCCAGCAGGCGTTGAAGGCCGACTGAATTGCTGCTGTGTCGTCGGTGGTTGCGCCTTCTTCCACATCCACATCTCCTTCTGCCAGTTCAACCAGCAATCGAGCGCTCATGACCTTGCCCTGCTTGGTGCTTTTCAGCAGAGCCAGGGCAATGCCGTTGGCATTTTCTTCAACGGTGATGAACGCCTCTTTGCTGAGCCTTAGTACCTTTCGTTTCCTGCCTGCCGGATCTTGCTTCCGTGTTGCCATTTGCCCGCCATTCCCGCTCCAGCATTCCGCGCTGTTCGGCTTGCGTGCAGAAACAAGAAAGGGGCAATTCCAAAGCGGAATCGCCCCCTTCCTTCAACGTGGTGAACGGCCGAGGCCGAACTTGACGGCCGAACGTGCGGATGCGGCGCGAAGAGTTCAGAGGAGGGTTCAAAACTCCTCTTTCGAGTTATTACGCTTTGGTTGTTCCTAGGCTAGCGGAATGCAGGGTAATTGAATGCAATGTATTGAACATGGATTTATCTTTTACTTTCAGGCATTTAAATGGAATGCACTATACTTGCAGCTTTGACAGCGGTTTTCCTGCGCCGGAAAGTTCTACGATGATGAGCGTGACCAGCCCAGCTACGCATGATCCAACGCTGCTCGTCCATGGGGGCGCGTGGGCGATCCCGGCTGACGCGGCGGAGGCTCACGAACGCGGCGTGCGCGCGGCGCTCGATGCGGGCTACGCGATTCTTTCCTTGGGCGGTTCGGCTATTGACGCTGTGGAAGCGGCCGTTTCGGTGATGGAAGACGACCCTACATTCGATGCCGGGCGAGGCAGCTTTCTCACCTCCGACGGGCGGGTGCAGCTGGATGCGCTGCTGATGGACGGCGGCCGGATGAAGGCGGGTGGCGTGGCCTGCGTGGAGCGGCTGCGGAATCCCATTCATGCGGCGCGGCTGGTGCTCGAAAAAAGTCAGCATGTGTATTTTGTGGGGCCGGGAGCGGAGCAGTTCGCAGCATCGCATGGCATGGCGCTGATAGAAAACTCGGAGCTGGTGCTGGATCGGGAGCGGGAGCGGCTGGCGCAGGCGCGGGCGCGGGAGTCGGCGGGACTGGCGGACGAGACTTTCTCGGGACAGGTTCTGCTTGACGACAAGGACCCGGAGACGGCGTTCAGGGCGGATCGACCTGAATCATCACGCGAGGACGGTACGAGGCCTTTCGAGGACCCCACGAGGCCCTTCGAAGACGGTACGAAGTACTCGCATGACACGGTGGGGGCGGTGGCGCTGGATGCGCGCGGCAACCTGGCGGCGGCGACTTCGACGGGCGGCACGCTGAACAAAACGCCGGGGCGAGTGGGGGATTCTTCGCTGATCGGCTGCGGCTGCTATGCGGATAATCTGGCGGCGGCCGTGTCGCTGACCGGCTGGGGTGAGCCGATTATGAAGCTGGTGCTGGGCAAGTGGGCTACGGATCGCGTGGCCGGGGGAACTCCGCCGGAGCTGGCGGCGCGGGAGGCGATTTCTTATCTCTATAACCGGCTTGGCGGGCATGGGGGGATTATTCTGCTGGGGCCGGATGGGCGGTTTGGGCTGGCGCATAATACGCCGGCGATGGCTTGGGGGCTGGCTACGCCGGGTGGGGTGCAGACGGGGCTGAGCGTTTAACGAACCCAGACCCGAAGGAGCATACAAGCTTCACATGGACAGCGATTCCTATGTCTGCTCACACTGTGGAAAGAATCATTCGGGGATACCGTTCAGCTTTGCGGCTGATCTTCCAGACCCCGTTGCGAACCTCAAAAATGAAGAGCGCGAAATAAGGGTAGTTATCGGAAGTGACCAATGCATCATTGACGAAGAACAGTTCTTCATTCGTGGATGCATCGAATTACCCGTCCGAGAAACAGACGGCGTGTTCCTTTGGGGAGTCTGGGCCCGAGTAAACGAGAGAGATTACGACGAGATCTCTGAAAACTGGCTTTACGAGGGCAGAGAGAACCGAATTGGCCCATTCAAGGGCAGGTTGGCAAACTCGCTTCCGATTTATTCCGAGACTCTCAATTTGAAGTTAGAAATCAGGATCATGCCAGTCGGGGTGCGTCCAACCTTCTTCTTAGAAGACCCGGACCACCTAATAAGCCTCCAACAGGAAATCGGGTTGACGAAGCAGAAGGCGGAGGAATACGCCTGTCAACTGCTCAGAATGGTGACGCTCTGACTTCCACGACGCAGTGATTGCGGCTGCAATAATTGCAGGATGCTGATTCTGGCTTCCGCTTCGCCGCGACGACGTGAACTGCTGGCGCAGGCGGGGTTTGCGTTTGAGGTGCGGGCGGCGGATATTTGCGAAGAGCCGTTGCCGGGGGAAGACCCGATTGCTTATGTTGTCCGGCTGGCGCGGGAAAAGGCGCAGGTTGTGTTCGATGAGGTGGTCTCCCACCCATTTCGCACAGAACGCGAAATGGATGGGGCACCCGGCGGGCGTGCGGAGCTGACCCGAAGTGCAGAAGCAGGTCCTTCGACTGCGCTTCGCTCCGCTCAGGATGACAGTCCACGCTGGGTCCCTCAGGATGACGGGCTTGTTGTTCTTGGGGCGGATACGACCGTGACTCTCGATGGGGTGATTTTGGGCAAGCCGGAAGACGCGGGCGATGCGGCGCGGATGCTGCGGATGCTGTCGGGGCGGACGCATCGCGTGATAACGGGCGTGGCGGTGGTGAGCGCTGCTCGGTGCGAAGTGGCGGCGGAAGTCACGGCGGTGCGGTTTCTGACTTTGTCGGATGCGGAGATTGAGGCTTACATCGCTACCGGCGAGCCGATGGATAAGGCTGGGGCTTACGCGATTCAGGGGCGGGCGGCGAAGTGGATTCCGCGGATTGAAGGGGATTATTGCAACGTGGTGGGGCTGCCGCTGGCGCTGGTTTCTGCTTTGCTGGAGGGGTTCTCGCCTGTGCTTTCCCAGGTCTGAAAGGCCAGACCTGGGGCACCCGGCTCCCGGCACCCGGCCTGTTGGGGTTCGAGGTCTCCCACCCTTGCGACAACAACAAGAACGTCGCAAGGATGGGGCACCCGGCTTTTAGGGCCTGACGACCAGCGCGGCGCCTTTGTAGACTACGGTGGCTTCGGCGGATTGGCTCTCGGCTATGCCGGTTCCGTGGACTTTATCGACTACTACGATGCGGAAGGTGTGCTCGGCTAACATGCCGGGGAAGCTGCCTTCGCGGGCGGCGAGGGTCAGGGTGTGGGCGGCGTCGTCCCAGTGCATGGGGATGGTGGCGTGGGCGCCGTTTTCGTATTGGTAGCCGTCGTTCTGGTCTTCGTAGAGGGTGAAGTCGCCGTCGGAGCCGTCATAGATTCTTAGCTCGATGGGATCGGAGGGTTTTTCTGTCGTCCACTCCATTTGGGGGCCCATGGGGAGGATCGAGCCGGCGCGGACGTAGAGAGGCAGCTTGCTGAGCGGGGCATCGGCAGTGATCCGAATGCCGCGCTGGCCGGCTTCGGTGGCGTCGATCTTTTCGCCGGTCCAGAAGTCGTACCAGGTGGATTGGGGGAGATAGACTTCGCGGCTGGTTGCGCCTTGCTTGGTGACAGGGCTGACGAGGATGGAGGGGCCGAAGAGATATTCGTCGCCGGTGTTCTGGGCTTCGACGTCTTCGCGCCAGTCCATGACCAAGGGGCGCATGAGGGTGCCGTGGTTGCTGGTGACTTGCCAGGCTTGCGAGTAGATGTAGGGCATGAGGCGGTAGCGGAGGGTGTCGTAGTCGACGAGGATTTTTTCGGCTTCGGGGCCGTAGGACCAGAGCTCGTTTTCGTCCGGATACCGCGTGCCGTGGACGCGGAAGATGGGTGAGAAGGCGCCGAACTGGAACCAGCGGACGAAGAGCTCGCGGAATTTGGGATCGTTGAGATTGCCTCCGGAGATGAAGCCGCCGATGTCGGTGGTCCAGTAGGGCATGCCGGAGATGGCGTAGTTGAGGCCGGCGGGAATCTGGCGCTGGAAGGTTAGCCAGTCGGAGAGGACGTCGCCCGACCAGGCGGTTACGCCGTAACGCTGAGACCCCGCATACGCTGATCGCGAAAGAATGAAGACGCGCTTCTGCTGCGATTCGGGGAGCTGGGCGTCGGCGGCACGCTGGCCATCGGAGACGGTCGCGGTGTGGAAGAGGGAATAGATGTTGGCGTAGCGGGCGCCGGAGCCTAGGAACATTTTGTTGGTGGTGAGGATGTTGTCTTCGCGGGCTTCGGTTTCGGGCTCGTCGGTGTCGAGCCACCAGGCGTCTACACCTTTTTGAAACAAAGCGGTGTTGGCGTTGGCCCAGTATTGCTTGCTCGCTGCGGGATTTGTTGGGTCGTAGAGCGCCTGGCCGACGGGGTGAAAGCTGGGCTGGATGGTCTTCGAGATGAACCAGCCGTTTTTATCAAATTGATCGTACGTCGCGCTGCCGGGACGGAAGTAGGGCCAGATCGAAACCATTAGATGGAAGTGCTCTTTGTGCAGCGTATCGATCATGGCCTGCGGGTCGGGGTAGTTCTTGTTCCAGGTCATCTCGCCCATGGTGATCCACCAGAACCAGTCCTGGACGATGTTGTCGACGGGGATGTGTTCGGCGCGATATTTGGCGGCTACTCCCTCGATTTCGGCTTGGGATTGGTATTTGTTTTTGCACTGCCAGAAGCCGTAGGCCCAGCGGCCGAAGAGCGGGACTTCTCCGGTGAGTTGACGATAGCGGGCGACGATCTGGTCCGGCTCGGGGCCGTAGATGAAGTAGTAGTCGATGCGGTCGGCGACTTCTGCGCTGAGGTAAAGCGCATGCACGAAGCGGTTGTTCATGCGGCTGCGCGAGGGATTGTTCCAAAAGATGCCGTAGCCGTTGGTGGAGACGAGCAGGGGGATGGCGATGTTGGTGTTTTCCTGCGAGAGATCGATGGTCTCGCCGCGATAGTTCCAGACGCCGGCCTGGTGCTGGCCGAGGCCATAGAAGCCTTCGTGCGAGCCGTAGATGCTGAAGGAGACTTCGGCGTGGAAGGTTTGCTCGCCGTTGACGTCCGCAGGATGAAGAGACCGGTAGCCATCGGTGGTCAGCGGTTTGCCGCGCATGGGACCGCCGGTTGATCCGGGGCCGGTTGCGCCGGCGGCGGTTGCGCCTTCGGGCTCGATGTAATGGATGGCGCCGGTTTCGCGCTCGATCGTTACGTGCAGCCTTGATGTCGAGAGGGTGATGGATTTTTCGTTGGAGGCGACTTCGAAGGGCGTGGGCGGCCAATCGTTCTTGATGACGACATTGTCGGATGGGTGTTCAGAAGCGGCTGGGCCGGGCGGCGCGTAGGTTACGTGCAGCAGGTCGGCCGCATTTACTTCGAGGCGCAGGACGCCATCCTTCTGGTGGACTTCAAGGGCGTTGGCGAGCTTGGTGAAGCTGACTACAGGGTTGGGAGGATTCCATTGGGCATGTGCCGCCGTGATGAGAACCAGGAACAACACCGCCAGGTAGAACCGTTTCATGAAGGATCCTCTTGGTAATTGGTTTGCCGACCCGCACCAGTCTACGCCAGACGGGGTCGAGGTCGAGGCGTCGGCCAGGGGATTGAGGGGGTATGGCGGGGTCGAGGATCGATGCGGCCCTCCGGGGCGCGGGAAAACGGCTGCGGCGCTTTCCCCGGATTTCGCTGCGCTTCATCCGGGGCTATTTTCGCGACATCCCTCCGGGATGACGACTACGGCACGTGTCGGGGTGGAGGAACGATGCGACCCTACGGCCTTTGCATCCCATGCGGATTCCGTTCATCCAATCGGGGATGGGTCAACCACTTTTCTCGCCATTTCAACTTCGATCTTTGACTTTTGCCAACCGCATTGGTGTTTCGCCGATGTGCCAGTATTCGTCGGAGGACGGGTTCGCGACGGACTGGCACCTGGTCCATCTCGGCGCGCGGGCGCAAGGCGGCGCGGCGCTGGTCACGCTGGAGGCTTCGGCGGTCACCGCGGAAGGGCGCATTTCGCCGGGCGACCTGGGCATCTGGAAGGACGAGCATATTCCCGCGCTGGCGCGGGTCGCGGAGTTCATTCAATCGCAGGGGGCGCGGGCCGGCATCCAGTTGGCGCATGCGGGGCGCAAGGCAAGCATGAGTCCGCCATTTGCTGGCGAGCATCTGCTGACGCCGGCGGAGGGGGGCTGGCAGCCGGTTGCGCCGAGCGCGATCGCCTTCTCGCCGGCGTATGCGGTTCCCGCCGCGCTGGACCAGGACGGGATCGATGCGGTTGTGGAAGCGTTTCGTCTTGCTGCCGGCCGAGCGCTTCGCGCCGGATTCGACTACGTCGAAATTCATGCGGCGCACGGCTATCTGATTCATGAATTCCTTTCGCCGCTGGCCAACCAGCGTACGGATCTCTATGGCGGGAGTTTCGAAAACCGCACGCGATTGATCCTTCAGGTTGTGGACGCGGTGCGTGGCGCATGGCCTGAGCATTTGCCTGTTCTGGTTCGCATCTCGGCTACCGACTGGGCGGATGGAGGATGGAGCATTGACGACTCGGTGCGGCTCGCGCACTCTCTTCGCGACCATGGCGTGGATCTGATCGATGTCTCTTCGGGCGGCATGGTTCC
>JBEKVS010000262.1:0-9249 GCA_049513795.1 Occallatibacter sp. | reverse complement strand
TCACTGGCCATCTGCTCTTCAAGTTCGCGCTCGCGGTCCTCGTGGCCGGAGTGCTTGAAATCCGCCGGCGCATAGTAGCCGGGCCGGTATTCGAGCTTGATTCCAGGCCGATTGATCTTGATGGTCAGCTTGCGGTACCTTCCATCACGCACTGGATTTGTGCTGCGAAATCCGATGGCGTAATAGGCCGACGTGTCGCGCTCCACCTGCGCAAACGCCGGTGCAAAATCGTTTGAGTCGAAGAACGCCTTGCCGCCCGTATCGGTGCTGAGCGTGGCCATGACTTCCTGCGTGGCGAAGTTGGCGTTCATGTTGTTCAGCAGCGCGCCGCCGTTGTATGCGCCCGTGCCGCGCAGGCTTCCGGTGGATGCGTCGCCTAATGGAGAAATCGCCTGCAAGCCGCGCGTGTCTACGCTGTAGATGGCCAGATTGGCGCGTACCGCGGCGTTGATGGCGGCGCGCAACGAAGCCTGGTTCTCGATTCCATCGCGCGAGATTCCGCCGGAAAAATAAAGCAGCGACTTCTTCTCCGTGATCTTCTCCAGCGATTTTGCCACCGCGCGCAACGCGAACAATTCCCGATCTGTGTTGAGATCGTTGTATTCGCTTTCGTCAGGCGTGTATCCCGTGGTGTCTTCAACCTGGTTCGAGTTTGCGTTGGCTCCTTGCGCAAACCCCTGACCCTCGGTGCCGTTATACACGGCCACTTCATTGATCAATGCATTCTTGTCCGCGGTAAAATCCTGGTCCACCTTGAGCGCGTCGCCGAGCGAGACGAGCGCAACCAGGTCCGCCGGCTGCATCTTCTTCTTCAAAAACTCCTGAGCAGCCAGGACGCTGCGGTCCAGGTCCTCAGGCTGCATCGAAGTCAAGTCGAAGAACATCACGATCAGCCGGTGATTGCGCAACTCCTCTGGCTTGGCCACGACGACAGCCTTGCTGCCATTGCCGCCGGAGGCCAGCCCGCTCACCATGGCCTCATTCAGCGGCGTGGCTTTATCGACGCTCTCGAAATCGAATGTCTCGATGTGCTGCGGCTTGCCGCTTTCAAAGATGCTGAAGTCGTTCTGCTTCAGGCCCAGCACCACTTCGCCGGTTTTCGCATCGCGCGCCACCACGTTGGTCAGCACCAGCTCGCCATTCATCTTCAGTACAAAACCGCCCTGCTGGGTCGTGGAGACCTGGCTGGTTGATGCCTGGCCGTTGGACGTCTGATCGGAAGTTTGCGCAGGCGCCGGGCTCTGCGCAAGCACAGGCTGTCCGCCTGGCATCATCAACGCGAGACCCGCTGCTAAAGCCGCAAATTTTTGCCGCCAATCGCGCACGAAGTTCCTTCCCATAATAAATGCTAACTCGCCTGGCTAAAATCTGAATCTTGCCAGAAAGTTGAACGACCGCATGGAGCCGGCCGAAGTTACCTGCCCAAAGGTCGGTAGAGTTACACTCGTACCCACTCCTGAATATTGCACCGTATTGAAGACGTTGCTGGCCGTGGCCCGAATTTCCATGCTCCGCGTTTCGCCCAGCTGCACCGTTTTTGAAAGCGACATGTTGTTTTGAATCGTTCCTGGTCCGGGGATAGAGTTGCGTGCGGCAGTTCCGAAAATGGCGCATGGATAGCCGGAAACAGCGGCAGGCGCTGTGAAGGCCGCGGGGTTAAACCACTCGCGCTGAGAGCCTCCGCCGGTCGTCAAAGAAACACCCGGCACGCGATCAGGCCGCCCCGAACCCGCAGTGCCGCATTCCACATTCTCCGAAGAGGCCGTATAACTTGGAGTTAGCCATTCTCCTGTAGCGAAGCTAAATGTTCCGGACACCGAGAATCCCTCCAGGATATGCGATCCGACGCCGGTGGTCACCCAATATTTATCCTTGCCGAACGGTAACTCATACAGATAAGTTCCACTGACATGGTGGCGCATATCGAAGCTCGAGTTACCTTCCTCGGCATCCAGATCCTGCCAGTTCTGCGCCACTCTGGTTGCTGTTCCGCCCACGGAGCTGGCGTCGTCGATGGAGTGCGAGTACTGGTAGTTGGCGCCAACGGCAATGCCTCCCGACAAGCGCTTATTCACGCGCAGCGTCCCCGCGCCGAACTTCGAAAAGGCCATGGCCTGGTCGTAGGTAAATACCTGGTTGGTTGGGTTGGTGAGGGGGCTGCTGGGCGTGGCGCGCGGCGCGCTTGTTATATCGAGATGATTGGCCTTCGAGCCGTTGTAACCCACGTTCAGCACTACTCCCCAGGGCAGAGTCTTCTGCACATCGATGTTCCACACCTGTACGTACGGCAATGGGTAATGGGGATTCAGTGCGTAGTTGCCGGTTGTATCCGGCGCGGGAAATCCTTCCGCGAGCGTGAAGCAAGTGGATGGAACAGTGAGCGCGCAAGACGGCGGGCCGCTGCCATTCAAATTGAGTGGAACATTGTTGGTTTGTTCGTCCGCAAAGGGCGGCTGATGTGCCATTGTGTTGGCAAAGGTCGCGTACTCGCCCACAGAATAATTCATACCGAATCCGGCGCGCAGCACGGTTTGCTTGGGCAACCTCAAGGCCACTCCGAGACGCGGTGCAAATGCTACGCGGAAGGGAAACACGAGCGACGCGGGCAGCGCACCACTGGATGGGCCGACACCGCCGGCCACGACTTCCGCCACGTCTGTAAACCCAGCAGAGGAGTTCGTATCGACATCTGCCAAGTGGCCATACTTCTCCGTGTAGGGCGCGTAAAACTCGTACCGCACGCCGTATTGCAAAGTGAGGGAGGGGAGCACGCGCCAATCGTCCGTGGCGTAAGCGTCGTAGACATTGTCGCGCAGATAGCTCTTGGTAACCGATGAATTGATGGTGGTACTTTGCGGCAGTCCCAAAAGAAAATCGGCGAGCGGCGACCCCGAGGCTGGATTCGTCCCGATCGTCGCAGGCGTGTTAGGCGCTTCGGTGAACAGGCCTGTGAAAGTAAAGCTGCCGGTCGCATTTGAGCCGCCGAGGAAATCGCGGTGTACACGTCGATAGTCGCCGCCGAAGCGCAGGTTGTGCTTGCCATGAATCCAACTCAGCGTCTCGGATGCAGAGATGGTTTGCGCCAGCGAGAAGTTCGGCTGCTGCTCGCTCAGGCCGGTTAGATCGCTCAGCGTCACGCTGGGTAGCCCGTAGTTCAGCGGACTGGTATTCAATGGCGCGCCGTCGGGCCCCAGAATGCCATTCTCGGTTGCAACATCCGCAATGTCGGTGAAGAAGTTCGTCGTATGGCTATTGCTGCGGTTCCATCCCGCGGTGAATATGCTCGTTACTTTGTGGTAGCCCACCGTGTAACCGGCCTGCACCGAGTTCGATTGCGAAGACTGCTTGCCGCCAAGTTGGGGAAAAAGGTTGACCAGATCGGAGGCCGAGTGGCTCCAGTTGTAGTTGAAGTTGATGCTCTGGCGCAATCCCTGGGATTGGCTGCGGCGCAATTGACGACCGCTTGCGGGCGGCCCCGCGTTCGCGCCCAGGCTGCGCAGGTAGCGCGCACCGGCCTGCGTGGTATTCGATTGCGCCGTCGTCAGCAAGTGATAGTTCTGCACGTCGCCAGGCGCATTGGGTAACGGAAAATAATTGAGCAGGGCCAAAGCCTGCGGCGCAATGCGCAACGCCGGAATTACATTGGCCACGCCATTGGAAGTGAATTGCTGGCCTGTCGTGGGGTCGTAAATCGGCGCCAAGCCGGCCGCCGAGAAATCGCCCGTTCGCTCGGCCAGTGTGGGAACATTGCCGTACTCATCTTCAGGGCTCGAACTACGTGTCCCGGAAAGCGTAAGGAAGACGGTGTCTTTGCCGCTCGGTTTGGTGAGCTTGGGAATATAGGGCGCGCTCATGAAAGTGAGGCCAAAACGATTCGTGCCGGAGGCCGGCTGCTCCTGCGGCTGGCCTTGCAGCGAAAATGGTTCCGCATTCAATGCCGAATTGCTGCCCGTCCAAAAGATCGCCCCATGAGGCTGACCAGGATTGAAGCCGCGGAAGTTGCCGCGCCCTCCACCACCGAAACCGCCTCCGCCAAAGCCACCGCCAGGGCCGCCGCCAAATCCGCCGCCACCACCGGCAAACCCTCCGCCTCCACCAAAACCACCTCCACCACCGAAGGCGCCACCTCCGCCGCCGAACAGGCCACCGGCTTGTCCGCCCGCTGCACCGCCCTGTGCGCGAGCCGTCTCAATGGCGTCGCGAATCCGGTCCACATCCACGCCGGCCATTGGGCTCACCTGGCCCGTTTGCCCAGTGATGGCAACCGACTCCCCGCCAAAATCGGAGTTGCCCGCGATCGAGGGCAGGGCCGCACCAGCACCCGCCGATGCTGGACCGCCTTGCACTTCGGTGTCGGCAGCCAGCGCGCTCGCCAGGCTCAGGCTCTGGGCGCCACTTCCAAGCAATTGCCGCATCGCCTGAGCTCCTGCATTATCGAGGCCCGTTCCATTCTGGGCTGCCGCCTGGGCCGCCTGTTGCTGGGCTCGCGAGGCAAGCATCAAATCGAAACTCACAGCCTGGTCGTGGCTGGCAGCATTCAAAAGCGCCTCCTGCGATCCGTTCGCGAACGCTGCAAACTGAGTGCGAATGACATACCGGCCGTTTTGCGGAATGGTCAGCGACCATGCGCCGGCGATGTCGGTGGTGGTCGAATACTTTTTGCCGGTCAGCGTATTCTGCGCGGTCACCGTCACACCCGGCAGCGGAACGTTGCCGCTCTTGACCACTCCATGGAGCCGGCCGCCTGCGGTCGCTTGGCCGGCGGAGCCGGCGGGAACAGCGCTGGCGGGTCCGGATGAAGTCTGGGCGGAAGCCGATGCCGGGCCCGGGGTAGAAATCAAGTCAGGACTCGGAGCAGAACTCGCTGCAGGTCTCGATGCAGAACTGCCAGTGTCCACATGGGGCGGGCTCTGCGACGGCGCCTGGGTCGCGGCCTGCGCCCATGCAGCAAGGCCGCCAGCCACGAAAATCCCTACCGCAATGACACACGTGGCTGCTCGCCGCATCGATGCTCCTGGCGCTTCGTCCTGGTACTCAGACAGACGGCTTCGGCCCGGCGAAGTTTACCGCTGCTGGTCCGCGGCCCCTTTGAGCAAATGGTCTGTCTTAGACTTAATCATGCACCCGCGCGAGGCCAACCTTCCACATTTTGTGATCGAGGAAATCGCGGCAACAGCCACCGAAGGGATCATTGCCCAAGCCCGCGAGCTGCTGCTTGAATACGGCCGCTTCGTAATCGCCCAACCTGGCGCAGGCCGCTTTTGCTTTGGCTCACTCGAAAAAGAAGCTGCCCGTCTGCCGCACAGCTACCTGGAGCAGGATGGCGGTTGCCTCATCGCTCATGTCAAGATCGCCGATGAAACGGCCCAGCCTGCCGGGTTCATTGCCTGGCGCAGTCTTCCTGCGGAAGTCGCGCCTGGAGCGTGGGAGTTGAAGCGGCTTTGGGTGCGTCCCGCCGCGCGCGGCCTTGCGCTGGGCCGGGCGCTTACCCAGGCAGTGCTTGACCGCGCAGTCGCAGCCGGCCGCAGCGCAGTTTATCTTGACACCGCGCCCGCCTCCATGGCTGCCGCGCATCGCCTGTATTTGGAGCTGGGCTTTCAGCCTTGTGCGCCTTATAACAATAATCCCGTGGAAGGTCTGGCCTGGTTGATGAAGCCGCTCGAACGCCGCGCACCTGGCTGAGCGGACTAGATCATCTCTCCTAAGGGCGTGACCTGTGGGTGCCCCACCCTCGCCGCGTCTTTGTTTTTTGCGGCTAGGGTGGGATCGCTCTACAGCAAAAGGAGCAACGCTTTGGAGCCTCGTCACACAACCAGGCCGGTACAACTGAATCCGTACATCGAAGGCAGCCCTAAGTGGTAGACCGCTGCCTGCACCATGCACGTACCGGGCACCCGCACATCGCCGAAAATAACACACAATTGTTATTGCAATCCGCCGCCGCCCATGTTAACTATTAAGCCAACACTCATTCGAATGCTGCCTTGCAAGTAACCCTCCCGCAACGGCAGCGGACAGGACACGAACATAGCCATGAAAATCGGCACCACGATTCGCGCTCACCGGTTGCAAAAGGGCCTTTCTCAGGGGGACATTGAGAAAAAAACCGGCCTGCTGCGCTGCTACCTCTCGCGCGTCGAGAACGGCCATACCGTGCCCTCGCTGGACACTCTCTCGAAGATCGCGCTGGCCCTTGACCTGCCCATCGCCCAGTTCTTCGCCGACGACTCGTTTGGCCACCAGTTCAACGCCCACAAACTCACCGACGAAGAACTGCGCTTCCTCACCCAGATCCGCCGCTACTCGTCAAACCTGAACGAGAGCGACCGCAAGCTGCTGCTGGCCATGGTGAAGAAGTTCGCGGCAACGGCTGTGCGCTAGGCAGAAAGTTCGAGCCGTAGACGCGGTCCGCTTTCGATTTGCGCAAGGTTTGCCGGCCGGCCGAAGCGGAGACTGAACCGGGAAGCTAGTTCATGAGTCCCTCAGTTCGCAAGACTTCGATGCATCTTTTCAGGCCCGCGTCAGACGTCAAGATAGTCCATTTCCTGCGTGCGGCAACCGAGCAGATCAGAACATCCGTCGCTCCGCATTCGACCCCGCGTTGCCGGCATACATTGAACAACCTCGCCGCTTCTTCATAATGAACTCGCGTGAGTGGCTCGTCGGGAAAAGGTTCTAACGCGCCGCGCAGCTTTTCAAACTGAACGGTCTCCCTAATGCCGGACAGGACTTCCTGGCGTATGGGCCCGATCATGGCGACACGGCCGTCCTGGATAGCATCCGTCAACGCGGCGAACATTGCCTGCTCATCGTCGCTCAATGCCGCTTTTGACTTTCTCCGCAGGAGGAGCGACCATGCGCAGGTATCAACCAACACCTTCACGGTTTGATCCGCATCGTATCGCGACGGCGGACCTTCTTATAGTCGTAAGCCGGATCGTAGTCGATCGTCCCGCTGAGCTTGAGAATCGCGACTTGCTTTCTTCGCGCAATGTATTCCTCAAGAGCGGCGGTGACGGCGGCCTTTTTTGTCTCGTGATTGCCGATTCGCCGCGCCTCGTCAATGAGTTCATCGTCAAGGGCCAGATTTGTCGCCATTTCACTGACTCCCGTTTGTGTAGCTTATCACACATCGTATTGTGTGGACCCGCGTTCATTCCGGCCGCGAATTGGACTTTCGACGGTGCGTAGTCTTTTGGAAGCTCAGCTGTTCAGGAAGCGAATCAACCCGGCAGGCGGCGGCACGTGGGCCAGGTAGAACCCAAATAGGATCAAAATTCCCGCCACCATACCGATGGCCACGCGCAGGCGAGCCAGGAAGAATGGGCGCGGCGAACCGATCCTGGGCACCATGGGAGCGGCAAACAGCAACCCGCAACTGAACCCGCCGAGATGAGCCATGTTGTCGATATTCAGCCCGGAATGGATCAGCATGTTGCCGCCGCTGATTGAAAGGCCCAGCACCAGGTTCAACGCGGCGAAGTAAATCACCGATTTGCGCAGCTTCTTGAGTTCCTGCGGCGGCACCGGCAGCCGGTTCGACTTAAGCAGAACGATCAGTGCGCCGGCAATTCCAAACACGGCGCCCGAGGCTCCCGCGCCCGCGGGGAAAAAAACTCCGCCCGCTCCGTCGCGGATGGGCCACAGCCAGTTGATGTCCGTCGAAAGCAGATTTCCCGCCGCGCCGGTGAGCAGGTAAACCGCCAGCACGCCTACCGATCCCATGAGAGGTTCAGCCAGCAAACCCAGATTCCACAGGCACCACATGTTGGTGGCCAAATGCAGAATCCCCACGTGCACGAACATCGCCGTAATGATGCGAAACCACTCGCCGTTAACCAGCACCGAACCGGCGTTATTCGCGCCCCAGTGCATCAACTGCTCGGTGGTGGGGCTGCCGATGCTGACTCCGCGCGCCACCATGGCCAGAAAGACCACGCAGTTGATGCCCACCAGCAGATAGGTCGCTGGAGAGGTAGCCCACGACGGCCGAGGCCTGCGCACCGCTTGCGGCGGCGGGATATCCGCGCCCGGAGGCAGTATCTCCGGCTGGGGAATGGAACCCCCGCTAAAGGACGTTCCTTCGCGGAATTGCGGGGCGGGCCGATCGCTTCCCATAACCTAACTCTAATGCATCCTCGCGGTGCACGTAATTCAACGAAGCTCGAATTGCCCCGTTGCAGTCCGTCGCGGCTTCGGTGACCTACCCCCTTGGGTCCCCGCATTTCGAACCCTTCGATGTAGTCTGGAACATGGCCGCCACGCCGCGCTGAAATCGAAGCGCGGGGTGCATGCGGCCTTTGCAAACACGACAGGTCATGTTCTACAGGAGAGCGATTGTGAGTGAACCGGCAGGTGCGGCGAAGCCAATCCGCAGAGCATTGTTAAGTGTTACCGACAAGACCGGGTTAGTGGAGTTTGCCCGCGCCCTGGCCTTCGAGAAGACCGCTGCTCAGGCGGACGTGGCCTTCGGGCACCTCATCGAAAACATCGACATCGGCGGGCCGTCGATGGTCCGCTCGGCCGCCAAGAACTTTGAAGACGTGGCCATCGTGACGCGCGTGTCGGACTACCCGGATCTCATCAAGGAAATGAAAAGCGCCAACGGCGCCGCCCTCACGCGGGCCACGCGCTGGCGGCTGGCCAAACAGGCTTTCTCGACGACCGCTGCCTACGATGCTGCCATCGCCAATACGCTCGATCGCGTTGCTGAAGCTCCCGCGCCGTCTTCGCCAGCCGTCGCCCCGAATTCGGAGCCAGCCGCCTTCCCCACCACCCTGCGTATCAACATGCCGCTCGCGCAGTCTCTCCGCTATGGCGAGAACCCCCACCAGCGCGCCGCACTTTATGCCGACGGCTCCGGCCTGGGCGTCGCCGGCGCAACCCAATTGCAGGGAAAGGAACTCAGCTTCAATAACCTGGTCGATCTCGACGCCTGCTGGGAGCTGGCGCAGGAGTTTCCCGCCGGCGCGTCCGATCCGGCGGCGGTCATCATCGTCAAGCACACCAACCCCTGCGGCGCGGCCACCGGGGAAACCGTCCTTGAGGCCTATCAAAAGGCGCTTGCCGCCGATCCTGTTTCTGCGTTCGGCGGCGTCATCGGCATCAACCGCACCGTGGATGGCGAAGCCGCCCAGGAAATTGCCAAACTCTTCGTCGAAGCCATTGCCGCACCGGCCTTCTCTCCCGAGGCGCGCGAGCGTTTCGCCGCCAAAAGGAACCTGCGCCTGGTCGAGATCAAGCCGGCTC
>JBEKVS010000261.1:0-11132 GCA_049513795.1 Occallatibacter sp. | reverse complement strand
CATGATCCCGGCCGACGCGATCAGGATGACTGAGAGGACAACCAAGTCATGGTCCTTGAACTATTGGACTTGCCCTTACATCAAGGGAATCCTGTAATCATTGTTTCCGTCGTGCTGCATCTCTGGTATGTATGCAGCTTGGTTTGAACAGACCGAAATTCCAAACGAAATGTGGACTTTTTGACGGCCGCAATCTTCCAGTGTATTACTGGATACGGCGGATTTGTTCCTACCCATAAAGACCCTCTAGCGGATCCGGTTGGGGGATCAAGAATTCGTCCGCCGGGTTACAGGTGTGCTCACCTTCACTCGCCAGCAATTCGTCGACGGATTGTGCACGGGCGATTGTCTGAAAGCAGCACAAGCAAATCACATCTGCCGTCGCATCTGGATTAATCCACCGCATAAAGCCGGTATTTACCATGAACAGACCTCCTTTCCAAGGAGAGATGAAGATCATCGCCGCACGGTTAGGTTGCCTTGTGCTGTTGACTATAAGTTAAAACATACCCAATGTATGCTCACTTTTGCACATAATTATGTGCAAAAGTGAGGATGAACAACCTCTTACGCAAAAAAAGAGCCCCGCTGCCACCAGAGAGGCGATGCAGGGCTCGAATCCCAGGATCGATCTGCGTTGGGATTGCGTTGGAGCTTTCCCGAAAATCAAAATATCGTAAGTTTGCGCTGAAATCTGTTCAATTTTGAACGGATTTATGGGGGAAAAGCGGCAACGCACCTATGAGGATACTGCCGAATTGCACTCGCCCGTAGTCTGAACATGCGGGTCGATGTAGAGGGAATTGAGACGGTCAAGCAACTGGAGATTATCCAGGCAATCAATGGAAACGAAGTCCAGGGGTTTCTCCTTGGACGGCCGACTTCCAATCCGCAATCGACTCTCGATTCCAACAACGGCTCCATGTATCTCAGAAGTGAACTGACGACTGTCAGGGTCACGGAAGCCTAAGCTCTCCCGGGCGGGATGGCAGCGGAGGTCACCAACCGCGCTGGATAACCGGCCACGTGCGCATTCTATTACCTGGCTGCATATAAATCAGACAGAGTTTCTGGACCGGAGCGAGTTTTTGCCCGAAGAAACGAGCGCTAGTATTCTGAGTCATTAATTATTCAATGGCAGTTGCGGTGTAAACCATCTAACATGCCGGGAGAACTGCAATGGTGAAACGATCGCACGTGCGGTTGTTGTAATCGCTCCACAACAGCGTCGGGTGCTTGATCAGTGCGTGCTCAAACCGCCATCGGCTAAGGTGTCGGCTTTGCCTGCTCGTAATCCTTTTGTGATTGACCTAGGAGCGCAGCGGCCTTTCCGCTTGGACATTCTGCGAGCCGCTGTAGAGGGCGGTGAACATGATCATGTGTGGGCTTGCAAGGACAAACTCAGCCCTACAGCGCTTTCAAGCGATCAACAGGCAGCGTGCAAAAAAGGACAGACTATTTCTCCTGGAGAGAATCTACTCGCCTAATCACAGTCTTGTGTGAAATCCCGATGGAGCTCTGCAAATGGCGATCCAGGTCACAAATCCGCATGAGATGTTACAGCACAATGATATCTTCCGAGAGTTAAAAGCCGCGATGGAAGCTCATCAGACCAATCTACGGCTTGACATCAACCACATGGAAGTTATTGTTGGCTGCATTGCCAAGAGTACCGATGACGAAGTGATGAAATACTTGCCGGACGTCAACGAATCTATCTCAAGTTTGCGAGAATGCCTGTCGACACTCCAAGTTCACTGGCGGATATTTGAGATTAAGCGCGGACATGTTCACGCCGCGGAGATCGACATGAATAGAACGGTACCCTCCCGAAAAGGATCCCCCATGCGGCAATGAGTGGATGCAAAAGCTCTCTTTGCTCGAGAATACCTGTGGTCGAGCGGATTGGACAGAACGACTGAGGCGGAGTTGAGTTATAAGCTTGCTGCCATGCTGCGATCTTGCGCCGCGCATTGAACAGGTTCCAGAACCAGCTTGTATAGAGGCCGCGCAACCTGCCGTGGAAGCTTTCCACCTAGGCGTTTTCAGTCGGTTTGCCAGGTCGAATATGCGTGATGTCGATCTTCCGCTCGATGGCCTAGGCCAAAGAGTGGCGGCTGGCTCGCTCGGGCCAGTTTTCGCAGCGAATCGCTTGCGCGTTGCCGCACAAGCCCGTGACCTTGTCCAGCGCGCGTGTCACGCGTCGCTGAGAAAGATCGAGTCCACTTCCAAGCCAAACTCTGTTTGGTGAGGCTATTGCCGGATCAATCTGCGCAAGTTCTTCCATCGGATTCGTTTCGTGCAACTACAAATCGGCTCGCCGCGAAGCAACAAAACTCGTAACAGTGCCCGTAGCTTGTCTCGCAAGTCTTTTCCGCCATCCCGAACACTCTTGCTCTTGGGCTCGCGCTCTTTGATGATCTTTCAAGTGCCCTCCGTCAGGTTCGACGTGAAGTCCACAAACGCACGAAAGCCCCGCGTTTATAACGAGGGGCCTTCGTAATAACGCAATGATCTAGGGAACTCACCACTGCGAGTTACGATATGCTCTTTCTGCGTAAAGGTCAAGTAGCCTTCGCTCGAAAGAGTTCTCCGGCGCATTCGAATCCGGGACGCAATTTTATGTGGGATGGCACAGGGGGGGGCTAAGTTCAACCAGTGAAGAGGGACGCCGTGTCAATGTCCTTTTAGTTGAATTGTCTTGGCCGGCTAAGTATCGGAAGTCGACACTCGCACTGCTTCGAGCAAATCTGAGTAGTTCTTCATCAGGTAACGTTCTATTCTCTGATTAGCCAGCATTCTTTTGAAATAGCCGCGACATACTGTCAGAGTCAGTACATCTGTGCCATAAGATTCCTCAACGGCCTTCAGATCTCGAATCAGCTGCTCAGTCTCCTTTCCAAGCATTTCCTGAGCCGCAACCGATGTTGCCGTGACTTTAGGTCGATAGACTGACTGGACAAGAAATTCGCTCGGCGTGACGGCAAGGAGGGATCTTGCAAAGAGCGTCGAGAATATTCCTCCTGCGATCATGTGCTCAGCGGCTTCTACCTGCCTGATCGATTTCATTTTTCTCAAGATCGCAAAAACCTCGAATCGCCACCGGCTTATTGCGAAGCACCTGCACCGCCTCGGGACAAATCTCGTTGAGCATATTGCGTTTCTTGCGAATGTTGCCTACGTCGACACTCAGCGCCTGGGCTAAACGTTTTTCAGAAACGCCGCTTTCTATGGCCTTCAAAATCATGAAATGTTGTGCGACCGGTGGGGAATGGTTCACCTTTTTGTTGTAGGTATATGCCTCGTCGTCAGTTGAGAAGGTACAGCGTACCTCAAGGACCCCGTTTGTCTTAAGTACATCCAGCCTTGAATGGCCGTCGAGGAGCAAATAGTCGTCGACCTTTCGAGGAAATACGACGCGCGCTTCGATAATGCCAACGGACGATATTCAGTTGGCAATCTGCCTACACTTTGGCTCTTTCGATATTCCGCACTTATGATTCGCTGGGGGACGATTGACGAAATAGGAATCGTTATTGGAATGCGATTTCCTTCAGCCGAGTTCGATGGAAAAGGGCAACCCCTTCGTCGCGGTCAACATTGGTCTAAGGCCGCGCCATCGACAAGGCTCTCCCAAGGGTGTCGAGAAAAATGTCTTGGGCGCTTGGCTGCTGAACGAGACTGAATTGGGGCTGGAGGGGCGTGTAGGAGAATCCATCCTGAGCGGCTTCCTCTAATTGCGCCAAGGCGGCCGAAGCCCCGACTGCCTTCAATTTAAATGTGCGACCCTCAAGCTGAAAGGCCATTGACGGTTCGAGTTTCGCGTCGGCAAAAGTAACCGGGCCGAGGGCTGAGATGACATCTGCTCCGAGGCCCGTGTGGACGTTCCATTTGAACGATTCGGCAATCTCGTCCATTCTTTTTCGCTCATCCCGTTGCTGCTCGGCAATTCGCTCCTCTCGTTGTCGCTCGGCAACTTTCTCGTCCCGTCGCCGCTCGGCAGCGCGAGTGGTCTCGGCGGCTTTCATTCGGCCACTTGCGCCGGAAATGAGGGAACGTAGCTTATCGTCCATGCGCGGCTCCTGCCCCATTTGATTGTGCCGCGCTACCCGCACTTGTAACCCCCTGGGTGCGCTCGTGTGACGTGGCTGGGGTAGCCGTCATATTTTCACGCGCCCATTCGCCTGACCGGCGCGTTCAAGAAGTGCCGTGGAGAACTTCCCCATCTTGAAAGACGAACTCAGGGTACGGCTCGAAGACATGGCTCGTTCCCGCGATTAAGAGTTCGTTCTCGCTCTGGGACGAGGCGACGGTTTGGCGGCAATGGATGCAGACCGAATCCATCAAGGAATCGCGGCTTAACCATTCTGCCAAACGAATCGCTCATCGTGCTCACGGGTCCGCAAAGAGGGCGGACTACTGTCAAACTAGACGCGACTCGATTCCGCGTCTGTTCTCAAATGCTCATCTTTTCACGCGCGCCACGTTCCCATTTCAAGCGTGCCCCGCGCGGTCCACCTGGGCGTGACCGCGAATGGTGCGGGCTCTCCATTTAGAACAGACGCACACTCGGAGCGATTTGTCGCCTGAGATTATTTATGTCTCATACCCGACATTTGCGAAGAATTGGGGCGTTGCTTTTGCCTAACCGCGCGTGAAAGTCTTAAAGCGGGTCCAGAATGGCTACGCGTCACCCGTCTGGCCTTCGCCCACCGACGCAACAAAGAAGAGTCGCGGGACTCGATGTGCTTGGCCTGGCAACGTGAGAGAGTTACGGGTTGCGATTGAAAGAGGTACGATTCTCGTCGGAACCGAAGACGAAATCAAGCCCGAACACATAGTTCTTTAGAGGCATTATCTCATCCGACGGAATGCCAGGTTGTCGGCTAGGAGCGTACTGGTGGACTTCGCCGACGGAACTGACGGCTTGTTCTTTCACAAAGCATCGCCCTCGATGCCGGACTGAGGACCCTTGTCGAGGCCGTCTACCTGCTCGAAGTCGCTTTTCTCCGGCCGGAGATACGACCACACATGCGCAGAAGAAAGAGTGCCGGAGATCATTCCGCCGAGTCTTTGGCTTTCAACAACTGTCGGACTGTTTGTAACTCTGACCCTGGGTTCCGGAGGAATCTCGGTTAGTCAATACGCCAAGCTACGTTTCGATTCTTGTTACGGATGATCAATTCTGCACAGATTACTGCCCTGGTGGAGGTTGCCCTCGACCGCGAGGATATGGCTTTACCACCGTCTGTTAAGTGGAACCAAACGATGGGCTTCTGTCTTTTCATGATGAAGGCCGTCATCAACAAATTGCGCTTTGGTTTAGAAGTCACCCAAAATGGTGATTGATAACTATGTGACTTTGGCGCAGTTTCAAGTGTGATAACCGGGCCGCTATTCTGCTGACTCTCCTCAACAGTGGAAAAGCCAGTTCAACTCAACGTCTTGATTTTGTCGATGCTTTAGGACGGAGCAATAGGCTCGGATGAAGCCAATTACTCACGGATCGAAGAGGGACAATGCTTAACTCTGGGTCAAGTCAAGCTACAATACTGTTCGCCGACGACGATGAAATGAACCGCGACACGTTCACCGACATTCTCGTCGGAGCAGGCTACAAGGTGATCTGCGTTGAGAACGGCATTCAGGCACTTCATGCAATCGACAACAGAACTGTTGATCTGGCATTGCTGGACGTCTTTATGCCAGGCGCGACGGGTTTTGATGTCTGTCGTTCCATTAAATCAAGACCTGAAACACGTCTTATTCCTGTTGTGCTGGTCACCGGGCTGACCAGTGTCGACGAGCGTATTCGAGGAATAAGATCCGGTGCAGATGATTTCCTGAGCAAGCCGGTAAATAGCCAGGAACTCCTCGCGCGGACCCGTTCCCTTCTGCGCCTTAAGGAGTATACCGATGAGCTGGAAAACGCCGAAGCCGTGCTGTTCAGCCTCGCCTTGAGTATCGAAGCGAAAGATCCGTATACCAAAGGCCACTGTGATCGGTTGTCATCCTACTCTGAGGCCATGGGGCACCGCCTCGGTCTGCCGCATGAACAATGTGTAGCGTTGCGCCGCGCCGGAGTCGTTCATGATATTGGCAAGATCGGCGTACCAGAACATATCTTGATCAAGGCTGCCCCGCTCACTGAAGAGGAGTGGGCCATAATGAAGCAGCATCCGATCACAGGCGAGCGGATTTGCTCTCCGTTGAAGTCGTTCCGTCTGGTCCTGCCAATTATTCGCCATCATCACGAAAAACTCGATGGTTCTGGATATCCCGACGGGCTGAAAGGCGACAAAATTCCCCTCGCGGCGCGGGCCCTGCAAATCACCGATATTTACGACTCGCTGATCACTGACCGCCCTTATCGGAAAGCTCTCTCCCACGAAGCTGCAATTGCGACGATGCGAGATGAGTCAAGACGCGGGTGGTGGGATAGCAGCCTGATCGATGAGCTCAATGCGCTTCTCTGCTGGCAAGCACCGGTCGTCGAGGTGATCAAAGGAGCACGCGCCTTTTGAAGCATACACGATTGGCGTGAATGCGTTCCGCTACTGTAGCAGAAGCGAAAGCTGCAACTGCGATGTTTTGAGTGCTTTCTCCTTGCCGCGACGTGGGGGAGAAGTCGCGGGTTCTAAACCGGACTACCTGCCAGGATAAGTGAATCTGATTTGCTCCCACGGACTATTTGTCCGCCATCAATTGAGGAGAACACGTCAACCAACTCGCTCGTCCAACGTGTTTTCAGTATGTGACCACATTTGGGCCTGACCGGATTTGACCCCAAATGAAAAGGCGATGTGACCAGAAACAATTCTCCCTCCACGTCAAATTGCAAGGGGGTAATATCCTGCGCAGGCTACCGGCGAACCGAAGAGCTTCGAAACTGAATGTGCGGCGGCAGCTACCACCGGCACAGTTGATGAGTTATCACGGTTACGACCTCGTTGATCTTTTCGTCGATGCATTACAACTATCTCGCGGATGAACGATGCTCCTTGTGCGCTCATCGGATTGGGGAGCATTCCACAAAGATCCAGATCGTCCGCAAGATTCTTGAGGTGAAGTAGACTCGCGCGGTGATCCAGCAAAGTTCGACGCGCCGGTGAAAAGTTGGTCCGGGCAGTCGACGGACACTTGCGCCCGGCCCGCTGAGCCAACTGCAGATTGCGCGGCGCAGAAGAAGCCTTATGTTTTCGGAGTCTTTCCGTTCACCGCAATAACCCGGACAAAGGCGAGATTGCCAAGAGTCAGAATAGCGTAGGCGGCGAATTCGATGAGGCTAGCCATGGTTGCGATCTTCTCAGCACAGATACGCCACCCGCAATGACACTTTGGTACGACTTGCCAGTCTCGGCCGAGAGGCTGCTCCCGTTGCCGGGGGAGTAAGTAAGCGAGGTGGACGCGGTGGAGGTACGGGATTCCCCTTCCGTATACCGCTGTAGGCCCTTAGTCGGTATCATCCACCGCTCCCTTCGCTCCTTTGAAGGTTAAAGTATTCGCAGTGAGAAATAACCTCTGCTCAAGATTGCTCATCCAGAGCGTTTTTCACTGGCGCTCGTGTGGGCTGCTGGAGATAACACAGGGGGAATAGGTAGGGGAGACGTTAGGGGGTAACGTCTCCACATGTCCACGGGGGTCTTGGGATTTCTACCTACGTACGGATTTGCAGCAACGCTATCGACCAATCAAGTTCAGGTTCTGCTCACAATTGCTCGTTTGGGAAGGAATCAAGGTCTCGCACGAGATAATCGGTGAAATACCGACGTGCGCAGACGCGTCATGGCACGGGGCGATGTTCGATGCGTGTTCATTCTCCGAATTGACAAGGAACCAGGCAGACAGATTAGTTACCATTTGCCGATCTGCCGATCGGGGAAGACGCATTTTGCAGACTCTTGATCGCGCGCCCGAATGGGAGAGGCACACGTCAGAAGGTGTTCTCGACGGATTAAATCTGTGATCCAGTACCTCCTCCTCAAGCTCGGCATCATTCGCCCGGAGTACGGAGAGAAGGATTGGACGTTCACATATGGGAAGCGTGGAAGCGCGGGTGTTAGAAGTTGTCGGTAAGGAAAACGCGCTGGATTAGGACCGAGCGCGACGACCTCAAACTATCTAAGTCGTCTCTCACCACGGCCACCTTCCACTGCTTTCCATTTCTTTTTAGAATCTCGCCGACCCAGAAGAACGCTATCTTGCCAGCTTTATCTGACACGATCTCATCGTTTTTTGGGTCGCCGTTATACCGATAAATCGTCTGATTTCCTCGGCTTACGCCTGTAACTCCATTGCGCTTCATTGCTTCGCCCTTCTAATAATTGTACTAAGCAGAATTCTACGCCCTTATCGCTCTCGGCGGGGCTTCGCTAAAACAAGTTAGAACTTGTCAGTCATTAAGAAGTGGTGAACCGGGGCTGCGGCTCTCGAAACAGTCATATCAAAATTATCCCGCATGACCGTGCGCGCCACTCCTTGCCTTTGCCTCTAACGATCAAATAAGCGCACGGCGTTCAATTTATGAAAGCAGAAGAGTTTGAATGTTCCGTTTGCTCGTTGCAGTCAAGAGGGGAGCAAGTATGAAAAAGGAAATCAAGACGATGACCGCTCGGTAGCGGAAATCTACGAACACAGGAAACCGTACTGGACCGGGAAGGCCTGCTGCCCATGCACAAGAATTGACGAGATATTGAAGAAAAATGGAAAACGATGGAAGGTGTCGGTTATCAATCATGACTTCTCGATGACTGGCCAAGGGGCAATGACTGCGTACCGCGTATACTTAACGGACATGGTCTAGCCGAGTTTGATGAGCGACTAGCGGATCACGGTTCCTGCATTTTGTGAGTTGGCCCGCGATTGTCGGCTCAATCACGCCGCCAGCTTGCCTCGAAGTTAATCAGACTGTCTTTTGACCATCGCATGATACTTAAGACGTACACCGCTGTCATATCTCCGACATGCTGCTTCAATTCCAGGTGTCGCGTCATTGAACTTTCGCGTCTTGCGGGGATCATCGCCGCTCCGCTGTCGGGCAGGAAAGATCGCTCATGAAATTTGCGGCAGATTTTGTTCACTTTTTCCTCTCGTGCCGGCGGCCGGACCGGTTCGGCATTCCATCAGTGAGTTCTCCCGCTCGTGACAATGCGCGTCCGGCGCACTGCTTCCTGGTCCCGATCATCCGCTCATCCTTGGCGTTACCCGGTTAATTGACCATCTGGACCTATTCAGATGAGATCTGGGGATGAGCTTGGCGATCTTATCCGCGGTATATCCAAGGGGATCAATAAAAAATCCGCCGTTTCCCCGACGGTTTGACCCGGCAAGTAGATTGACGAGCAACATCGAATTACCCATGCGACTTAGGCCCTCAATATTTATATGCTTCGTGGTGTCGATAAAGCGCTCATCGCCTTTGATCTAGTCATGGCCGAGAGAAATATTCATGGAATGAACAAAGAACGAAAGTGTGATACTCAACCTTCACCATCACTCGCAATGATGGGGTGGTAAGCAAAGGATTATATGGTTCAACGAGACTTGTCTTTGAAATTCAGATGCCCCGTTTGCAGGGCCAGTCCTCATGAACTGTGCCATATGAGTACCGGTGTCATATGCTTCGAGTCCCATTGGGAGCGCAGAGAGCTTGCAATGATCGCAGTGGATGCTGAAATATCCCTGGAAGATGCCACATGGCAGGCGTCCTAGCACATAGTCTCCCCGCCAGCTGAGGCTAGATACCTCCCGACTTCTTCTTCAACTGAGATTATCCGGATGTCTCGGTCTTGGATCGAGTGTATGCAAATCTTCACGCAGAACCCCGCCCAAGCAGGAGCTTCGGCCATCTAGGCGAAAGTATTCCAAATGATTATCGAAAAGCTCTGGATTCATAAGGGTGCAACGCTGGACTTTTTGTCCACTCCGTGGCTGCACAGAAGACGTCTATCGGTGTGACAACGCCACGAGGCTTCGAGAAGAGCAGATCGAGCGGTGTCATGCGAACACGTCGCGTGGCAGGTTACTTCACTGTCTTCAGCAAAGCGGCCCAACGCTTCTTCTGTGCAGGATGAAGGCTGGTACCACTTGTGGGCCATTGACTGCCGGCAGTGTTCGGCGTAGCGTCAGCAACATTCCATATATCGATTGCGTTGTCACGAAAAGCCCTTTGCGGCAGAGCCTGGGGCTTTCGTGTGTCTGGGGCTCTATGTGTTGCCAGACCAATCAGGATTTGCTACGCCTAGAGCCGAGGGCAGGGCCATTCAACGCATACCCTGCTTGCGGGGCGCATCCTCAAGAAGCGCGTCTGTTACGTATGTAGGGAGGCGTTGGTCTCCAATCTCATGTAGTGCGCCCTGAATTGGCCCAGGAATATGAAGTAGCAAGTCTTGCTCGGAGAAAATCGCCAGTCGCAGAGCAACCGAAAGAGCGCAGCGACTGACGTCGTTGCGCAAGGGCAGCATGACGAGTGGATGAGACGGCTGGGTTCTTCAATAGATTGCCCTACCGTGAAGCTTGGACCGGTAGGGCAAAACCTCCTCGGTAATCATGCATGTGCCCACCGTATTCCAAGAGACTCCCGCCGTCTGGTCAATTGAAAACGCTCTGACTAAGTTCGCCACGTGGCACCGTGGTCGCGCTGTGGACTGGGTAGGGTGAGTCTACGGGCGCAACTGATGCGTAATTGACACACGACCCGAATCTGCATAGCGTCTGAATCAGAGTAGGTTAATTTGTTGTCATGAGAAGCCCCTTGTAGCTCAGCTTGGGGCTTTCGTGTGTTTGAGCGTTTGATATACTGTCGAGGCTTCCAGACATTACCGGCTAGGAGATCGGTGTGGAAAAGCCATGCATTAAGATGGATGGCTCGAATCCTCTCGTTTGCGGTGTCCATCATGTGCCGCTTGAAAAAGCAAGTACGTCTCAAGAGTTGGTAACTATGGGGCTCAAAGACTTCGCTTTCTAAAAATGCCGCGGCAGCGGCCAAGCGAATGACGGTTCAATTTGGTGAGCAAAACTCAACAGCTAAAGCGGCTCACCGGCCGATACATTCGGCCTTATGGAAAACAAGATTCGATTTGCAAGAGTTGAATTAGACGGGGATGATGGGCTTCTCGTTTTCTTCTCAGACG
>JBEKVS010000260.1:0-8663 GCA_049513795.1 Occallatibacter sp. | reverse complement strand
ATCTCCGACGGCATCACCATGGGCACACAGGGCATGAAAGCTTCCCTGGTAAGTCGCGAAGTTATCGCCGATTCCATCGAGTTAATGGCCCGAGGTAACTTGTTTGATGGGTTAGTCGGGATCGGCGGCTGCGACAAGAACATGCCAGGAATCATCATGGCTCTCTGCCGCCTCGACATTCCCGGCATGATGCTCTACGGCGGTTCCATTGCTCCGGGAAAATTGAACGGTGTCGACATCACGATCCAGAATGTCTTTGAAGGCATCGGCTCTCATGCCGCCGGCCGCATCGACGACGCCGGCCTTGAAGCTCTCGAAGCCAACGCCTGTCCAGGCGCCGGCGCATGCGGCGGCCAGTTCACCGCCAACACCATGGCCATGAGCGCGGAGATCCTCGGCATCGCGCCCATCTATCTCTCCGGCGTTCCCGCCACCAGCAAAGACAAGCACGCCGCCACGCGCGAAGCCGGCCGCATTCTCATGGATGCCGTCCGCGCCAACCGCCGTCCGTCGCAAATCATCACCCGCAAGTCTCTCGAAAACACGATTGCCAGCGTCGCCGCCAGCGGCGGTTCCACCAATGCCGTTCTTCATCTCATCGCCATTGCTCGCGAGTTAGGCATTCCACTGACTGTCGATGACTTCGACAAGATCAGCGCGCGTACTCCCTTTATCTGCGACCTGACTCCGGCCGGCAAATATGTAGCTTCCGATTATCAGGCCGCCGGGGGCTCGCGCCTTTTAGCCAAGCGGCTTATCGAAGCCGGCCACGCCGATGGCAGCACACTCATGATCAGCGGCAGAACGCTCGCTGAAGAAGCCGCGCTTTCTCACGAGACACCCGGCCAGGTGGTCATTCACACCTTCGATAATCCCATCAAGCCCACCGGTGGCCTCGTCATTCTCAAAGGCAACCTCGCGCCCGAAGGCTGCGTGATGAAGGTCGCAGCGGCCAATCGCCTTGAGCATCGCGGACCTGCTCGCGTCTTCGAATGCGAAGAGGATTGCTTCAAGGTGGTGCAGGCCGGAGGCATCAAGCCTGGCGATGTCGTCGTCATTCGATACGAGGGCCCCAAGGGCGGTCCCGGCATGCGCGAGATGCTGCAAGTTACCGCCGCTATCTCATCCAACGCCGAACTCAGCGCACATGTGGCTCTGATGACTGACGGCCGCTTCTCAGGCGCAACCCGCGGCTTTACCGCTGGCCACGTGGCTCCCGAAGCTTTCGTCGGCGGGCCCATTGCCGCTGTCCGCGAAGGCGACATCATTCACTTCGATATTCCCAATCGCACATTAACTCTTGAAGTCAGCGCGGAAGAAATCGCGGCACGCCTGAAAGGCTTCAAGCCGCCCGCATTGCGTTGGCCCAAGGGGGTCTTCAAGAAATATGTCGATCGGGTGAATTCCGCATCAGAAGGCGCAACCACTTAGTAGCACTGAATCGGGGTGCCCCATCCTCGCGACGTGTTTGTTTTTGTCGCCAGGGTGGGAAAGCACGAAAGCTCTTAATCTCTGAAATCCGATCTCCGATCTCTCTTATAGGAGTCATCCATGGAATCGAGCAACCAAGCGCAAGCCGCCAATGCGAATGCCCATCTGACCACACCGACCCGTCTAACGGGTTCTGAAATCGTATGGGCCACGCTGGTGGGTGAGGGTGTATCGACGGTCTTCGGTTATCCCGGCGGCGCCATTCTGCCCGTCTACGACGCACTGCGCAAGTTTCCCATTCATCATGTCCTGGTGCGCCATGAGCAGGGCGCTTCCCACATGGCCGATGGCTATGCGCGCGCCTCAGGCAAGGTGGGCGTCGCGCTAGCCACCAGCGGTCCTGGCGCCACAAACCTTATCACCGGCATCGCCACCGCCATGCTTGATTCCATCCCCATCGTCTGCATCACCGGTAACGTTTCGAGCAAGGTGCTGGGCACCGACGCTTTTCAGGAAGTCGACATCACCGGCATAACTCTGCCGGTAACCAAACATAACTTCCTCGTTCATCGAACTGAAGATATTGCCCCGGCTATCCGCAACGCAATCCAGATAGCGCAGTCCGGCCGGCCCGGCCCGGTGCTCGTAGATATCACCAAAGATGCGCAGCAGGGCACGGCCGTCTTCGACTTTGCCGCCGCCAAGCCGCGCCCTTATCGCCCTCACCCCATGCTGCGTGTAGAAGACTCCGGCCTTGCACAAGCAGCTGAGTTGATTCGCAACGCCAAGCGCCCCATCATTCTCGGCGGCCACGGCATCTCCGAATCCGGCGCCATGGAACAGGTGCGCACCCTGGCTGAACGTGCGCAGATTCCCGTCGCGCTTACGCTACTGGGACTGGGCGCGTTCCCCGCGTCGCACCCGCTCAACATGGGCATGATGGGCATGCATGGCGAGGCCTGGGTCAACCACGCCATTCAGGAAGCAGACCTGCTCATCGCCTGCGGCATGCGCTTCGACGATCGCGTTACCGGTTCCACTTCAACCTATTCACCGAATTCGAAAAAGATTCACATCGACGTGGACCCTGCTGAAATCAACAAGAACATCAAGGTCGACGTGTCGCTTGTGGGCGATCTGCGCGAAGTGCTGGAGCAGCTGCTGCCGCGGATAGCCGGCCGCGATGGCTCCACGTGGCTCAAAGCCATTGACTCCAGCAAAGGCGCAGTTGCCGTGCGCGATATCAAGAACCTCCCTGACTTCGGCCACCTTTACGCCGCGCATGTCATTCACGACATCTGGCGGATCACGGGTGGCAACGCGGTTGTGGTCACCGATGTCGGCCAGCATCAGATGTGGGAGGCGCAATACTTCCACCACGAGCACCCTCGCTCGCTTATCACCTCCGGCGGCCTCGGCACCATGGGATTCGCGCTGCCTGCGGCCATCGGCGCCAAGTTTGCTTGTCCAGACAAAGAAGTATGGGTGGTCGCCGGCGACGGCGGCTTCCAGATGACGGCCGCGGAGCTATCCACCATTGTGCAGGAAGGCATCAAGATCAACATCGCCATCATTAACAACGGTTACCTCGGCATGGTTCGCCAGTGGCAGGAATTCTTCTACGAACGTAACTACGAAGCTACTCCGCTTATAAGTCCTGACTTTGTGAAGTTAGCCGACGCGCACGGTATCCAAGGCTGCGCCGTCCACACGCGCGCTGAGGTCGAGCCTGCCGTCGCCAAAGCACGCAGCGCACCCGGCGCCTTCGTGCTCAACTTTATGGTCGAGAAGGAAGAATCCGTCTATCCCATGATTCCCGCCGGTAGTGCGCTCCACGAGATGATCCGCCGCCCCGGCAAGGACCCGCTCCTGGAGTCGCCGGACGACGTTTGAGACAGCTTCTAGCTGTTAGCTCTTAGCTGCTAGCTTTTCGGTACCGGCAAAGTTATTTTGCCGGTGCCTGCAAGCTGGCTATAAAGAGCTGAAAGCTAGAGGCTAGAAGCTAGAGGCTATTTCATTATGCTGCACACGTTTGTTGCTTACGTTGAAGACATTCCCGGCGTGCTGACACGCGTCGCCTCGCTCTTTCGCCGCCTGAACATCAACATCAATTCGCTTACCGTGGGCCGCAGCGAGCGCCCCGGATTGTCGCGCCTAACGCTGGTGTGCGAGTCTTCCGCCGAAGCCGGCCATCGCATTCGCGCCAGTCTGTACAAACTCGAAAATGTGGTCAACGTGGACGACATCGCCAAGGATCCCGCCGTAACGCGCGAGTTAGCGCTGATCAAGGTCGCTGCGTCACCCAGCAATCGCTCCCAGATCTTCGACCTCGTCGAAGTCTTTCGCGCTCGCATCGTCGATCTTACTTCCGAGTCGCTGATGATTGAAATGACTGGCGTCGAAAGCAAGATCGAAGGCCTCATTGAGGTGTTGCGCGAAGACGACGGCCGCATTCTTGAAATTTGCCGCAGCGGCAAAATGACGATGCGCCGCGGCCACCACACCAGCCGGGTATTAAAGGCCATGGGCGCCTCCGCCGATGAGGCTGCGGAACCGACGACCGACCTCGCGGAGGCCTGCGAGGAACGTGTGCCGAGCGAGCCGGAGTAACATTTATCTTGTCAAGCTGTAATCCCCTCCAGCGTGTCATCCTGAGTTCCATCTCGGCATGTCATCCTGAGCGGAGATCGCCGCGGCGACCGGAGTCGAAGGGGACCTGCGGTTGCTTTTCTTGCCGCATTGAGCAACGAACTTATTAACCACGCAAAGGAAAACGAAGAAAAACATGGCTACGACTTACTACGATCACGACGCCGACTTATCCCTCATTCAAGCCAAGAAGGTAGCCATCATCGGCTACGGCTCGCAGGGACACGCCCACGCCCTCAGCCTCAAGGATTCGGGCGTGCATGTGAAGGTCGGCCTCGCCGCCGGCTCCAAATCCATTGCCAAGGCAGAGAAGGCGGGGCTTGAAGTTGCTACGGTCGCGGAGGCCACCAAGTGGGCCGACGTCGTAATGGTGCTGGTTCCCGACCAGACTGCGGCGAAGCTTTATGCAGAAGAAATCGGCCCCAATTTGACCGCCGGCAAGATGCTTCTGTTTGCTCACGGATTCAACATCCACTTCAAGACCATCGTGCCGGCTGCTGGCATCGACGTCGGCATGGCCGCGCCCAAAGCGCCCGGCCATCGCGTGCGTGAGGTCTTCACTGAAGGCGGCGGCGTCCCCGGCCTCATCGCCATCCATCAAGACGCAACCGGCCACGCGCACGCGCTCAATCTCAGTTACCTCAAGGGCATTGGCTGCACTCGCGCCGGAGTCCTCGAAACCACCTTCAAGGAAGAGACCGAAACCGATCTCTTTGGCGAGCAGGCCGTGCTCTGCGGCGGCGTAAGCGCGCTCATCAAGGCTGGGTTCGACACGCTGGTCGAGGCCGGCTATCAGCCCGAGAGCGCCTACTTCGAAGTGCTCCACGAACTCAAGCTGATCGTCGACCTTATCTATCGCGGCGGCCTGGCCTACATGCGTTACAGCATCTCAGACACCGCCGAGTGGGGCGACTACGTCTCGGGCCCGCGCGTCATCAACGCCGAGAGCCGCAAGGCCATGAAGGCCATCCTCACCGAAATTCAGAACGGTGAATTCGCCAAGCGCTTCCTCGCCGACCAGAGCTCCGGCCGCAAGGAGTTTCTTGCTTTCCGCGAAGCTGAAGCCAAGCATCCTGTCGAAATCGTCGGCAAGGAACTCCGCGCCGCCATGCCCTTCCTCGACCCGGTCACCGTGGAAGAAGTCGCGAAGACCCGATAGGGAGCTCTTCGCATCGCAAGCTGCTTGCCCTGCGGGGTTCGTACCTGCAGGGCAAAGCTTTTGGGGTCTTAAGGGTTCTCTGCCTCCATCATTCGAAATTGTTGCAAACTCGGATGAAGGGTAGAATGTTTCATGAAACTCAAGACGCAATGGGAGCCCCAGTCACAGAACGAGTCCGCAAGCACCGCGAGCAGCTCCGCGCCGACGGTTTAAAGCCCGTGCAGCTCTGGATTCCTGACACCCGCTCGGAGAGTTTTCGCAAAAAGTGTGAGCGCGAGTCCCTGTCGCTCGCAGCTGACCCGCATGAAGACGAAACCCTGGTTCGGATTGCCGAGGTCGCCGACACCGACTGTTGGGTTTGAGGCGCGGCGACCTGGTTCCGGCCGCGTTGCCCGGAGCCTTTGGTAAACCGCGGCCCGCGCTGGTGATTCAGTCGGATCTCTTCGCCAAGCTTCCTTCTGTCACCATCCTGCCCATCACCAGCGAACTCCGTCCTATAGAGACCTTCCGCATCGCTGTCGAGCCCAGCACGAAAAACGGCCTACGCGCCCACTCCCAAATCATGGTTGACAGGGCGCACACCATCCCACGCGAGAGAGCCGGCGAACCTTTCGGCGAATTGGAACCGCGAACACTAACTGCCGTGAACCGAGCACTGGCTGTTTTTTTCGGACTCGGCTGACAATCTGCATTTTCCCACGACATCGTAGGAAGGGGTCAGTCTACTTCCGGTCCAGCCGGAATGCCGCCGCCTGAAAATCCCCGCGAAAATCTTCGCCAAATTCCAGTCCGTGGTTCATCCACCACGCCCCACTCGCTACCGTCGGCGTTCCCTGCGCAACTTTGCCCTCGATCGGACTAAGCGCATACTCCGCCGCCGGATCAAGACCCTTCAATTTGAGGAGCGGAAACCCGCGCCCTTTCTGCGTGGAGTGGATAAACGCGAACACCACCGACTGGCTCTTATCGGGCTTCACCGTTTGCGTGGCGGAAAACTCGCTCCCGTCTCGTGGCGAAATCAGCCGGTAAAGATCACCCTGCACAATCGTCGCCTGCACCTGGTGGTAGGCCGCGATCAGCCGCTTGGCCGTTGCGTTCTCTTCCGGAGTCCATTTGGTGATGTCAGCGCCGATGCCAAGAGAGCCCTGCATGGAGCTAAGCATCCGGTAGGGGAGGGACGTGACGCGAACCTGGTGCTCGAGGTCATGCGGCGAGTCGGTCACCCAGGCCATCATCACCTGCGGCGAATAGGCATAGGTGAAACCATCTTGAATCGCCAGCCGGTCGAAGGGGTCCGTATTGTCTGAAGGCCAAACCTCGTCCGTGTAGCGCAGGATGCCCAGATCCACGCGGCCGCCGCCGCCGGAGCAAGACTCGATCTCCACATTCGGATGCCGTTTGCGCAGCTCGCTCAAGATCGAATACAGGTTTCGCGTGAAGTCGACGTAAACCCGCTTCTGCTCCGCCGCCGGCAATTGATCCCACCCCGGCTCGCTCCAGTTGCGGTTGTAATCCCACTTCAGAAAGGCGATATCGTTTTCGGTGAGAAGCTTGTCGAGGAAGCCAAGCACATAATCGCGCACATCGGGCCGCGCCAGATTCAAGACCAACTGATTCCTCTGCTCCGACTCCGGCCGTCCTGGAAAATGAAGCACCCAGTCCGGATGTCCGCGATACAAGTCAGAATCGGGGTTCACCATCTCCGGCTCGACCCACAGCCCAAAACTCATCCCCAGCTGGTGAACCCGGTCGATGAGCGGCTTCAAGCCGTTGGGAAATTTCTCCTTGTTCACATACCAGTCACCCAGGCCGGCATGGTCGTCTTTGCGCTGTCCGAACCAGCCGTCGTCCATCACAAAGCGATCAATGCCCAGCGCTGCCGCCTTTTCCGCCAGCGCCATCTGTCCCGCTTCGTTGACCCTGAACTCGGTTGCCTCCCACGAGTTGTAGATCACCGGCCTTGGCTTGGGCAGCGCCTGACCAGACGTGGCTAGCGTACGCGGCAGAATGTGCTCCAGCTCATAGGCGTGCAAAAGGCGCGATGCTCCGCCCAGCCCATGCGCTGAGTAGCCCCCATAGAAAATCGGCGTCTCCAGCTTCTCTCCAGCCTTCAGCACATATCCAAAGTCGAAAGGATTAAAGCCGCCGGTGACACGCACGGCGTCCAGTTGGTCCTGCTCAATCGTCATACGCCACGAGCCGCTCCAGCCCAGCGCGCCAAACCACACTTCACCATGATCTTCATCTGCTGCGCCGGATTGTAACGCAAACCACGGATTGGCCTGGTGCCCGGTCGACCCGCGCCGGCTTTCAATGACGCGCGCTCCTGGATGGACTCGCTCCTGCGTCAGCGTCCACTCCCCGGCCCACCGCCCGGTGAGATAGTTGAGCGTGTAGTGGCCGGCGGGCAACGCCCAAGCCGCGGCGGCAGCCTGCTCTATTGTGACCAGCTCATTCCCGCGATTCTCGATCGTCGCCGACCGCGCCAGTATGCCGCTATCCCCGTCGATGGCATAGTGCAGCGTCACGAAAATCGGCCGCGAGATGTCCTTGAGCACTACGTCGAACCCATGCGCATTCCCTGACGCGGTTTCCGTGTGGCTCTCGTAGTGCAGCACCAGGTCGCGATTCCCGTCTGCGAAGGTCACCTTCAAGGCGGGCTCATTGAACAGCCCCGCGCCCCAGCCGGCATACTCCTGGGGCGTGTTGCCATAAGAAGAATCGAACGAAGCCCACTCCCGCTTGGGCCTTGGCTGGGGAAACTTGTCGGTCGCCGCCAGCCTTCCACCCCAATAAACCTGCTGCAGTTCCCCGCGCGTATTAACGCCAAAAACATAAGAAACATTGCCGCCATCGAGCCGAAATACTTTGGTGGCCGCGTCGAAGCGAATGCCTTCCGTCTGGGCCATCGCAATCAGCGGCGCCGTGAGAGCCAATAGGCCCAATGAAAAGGTTTTCATCAAGAACAATCCCCCGTCCATTCTTCAAACCGACCCATCATAGCATTTGCCTCGCTCGGCCAGACCAACCACCGGACTGGTAAGGCTTGAAAAACAGAACTCTTATGGTTTTCGTTAGCCCTGTGAGAGGATATTGGCGTGAAGCGCCTACCGCTTTTTCGACTCTTCGTTGCCTACGGGATGGGAATCCTTTGCTTCGTGGAATCCATCAATCCCAATTTCTTGCCATCTGTCCACGTGTCCGTCGCCATATTCGGCATGCTCTGGTTTATTCAGGCGGCATTCCTTCACCGGCAGATCAGAAATCAAAGAGGCTGAATTCATGGACGTGAACACTTTAGCCTTTAAGACCGTCGAACAGCTTGTAGGGCTACTCGGGGTTAAGTAGCGAAGGTAGAGTCTGCGCACGACCGTTAAACGCAGACGGTGCCCAAGCCCCTGGGCGAGGTCAGCATTACCCTCTG
>JBEKVS010000259.1:0-8798 GCA_049513795.1 Occallatibacter sp. | reverse complement strand
TGACAGGCTCGGAGCACGATGCGGAGGATATTTACCAGGAAGCCTTCCTGAAGGCCTACCGGTACATCGGCAATTTCCGTTTCGAGTGCTCGTTTTATACGTGGATCTACCGGATCGTGACCAACCTTTGCCTGGATCAGTTGCGCCGGAAAAAGACGCGGCGCGAGGACCATGCGGTGGTTCTGGACCACTCCGGGGACGAGATCGATGTGCTGGCTTCGGTGTCGGACGACCGGTCGTTTTCGAATCCGGCGAAGGAACTGGACCGCAAGCTGCTGGGCGCGAAGATTCAGTCCGCGCTCGGCAAGCTGACGCCCCGGGAGCGGATGGTATTTGAGCTCAAGCACTATCAGGGATTGCGGCTGCGGACGATCGGAGAAATGTTGAGCACCACGGAAGAGACCGCCAAGAATACGCTCTTCCGGGCGACGAAGAAGTTGCGCTTGCAGTTGGCGGAGTTGCGATAAACCATTCCTCGAATTCGCCGAATGGTTGAGCGTACCCAGCAATTCCTGAACGGAATGCGGATTTTTGGGGCGCGTGGTTTTCTTTTTGGGGCTGGAAGGACGTAATTATGAATTGCGAACTGGCACACGAGCGGATCGTGACGGCGGCTTACGGAGAGCTGCCCGACGAGCAGATGCATGAGCTGGAGCGGCACATGACGGGCTGCCCGGATTGCCACACGGACCGGGAGCAGTTGCTGGCCCTGCAGGTGTTGGCCGGGGCTAATCCGGTGATTGAGCCCTCGGCAAACCTGGTGGCTCGGTCGCGTCAGCGCCTGGAAGAAGCATTGGACGCGCTGCCGCCCAAGCGCTGGTATGAGCGGCTGAGCCAGCGCATGGTCAACAACTTTGCCAGCTTGCAGGCGGCTCCGGTGGCGGCGTGCCTGATGCTGCTGGTGGGAGCGGGCGCCGGCTGCCTGGGCACCTACGAAGTGCAACTGAATCGCGCCGCGCAGGAAGCGGCCAAACCGCACCAGCTGGATACGGCGCGCGGCGGCACGGTGCAGCCCACGGCCGAGATCGCCAGCATCTCAAGCATTGAGCGCCAACCCAACAGCGAAATCGTCGAGGTGCGGTATAACCAGCTCGTGCCGGAGCAGATGGAAGGGTCGCTGGACGATCCGAAGATTCGTGAACTGCTGATGGTGGCGTCGGAAAATTCGACCTCGTCGGATGTGCGCGACGACTCGGTGGGCCTGCTGGCGGCGGAGTGCCGCGCCGGCCACAAATGCCAGGCTTCCGGCATTCGCGATGCCCTGATGGTGGCCCTGCGCTACGACAAGAATGCGGGGGTGCGGCTGAAGGCTCTCGACGGTTTGCAGCCCTATGTAGGAGAAGACACGCGGGTGCGGGATGCGGTGCTTGAGGCGCTGTTGAACGACCCCGATCCGCGCATTCGTACCGAAGCAGTTGGAATTCTGGAGCCGGTGGAGGCCGATACGACCGTGCGGCAGGTATTGCACACGGTGGCCCATTCTGACCAGAATCCGCACATCCGGACCGTTTCGAGAGAAGTCTTGAGCCGCGTGCCGGAGATTCAGTAAACTTGCTAACGCTTACGGCGACCGCATCGTCAGGAAAGAATGCAGGCCGAAGTAAAAAAGCTTGTGAGGGAAAACAATGAATCACTTTTTGAGGCCGTATCGCAGTATCGAGTTGATCGTCTTGGTGGGGATGGGCGCGGGGATCGTTGCCGGGCCGGCACTCGCCGGGGCGCAATCCACGCAAATGACAGAGCTGCTGCAAGGGACCAACCCGCTTTTACACTCATCCAGTTCACAGGGCTATCTGGGCGTCTGGGTAGACGACATTGACAGCGAAAAGGCGCAGACCCTGAAGCTGAAGGAAGTGCGCGGCGCGCTGATCACGCTTATCGATCATGATGCGCCGGCAGGCCAGATCGGCTTGCATGTCAATGACGTGGTGTTGCAGCTGAACGGGCAGAATGTTGAGGGCGCCGAGCAGTTGCGCCGCATGTTGAGGGAGATTCCGCCGGGGCGCAAGGTGAGCCTCGAATTCAGCCGCGACGGCAATATCCAAACTACCTCCGTCGAACTCGTTGACCACCGCGTGATGGAGCACGACGTCTGGAACAAGCTGGGCAACAATGGCGATGTATTTGCGCAGGCCCCGGGCATGGGCGTGTTGCCGGGCGCGGGCGACGCGTCTCTGCCGGGAATGTTCCACATGCCCATCTTCGGCAGCACGCTGAATGTGGGCGCGATGGTCGAACCACTGACCGGGCAGATGGCTGAGTACCTGGGCGTTCCGACCGGGCTCATGGTCAAACAGGTGGCGCACAAGAGCGAGGCGGCCAGCGCAGGCTTCAAAGCTTTCGATGTGATTCTTAAAGTGGGCCCGGATGCGGTGACGACGCTTTCGGATTGGGATCGCGCCCTCAGATCAAACCAGGGCAAGCAGGTGCAGGTCACGATTCTGCGCGACAAGAAGCAGCAGACTTTGACGCTGCAGGTGGATTCGAAGCACAAGACCGGCGAGTTGAAGCTCGAAGACCTGTTCCCCTCGGGCGACTGTCCGCTGGTGGCGGAGCTTGACCCGCATGAACAGCAGCTCTTCGCCCTGGACAGCGAAGTGATGGCGGAAGCGGCAGCGCAGCAAGCGCGCGACCAGTTGAAGGCCCTCGAGATTGACCCGAAGCAGATGGAAGAGATGAAGCAGCAGATGGAGCAATTCGGCCGTGACTTCAAGGCGGAGAATTTCAAGATCGATCCGAAGGTCACGGATGAATTAAAGCGGCAAATGGAGCAGTTCGGCCGTGACTTCAAGGGTGGGGACTTCAAGGCTAATGATTTCAAGATGGACCCCAAGCAGATGGATGAGTTGAAGCGGCAGATGGAGCAGTTTGGCAGGGACTTCGACCCGGAGGGATTCGAGGTCGGGCCCAGCTAACCCGCGCCGGCTTCTCAGGCATGATGGGCGTTCGCCGGGGCGGACGCCTTTTTTCTTTGTTGACCGCCGATGGATCGCGAGCGGGATTTGCGGGTGCCGGCCTCAAAGCTCTTCTTGAGACTGGCCTGCTCAGTTGACCGCTCACTGCCGAATCTTGCAGGCCTCGAATTGGCAACGGCGTATTAAGAAATGTTGTTGACCGAAGGCGGCACCCTAAAGTCGACGCGACCCCAAGGTGGGGTTCCCATGGACAGGTCCTCGTCCATGGGGTGGAAGGAGCCACGGGCATGCACGCCCTTGAAGGCGACTACATCTTTTCCTGATACGCAATAAAGACGGGCCAGCCAGGAGCGAAACGGGTTAGACTTGCAGGAAGCGCAGACTCAGACTGGAATGCGGGAGATCTGCGGGCGGAGATCGACGACGATGCTCGGCTGAGAGGATCGGGATGAACGCGCAAGAGACGATTGAAGTTAACGATACGAAGCTGCTGGTAAAGGCAGACGGAGCGGACCTGTCCGGATCGATCTTTACGGACGTGGATCTCTCCGGCACGACGTTCAAGAATGTCAACTTTGCCAAGGCGCAGATTGAGGACGCGAACCTCTCGGGATGGAGAGTCCGCAACGTCAATCTGGCTGGCGTGCACATCGACAACGCCGACCTGCGCGGCGCATCCATTGCCGATAGCCTGACCACCGGCATGACGATCGATGGCATTCCCGTAGCCGAGCTGATGGCGGCCTACCGCGCTTTGACCGTCGGAGTGGAGTAGAACCACCCGTGCCGGTTCGCGGCATGGCCCGACAGGTTATTGAGCCGGGGAAGTCACATTGTCGGGCCAACTACAAGTTCAGCATTCGAAGAGCCCTGGTTTGACGCAGCAACACCACCGGACATTGAAGGTCCACCTGCTTCGGCGAGGAAGACGGGCCCCGGCGAACGGCTTTTTTCCGTCCTATTTCACGCCCTTGGCCGGATCCCAGACACCCTCAAGTTTACGCACGTAAAGAATCTGGCCAATGTGGTAGGCGTTGTGCGCGCCAACGTGGGCGATGAGGGATGCATTCTTGGCAATCGTCTGGTCGTCGGCGGTTTCAACGGCCTTGTCCCAGTCGGTGAGCACCTGGTTGAGCTTCTTGACCAGGTCGTCCCATTGCGCGGCGGTGAAGTTGTCGAAGGTCTCGTTGTTGTTGCCGTCGAAGGGAGCGGGCTTTTCGCCTTTGAACTGTTGCAGCGAGCGGTTGTCCCAATACCAGATGTGATAGGCCAACTGGCCGACGGAGTGGTTGCCTTTGCCGGGGCTCCACATGGCCTGCTCGGCGGTGAGGCCGGCGACGGCGATGTTGGCGGGTACGAACCAGTCTTCCTGATCGTGGGTGGTGTGGAGCTGCTCAAGCAGCACGCCGCGCAACGTGGTGGGCGGCTTCTTGTTCTGGGCGGAGACTGTGAGCGGGACGGTGAGGAGGAAGAGGAGCGCCAGATTCTTGATGTGTGGGGGCATCTGTGGGCCTTTCTGGGAGCAGGGCTGAGGAGTCTGTCGGTTGGATGTGTGGGCGGGCGAAATGTAACCGGACCCACAACAACGATATTCTGACCAGCTTGATTGATGCGGAACGGAAGGCTGGGTCGGAGGATAGTGCGATCCCAGGTCTCAGCAGCGAGACCTGGGGCACCCAGCACCCAGTTCTTTCGATATCAGACCTCGGCCGCCCGCCTATTCTGTTCCATCATTCCTGGCTGCTGACCAGAGAGAACATGGCTCCTTGAGGGTCCTGGGCGTTGATGATCCAGCCGCCGCCTGGCACTTGCATGGGACCGTTGAGGACTTTGCCGCCGCCCGCTTCCACGCGCTGAACAGCCGCTCGGATGGAGTCGACTGCGAAGTAAAAGTTCCAGCAGGAGACGGGGATGTGCGGAGCCTTGTTCATCATGCCGCCATCGCCCATCTGCTTGTGGTCGCCTTCGTCGAAGAGGCGATAGAGGCCCATGGGGCCCATGTCCATATCACTGAGCTTGGTCCAGCCAAAGAGCTTGCTGTAGAAATCGAATCCGCCATCGAGGTCGGTGGTATAGAGCTCGTGCCAGCCGATGGTGCCGGGAGTGGGCGGCGCGGGGCGTTCGGGCGAGGGCATGGCCGGGTTGGCGGTGAAGACCACGAACGCAGCGCCCTGCGGATCGGACATGACGGCAAAGCGAAGAATTCCAGGAATGTCGGTGGCGGGTTTGCATAGCATGCCGCCGGCCGCGACGATCTTTTCGATGTGCGCATCGACATCGCCGACCGAGATGTAGCCGATCCACGCGGCGTGTCCGGAGAGGTTCAGCATGCCGGCCATGCCCACATTGCCGATGTTGAAGACGGTGTACGGAGGCCCATCTCCCCCAGGCATCTCCTGCGTGGTCCAGCCGACGACGTTCGAGTAGAACTTGCCGGCGGCTTCGGTGTCGCTGGTCATCAGCTCATACCAGCTGAATTTTCCTTGGGGGGTAAACATCGCGATGATTCTCCTTTTTGGCGGACGCGCCTGCGGTCAGCGTTCCATTGGCAGATAACCTTGATATCAACTAAATCGATGGGGTGTCAATCGAATCGCCAAGAATTAATACTTGCGGAGAGAAGCCTGAGAGGGCGCCAATTCTAGGTTACAATATGTATATACGACATGCGCTACGAGTGGGACGAGCGAAAAAACCACCAAAACCAGCGCAAGCATGGCGGGATCTCATTCGAGCTGGCGGCGCTCGTATTTGACGATGAGCGCTGTCTGATTGAGCTTGATCGTGTGGATGAAGCGGGAGAGCAACGGTGGCATGCGATTGGCAGGGCCTCAATTGAGCCGGGAATCGGGGATTTCCTGCTTGTAGTTCATGCGTACAGAGAGGGTGAAGATGGCGAAGAGGTTATCCGTATCATCAGCGCGCGATGGGCTAGTCACAATGACTTCCGAAGATATCAGGAACAGGAAGTGGACTGATGCCGAGAAGCAGGCGATTCGGCGCGCCAGCGCGGCGCGGGCTGCGGGGCTTGATTTGCCCGAAGAGGAATACGAAGACATTCCCCGCCTGACGGAGGAGCAGCTTGCGCGCATGGTGCGGCTGCGCGATGTGCGGCGGAAGGTGCCGGTGAGCGTGCGGCTCGATCCGCAGGTGCTCGATTGGCTGCGCGCCAAAGGCGAGGGCCACCTGACCCGCATCAATGATATTCTGACCAACCTGATGGAGGCGGAGCAAAGGGCTGGGTCGGGGAGATAGAACATTAAGGATTGTGCTCGGTTGTGGATTAGGCGCACAATGGACACATGGCTACCAGCGAGAGGCCCATCCCGAGCATCCCCGTCTCCCTCCTTGCAGAGGTGGAGAATCTGGCGCGTTCCCAGGCGCGAACAGTTGGGGAGGTGCTGGCTGAGGCTGTCGATCGCTACGTCAAGGACCAGAAGTGGCAGAGCCTTAAGGCCTATGGGCGCGATAAAGCGCGGACGCTCGGTTTGACCGAAGCGGACGTTCCTCGGCTGATTGAAGAGTCGCGCCGGGAGCATGGACAACAAAGCTAGTGATTCGGGTCACAGCTGACTCCAACATCTACGTTTCAGCGCTCAATTTTGGCGGATTGCCCGGCAAGCTCATCGAACTGGCGAGGTATTTGCGGCGTGTGATCTGCCTCACCGAGCTTTGATACCTCTTTTCTTAAAGCATCTTTTTTTAAAATGATGGTTGAATAGTGCTTGAGCTGAGCGTCGACTAGCGCATCCAACCCCTCGGACTCGACCGCATGGAGAATGTACTTGCGAAGCGCTATGGATAATTTGAATTTGAGTTTGCGGGCGGTGATAATTGATCTGATTGCGGAGAGCGCAGGGTACGGGTTTTCGGTCAGATTTATGTCTAATTCTCTGGAGTTGATAGCTTTGATGAACCCATACTCGAATACTTTGGATTCGGTCCTGAAGTTAGGCAATTCGGCCACGATACCTTCAACGTTTAGAAACGTAGTGCGTGGCAGATTGATTGCCTTTGGGGATAGTTTGAGCGTATTGCCGAACGCCCATGTTTGCTGAAGCGGCCATATGTCAAATTTTATATCAGCGATTTGAATGTGAAGTCCGCCGAATCGAGTCTCACGAAGAATGTACTTTGAAAAATGGCGCTTGAGCTGATTCAAGGACTTATTGGACACGACAATATCGATGTCGCGAGGGTTTGCCTTGTTGGCAAACAGAGTAACATCTCTCAGCATGCCACCAAATATGTAAGCCTTCCAGCCCAATTCAGTCCACGCAGCAAACAGTTGCTTGACGACCGAGTTTCTTGGATCGCTGAGGTACGACGCAAGTCGCTCGTTCAATATGGTTCCGAGGGCTTCGGGCGTATCGATTTGTATCCGATCAGGCATTGAATAGCTGCTTATGGAGTTGCACAGCGAATGAGTCTGTCATGCCGGAGATTTGGTCGGTCAACAGCTGCATCCTTCGATACTCTATCGGAAGGCTCGGGCCCGCGCCGTCTCCGGACAAACAACGCTCGAATACCGCGCGGTAATTAGGCGAAATAAGTTCATACTTCTTTCTCAAAAAGTGGTCCAATTGCACGCTATTCTGCTTTTCGCGGATCGCCGGCCAATAGAAATCCATCAGGTCGTGGATAATCTTGCGCCCCATCAGCTCACGACGCACGACAACTGCATTGGTGAACATATGTTGTCTCGCAATGTCCTTGCACTTCTTGTTCAAACTCGCAGCCGCTGATACCTTGATGAGGGGCTGCTTGAAAGTGCCGTCCAAGATTGAGTCGTATGAATCGGCGAAAGCATTTTTCGCTGCGATAACCATTACTGCGATCGCAGCTATCCTGAACTCCGCCGCGAGTGTTTCCGAATAACCTTGCGTCCCCTTCTGGCTCGAATCTAGCTTCGCCTTGATCCTTCCTAGCGAGGTGGACAAATACGAATGTTTGCTGATCTCTTCATCCAATAAAATCTCTAGAAACTCTCAGTTGAAACACTGCTTTCGCACCCCGTCTTCGATATCTGCCGCTGCATTTACAATGTCGTCTGCTGCCTCGACCAAAACTGCGATCGGATTGCGATCGAAGCCTGATCCCACAATTTCCCTGATTTTCTGCATCAGATCGTTTTCAGAAGCAAAGTAGCCGTGCTTTTTCCTTGCGGCGTCGTCCCCATGGGGCGCAACCTCATGCGACGGCCCTGTGTATTTGCAACTGGCAGAAATGGTCGCTGCCGTCAGGTTCAGGCCAAACTCGTCCGAAAGGACTTGAAGTCTAGAAATGAGACGCTGCGTCTGAGCATTGCCGTCGAAAAGCCGGAAGTCGGAAGCGAATTGTGTCGCGCCACCGAAGGCGGCAAAGGAAGCTGCGTTCGGGGTGAGCGTTGTCTGCTGCGCCTCGAACCATTCGACAATTGCTCGCTCGCCCGCATGGCCGAACGGCGGGTTCCCAAGGTCATGCATCAGCCCACATGTTGAGGCAATCATACGAAGGTCTAACCCTTGTTTCGGAGTTAGCCTGTCCTTCGCGATCTCCGCCACGGCGGAGGCCAAGCCGCGAGCAACGCATGACACCTCCATCGTATGAGTCAGGCGGGTTCTGACCGCATCATGTTCCTCTAGCGGAAATACCTGAGCTTTATCTTGAAGGCGCTTGAACGGGGTCGAAAAGACCGTGCGATCATAATCTCGTTCGAATGGGGTCCGAGGGTCGTCGTCAATCTTGGCCGATCCTTCTTTCTTGTAGATATCTCGAACTCGTTGTTCAGAAAATAACTCGGCCCACTTCATGCTTTTGAGGTTACGCCATCGCCGTCCCGTCCACAACCGCTTAATCGAGACCCGGCTCGCGCTCGGCAAGTTTGGACGACTGTGATTCAAT
>JBEKVS010000258.1:0-9401 GCA_049513795.1 Occallatibacter sp. | reverse complement strand
TGGACTTTTTCAACAGCCACAGCCACTATCACCAATCTTACGTATAAGCCGACCCAACCGCTCAGAAGAGGATGCAGCTTTCTTGCTCGTCGAGCACCCTTCGCTTGGTCGGTCTAATCACGATGGGAAGTCAGAAGAGCCTCATCCACCAGCCCACCACACACACTGCCAAAGTCAGAAGTAATGCACCAGCCAGGACGATCGAACTGCACAACAGGCCGCTACCGATAAGCCTCGCAAGTTCCAGCCAGTTCTCAGCCAGACCAGGATCTGTGGTACACATCCTTGTGAATTCGTTCTCCGCCAGTTCGCGGCTAAGATACGGCCCTCGCCGGTCGCCCCAGTTGCTTACAAACCATCCCAGGCTTGGAACAGCGTAAACTCCGGGTGAGTTCGCCACTGATTCGTCTTCGCCGGCAACAGATCCGCTGAAATCCCCCATGAGTCCCCCTCCTTGCAACCTGCCGTGAACGCACTCAGAGCAATTCGGCTGCCAAACGACCTGTCACTGGATAGAGCGATAAGCACGCAAAAGGAAGACTGATATGTGCGACTGAGCAGTCCACGTGTTAACACGGTGGAAAGTGTCGGTCGATACTTTCGTCTAATTGATCGGTTTCGTTGTTTTCGGCCTAATGGATTCATCGAACTGTGGTGTGGCTCTCCGGGATGCCATAATTGCTTCCGATCCACCAGAAGTTACACCAAGCGATGGTTTCTTGGTTTTCTGTCTCACGCGCCCTCGCGGCACGAGAATGACAACAACTTCTTGACTGCACACCGTTGACGATTCAAAATAAACGCAGGCACACGACACCGGTCTGCACTTTCCCACAACCAAGCCAATCGAGGTCGAACTACTTTGACTCTCTTCCCAATGCGACAGCTGCCGGGGCATGGCAAAGGTGGGCTTCTTTCCATTCGCGCCTCGTTGCTCGCCACCATTTGCGTGGCGGCTTCGGCTAACGCTGCGTTTGCGCAATCTTCAACCAGCATTTTCGCGCCGGCAGCGACTCCCGCACACTCTATCTTCGACTTGTCAATGCTGGTGCTGGCAGTCACGCTCGTCATCTTTCTTGTGGTTGGCGGCCTGTTGTTGTACGCGCTGATTCGTTTCCGGAGTCGCGCCGAACACTCGGATCGCGAGCCCGCTCAGATCTATGGCAGCAATCAGATTGAGCTGTCCTGGACCGTGATTCCAATCTTGATCGTGGTAACGCTCTTTCTTTCGACAACGCGAGTCATCCTGGGGACACAGTCGATCCCGAAGCCAGATTCTGCCATGGATGTCACGGTGATCGGTCATCAGTTCTGGTGGGAATATCGCTACCCGAAGCTAGGAGTTGTTACCGCCAACGAACTCCACATTCCAATAAGTAACCCGGCCCACCCGACTCCGACTTACCTCACCATGTCGTCGGTGGATGTGGCGCACAGCTTCTGGGTACCGCGACTTGCGGGCAAGACAGACGTAATTCCGAATCGCGTAAATACGATGTGGATTGACCCAGATAAGCCGGGGCTCTACCTTGGCCAGTGCGCACAATATTGCGGCACCCAGCACGCCAAGATGCTGCTGCGCGTTTACGCGCAGTCTCCCGAAGATTTCTCTGCATGGGTTCAGCAGCAAAGGCGGCCCGCTGTACAGGATTTTCCGGGAAACCCGGCTGCCGCTGAGGGCCAGGCAGTCTTCATGCGCAACGCGTGCATTAACTGTCACGCGATTTCTGGAACAGCGGCAACGGGGCGTTTTGGCCCCGACCTGACTCACCTGGCCAGCCGCGACACCATCGCTTCCGGTGCGTTTCAAAACACTGCGGAGAATCTTCGCAAGTGGGTTGACAATCCAAACTCGATGAAGCCCGGCTCGCTGATGCCTTCAATGCACTTGAACGACCACGATCTCGAAGTCATCACCACCTATCTCACGCAGCTTCGTTAACCCCTCGATAGAAAGAGATGCCGGATGAGCACGACGCAAGCAGTGCAAGGAATCGACGGGACGCCGGTGACGCAGCAAGGCCGGCCAGCGCTGAATGTCGTGTACGAATGGCTGACGACTGTAGATCACAAAAAGATCGGCCTGATGTACATCACACTTGCTCTTATTTTTCTGGTGATTGGCGGCATTGAAGCTATATTGATCCGCATCCAGCTGGCCGTCTCAAATAATCATTTCGTCTCGCCGCAGGTCTTCAACCGGCTTTTCACCATGCACGGCACAACCATGATCTTTTTCGTGGCCATGCCGGTCATGTTTGGCTGGGGAAATTACCTGGTGCCGCTCATGATCGGAGCGCGGGACATGGCGTTCCCGCGGCTCAATGCATTCAGCTTCTGGGTGTCCGCATTCGCCGGGCTCCTGCTTTACTTCAGTTATGTGGGCGCGAGCGGACTGTATGCAGCAGGATCGGCGCCAGATGTCGGCTGGTTTGCTTATGCGCCTTTGACGGCGCGAGTTTTCTCGCCCGGCCACAGCACGGACTACTGGACGCTGGCGGTTTTTCTAAGCGGCATCGGCTCGATCGGCACCTCTTTGAATCTCGCTACCACCATCATTTGCATGCGCTGTAAGGGCATGAAGATGAGCCGCATGCCACTGCTGGCGTGGCTCTACCTGGTGATGTCGGGGCTGGTGTTCGTAACTATCAGCCCGCTGACCGCGGCGCAAATCATGCTCACGCTCGACCGTTACCTTGGCTCTCATTTCTTCGATACGCAAGCTGGCGGCTCCGCCGTGCTGTGGATGCACTTCTTCTGGGTCTTCGGCCATCCGGAAGTCTATGTACTGATCCTGCCTTCGTTCGCCTTTATCAATGAGATCGTCCCGGTGTTCTCCCGCAAAGCCATCTTTGGCTACCCGGCAATGGTGGCGGCTTCGGTGGGCATCGGCTTCATCAGCACCAGCGTCTGGGCGCACCACATGTTCAGTGTAGGCATGACCGCAGCGGAAAACACCTTCTTCGTTTTCGCCACCATGGTGATTTCAGTGCCGACGGGGATCAAGATCTTCAACTGGCTGGCAACCATCTGGGGCGGGAGGGTGATCTTCGCGACCCCGATGATCTTCTGCGTCGGCTTCCTGTTTCAATTCCTCATTGCAGGGTTGACGGGCATCATGCTGGGCGCGGCTCCCTTCGACTGGCAACTGACCAACTCGTATTTTGTGGTGGCCCATTTCCACTATGTCATTGTTGGCGGCATTCTGTTTGCCTTGTTTGCGGCCTTCTATTATTGGTATCCAAAGGTCACGGGACGGATGATGTCGGAGACGCTTGGCAAGTGGCATTTCTGGCTTTTCTGCATCGGATTCCATCTGACCTTCGACTTCATGCATATCCCCGGCCTGCTCGGCATGCCGCGCCGCATCTACACCTACGAAGCCAGCCGCGGCTGGGATGGATTGAACATGATCGTCGGCATCGGAGCTATATTCCAGGCCGCTGGCGTCCTATGCTTCGTCTACAACATGGTGTCGTCGTACTACAAGGGCAAAGTGGCAGGCCACGACCCGTGGGATGCTTGGACGCTCGAGTGGTCTACGCCCTCGCCGCCACCGGATTACAACTTCCCTGTTTTGCCAACTGTAAATAGCCGACGCCCGCTGTGGGATCTGAAACACCCAGAAGATCCGGACTCCGATTACGAATGAGAGACAAAGAATGAGAAACAGGGAAAGAGACAAATCATAAATGAGAGACGCAAACGCCATACCGATCGAATCGCCGCTGGAAACGCCGTGGACGCTTCCCTATCGCGGCACCGTAGGCATGGCCTGCCTGATCATAGCCGAGTCTGCGATCTTCCTGATCTTCGTTGTTGCCTACATCTTTTATATCGGCAAGAGTCTTACCGGGCCCACACCGGCGCAGGTTCTGGAGTTACCGATCTTCGGCACCGTTTGCCTGTTGTCGAGCAGCATAACCGTGCACTTTGCAGTCGGCGCGTTGCGCAAGGGCAGGCTGAAGACCTTCACGGGCTGGCTCGCGGGGACGGTTCTGCTTGGATCCATTTTTCTTCTTACCACTGCACGCGAGTGGTATCACCTGATTCACGACGAGGGGCTGACGATACAGACCAATCTCTTCGGCACCACTTACTATTCGCTGGTTGGGCTGCATGCGACGCACGTCGTGGTCGGGCTGATTATGCTTTCGCTCACTCTCGGTTTCTCGTTGTTCGGCCTGGTGACAGTGGAGCATTCGGAGAAGCTTGAGACGCTGTCACTCTACTGGCATTTTGTCGACGCAGTGTGGGTCGTGGTTTTTACGGTGGTCTATGTCTTGGGCAGGTAGATCGCTGAAAGGAGGTGCGTGATGCAGCATGACGACGTTGAAGGAGTTCAACTCCCGGTTCCAACTGCGTGGCCCATGGTGCTTGGGTTAGGCGTGTCGCTCATGATCGCCGGAATGGTTACGCACTGGGTAATCAGCGTGCTCGGTATCGTGCTCGCCCTTCGCGCCGCCGTTGGATGGTTCCATGAGGTGCTGCCACACGAACATCACGAGACCGTTCCAATTCACGATGTAGAGATCGTGATATCGACAGTTCGGAAAAGTCACGAGCAGGTACTGGTCGACCCGAGGCATCGAAAATTGCTGCCCGTAGAGACGTTCAGCATCGCAGCTGGGGTCAAGGGTGGTATTGCCGGCGGCATTGCGATGATCTTTCCTGCAACAGTGTTCAGCCTGCTTAAATATCACAGCCTGTGGTATGCCGTGAACCTGCTTGCCGCTGGCGGATTTGTCAGCTGGGCGGGTGAGAGCAATGAGTTTCTGGCCCAGTTTCATCTGCTGGGTCTACTTGCAGCCTTTGGTATTCATGCTCTGGTGTCGTTGCTTGTTGGTCTGCTCTACGGAGCCATGCTTCCGATGTTTGCGCGCAGGCCGATCCTGACTGCGGGGTTTGTCGCTCCGTTTCTTTGGACGGGGTTGCTTTACTCGACATTGGGCGTGATCAGTCCAATTCTGGATGCGCGCATCGACTGGCTCTGGTTTGTTATCTCGCAGATTGCCTTTGGACTGGTCTGCGGCTTTGTTGTCAATCTGCAGCTGAAGGTGCGAACGCCACAGTTCCGCGCGTTGCCCTTTGCCGTTCGCGCGGGCGTGCACACCGACGCTTCCATAATGAAAGACGAAAACAAATGAGTCGTGCTCCCTTAATTCGGACGACCTGTCATGGCATCTTGCTGGCCGCGATCGGCGTGGCTGTCATTGGCTGCGGCAGCATCCATGGCCGGCCTGGGCCGGGGCCCGAGGTGGTGCGTCCTGAAGAGGTGCTCGACTTCCCTGCCCTCTACAAGGGGAACTGCGCTGCGTGTCATGGAGAGAACGGCAGGAACGGCGCGGGAATCTCGCTCTCCAATCCGGAATACATTGCGTTGGCCGGAGAACCTCATCTGCAAGAAGTGATAGCGAATGGAGTTCGCGGCAAACTGATGCCGGCATTTGCGAAGAAAGCCGGGGGCATGTTGACCGATGACCAGGTTGCAGTACTGGCGCAGGGGATTCAAAAGCAGTGGGGCAATCCGGCCGTTCTTGGCGGCCAGGATTATCCACCCTATCTGACTACATTGTCGGGCAATGCTGAGCATGGTCTTCAAGCCTACGGTGTTTTTTGCGCTCGCTGCCATGGAGCAACCGGGGAAGGCGGGCCAGCAGATGGAAAGCCAAACTCTACGCAGGGGAAGATCGGCTCTATCGTCGACTCATCGTACCTTGCCGTCATCAGCGACCAGAACCTGCGCAGCATCACCATCGCTGGCCGGCCCGACCTGGGGATGCCGGATTGGCGTGGGGACTCAGACCACCCGATGACTGACCAGCAAGTCACCGACATTCTCGCCTGGCTTGCTTCGAAGCGAGTTTCAAATCCTGGCCAACCATATCCGAATCATCCGTAGAAATGGAATGACAAATGCAGCCCGAAGCGATGTCATTCAAAGCGACGATCACCGCATGGAGCAGAACGGAATGAACCCGAGTGAGTCTCTCTCATCAAGCGCGCAAGCCACTGCCATTGAGCCCGCGACAAATGCTGCCAGTGCCGGCCACTCGCGCCGCGTATTTCTCTTCAAGCTGTCCCTGCTCTTGAACGGGGTCGTCGGCGCAATCTTGGCAGTGCCCATCGTTGGCTATCTGGTCGGGCCCGCGCTGAAGAAGAGCGCAAGCGAAGACTCGTGGATCAAGCTCGGCCCGCTTGGTGATTTTCCCGAAGGCGAAACGCGTCTCGTGAACTTCCGCAATCCCGAGACTACCCCTTGGGATGGGCAGACCGGCGACATTCCCTGCTGGGTTCGTCATATCTCTGGAAACGACTTTCAGGTTTTTGCCATTAACTGCGCCCATCTCGGATGTCCGGTGCGCTGGTTCGCCCAGTCCAAGCTATTTCTGTGCCCCTGCCACGGCGGCGCTTACTACGAAGATGGATCGCGCGCGTCGGGTCCGCCGGAACGTGGCCTCTTTTTGTATGACCACAAGATTGTCGCAGGCAGCCTGATGATAAGCGCCGGCAAGATGCCCACGCTGGCAGCGCGCAATTGCAGCAAGCCAACGCTCACCCAGATTCAGCCGAACTCGATGGCCACTTCGGTACCTGTCACAAAACCGAATGGCGACGAGGGCAAGCAGTCAAGGAAGAACGCATGACCAGCCTGAAGAAGAGCGCGATCGATGTATACAACTGGTTCGAGCAGCGGCTCGGGCTTGGCGCTCCTGCAATTGAAGCCGCGGAGCATCAGATCCCGTCTCGCACGTCGAGCTGGTGGTATGTTTTTGGCAGCGCTGCTACGGTGATCCTGGTTCTGCAGGTCATAACTGGAATTCTTCTTGCTCTTGTCTACGCTCCCAGCGCCAGCCATGCGTGGAGCAGTCTCGAATTCCTGGACCACAATGTCAGGCTTGGATGGTTTCTGCGCGCCATGCATGGCTGGGGCTCTGACTTCATGGTGGCCATCGTTCTAATTCACCTGATGCAAGTCTTCCTCTTCGGCGCATACAAATTTCCGCGTGAACTCACCTGGATCATCGGTGTCTTCTTGCTGTTGCTCACTCTCGGCATGGCATTCACCGGCCAGGTGCTGCGCTTCGATCAGGATGCATATTGGGGCCTGGGCATTGGCGCCTCCATAGTGAGCCGCGTCCCGTTCGTCGGCGGTGCGCTGGTTGACCTGATGCTGGGCGGACCAATCATTGCGGGGCCAACTCTCTCCCGCTTCTTCACCCTGCACGTCTTCGTCATTCCGGGAATCCTGCTTGCTTTGGTCGGCCTGCATCTGTTGATGGTGGTGCGCCTCGGCATCAACGATTGGCCCATGCCTGGCCGCTTGGTCAACAAAAAAACCTACGTGCAGGAGTACCACAAGCTGACCGCAAAGGACGGCATGCCTTTCGTGCCGGATGCGGTGTGGAAAGACGCCGTGTTCACGGCCGCAATCATGCTCGCCGTCATGGCCTGCGCGCTCTGGTTCGGTCCCTTCGGACCCACAGGTCAGCCCGATCCCACCATCATTGAGACCGCGCCCAAACCGGATTTTGCCTTCCTGTGGATCTACGCAGTTCTCGCTTATCTGCCGCCAAGCCTGGAGACACCGGTTCTTTTCATCGCGCCGGTTGTCATTATCGGCACCATGCTGTTGCTTCCACTGGTATCGGGCGAGGGCGAAAAGCATTGGTCTCGACGTCCCGTGGCGGTATTAATGGTTGCGGTTATTGCGGTCACGCTTGGTGCGTTTACGCGTCTCGGCATGTACACGCCTTGGAGCCCGATCATGAACGCATGGAGCAGCAATCCAATTCCCGAGGCCGACCTGAAAGGCCGCACGCCGTTAGAACGTCAGGGCGCGCTGGTGCTGCAAAATAAGCAATGCCGTAATTGCCACTCCATTGGCGGCGCCGGAGGTATGCGCGGCCCAGCACTCGATTCGATAGCGTCCCGCATGACCGAAGATCAGATCATCCGCCAGGTGCTGCAGGGAGGTGGCAACATGCCCGCCTACGGCAACGCACTCAATCCCGCGGAGACCACGGCGCTGGTGCATTTCCTGCTTACGTTGCGCGGCAATCGATCGCCCGCTGTCGATGCCGCAGGAAAATTGGCCCTGTCCAGCGCGCAGTCTCCACCGCAGCCCAAGCCTCAATTACCCGGCGATCATTAACTTCCAATGCCTCCTGCATACCAAGCCATCTTCGATGAGTGGTCACCACCGGCTTTCCTTACCACGATGGTGCTGCTTACCGCTATCGTCTACGTGCGCGGCTGGATCGCGATTCGCAAGACCCGGCCCGCACAGTTCTCCGCGGGCCGATTGACACTTTTCCTTCTCGGCCTCGCCACGCTTTGGCTCGCCATCGGCTCGCCCATGGATGGCTTTGCCGACGCGTTGCTCAGCGCGCACATGATCGAGCATCTGCTCCTCATGTCGTTTGTGCCCCCGCTCCTGCTTCTGGGCAATCCGCAAGTCCCGCTGCTGCGCGGTCTTCCCCGCGTCGTGACCGTTGGCTTCCTGGGCCCTTTGTTTCGCTTGAAATCGCTGCGCAAGTCAGGCCATTTCCTTACCAAGCCGATGGTCGCGTGGATCGCGATGAATGTGATCTTCCTTGGCTGGCACATCCCGGCAGCCTATGACTTCGCTTTGGAACACGAAGGCTGGCATGACTTCGAACACATCTGCTTCCTCGCCTCCTCGATTCTCTTCTGGTGGCCACTCATCCGCCCCTGGCCGACGAGTGAGCGTTACCCAGGCTGGGTCATGATCCCCTACCTCGTTGGCGCAGACATTGCCAATACCATCCTCTCGGCATTCCTGGCCTTCTGCGACTGCCCGGTCTACAGCTATTACGCCGAGCAACCAAACCCTTTTCACGTTTCGTTGATGGCTGACCAGGTTACTGGAGCCGTCATTATGTGGGTTATAGGCTCGTTGGTCTTCCTGATCCCCGCGGCTTTCATCACCATCCGCCTCTTGCAGCAGGATTCACAACTTGAGATACAGGCAAAGGATCGGCGCGCAGGTCAATTATGTAGAGAACCTGGTTTGATCAGCAAGGTGGAGACGTAACACGCTAAGTCTTCAAAGAGCGATTTGAAAAACTCTTCAGCTGAGTGAAACCTGTTGCGATTGACTTCATCTACGTCTGAGACGGCGTGATCTGCGTCGAATCTAACCGTGGACTCTTGCAAATGCGAACAATCGGTAGAAGACATAGCTTATGTGCACTGATGCTCTGCGCCTGTCTTGCCGTTCCGGCGATTGGGCAACAAATCGCGGCGCCAGATCCCGAGCCGGGGAGAATGAGTGGCACTGTAACCGACGTGAATGACGACATTGTCCCTGGCGCCGATGTCATTCTTGAAAGCGCCGTTCCCGGGGAAAGACGTACCGCTGTGTCAGAAGATGATGG
>JBEKVS010000257.1:0-8856 GCA_049513795.1 Occallatibacter sp. | reverse complement strand
TGCTTACTTCCATTCGTATTCCATCCACCTGGGCGGGCGCGCAATTCTATTTTGAAAAAGTGCGAGACCGCAATGTTTGGGACTTCCCGCTCCTCAACGTCGCCTCGGCCATGGTTCTATCCGGCGGCACGATCGAGCTCATGCGAATCGCAGTCAACGGCGCCGCCGCTAGACCGTTACGACTGAAGGCCGTCGAAGATGCAGTTCGGAACCAGCCGCGGAACTCGACGACCGGCGAGATGGCGGGAAAACTCGCCGTACAAGGAGCGGTTCCACTGCAGTTCAATGCCTACAAAATCCCGCTGATGCGAAATCTGGTGAAACGTGCCATCAGCGGAGTCGAGGAGGCCACATGGACTTCTTAGAGTGGGCCACAAGTCCGTGGGGACAGAACGTCCCCATCCATATTGCCTGGTTCCTGATCTGGGTTTCAGTGATCGCCGGGTTGCTCTTCCTGATCGTTCACGCCACCTACGTCATGTTTTTCGCCAAGCCCAGAGTGTTTGCTGCGGATGCTTCTCCCCCAGTCATCGCGCAGATACCCAAGCACGTTCCCCGGCACTCGCTGGTCGCGCGAATATTTCACTGGATCATGGCAGCCTCCATGTTCACGCTGCTGTTTACCGCGTTCCTGCCGAAGGTGGGTGTCCAGTTTGATTGGGTCACCTATCATTGGATCGCCGGCGCCGTGTTAACCGTTTCCATCATATTTCACATCATTCATGCCTCCTTCTGGCTGGATTTCTGGTCGATCTGGCCCGACCGAATCGATCTGGACGATGCGCAGAAAAGAGTTCGCCGCTTTTTCGGAATCCCAGCGCCGCCGCCGCGAAAGTTTGCCAAGTATCCCCTTGAGAACAAGCTCTTCCACGGTGTCATTATCTTGTGCGGTCTGTCGGTAATCCTCACCGGCGTTTTCATGATGTCTCGCGTGCGCACAATCTTTTTCCCTCGGAATCCGTATCTGTTCAGCGACATGACCTGGGGCCTGATGTATGTGCTGCACGGATTGGCAGGCGTGGGACTGATCGCGCTGGTGATGATGCACGTCTATTTCGGGCTCCGGCCGGAGAAACGCGCGATTACGAAATCCATGATCTTCGGCTGGATGGACCGCGACTTCTATCTCGAAGAGCATGATCCCGAGCGATGGAAGGTCGAAACTGTTTCGTCGCCAACGCCATCCAACCGAATCGAAGGCCGAGGACTAACTGATGCTGGCTGAGATCTGCGATCGTTGTGACGCGGTGGAAGAATGCTACGAGTTCCTGCTGGCATACGCGGCCCAGGGACTACCGAGCGACCAGGGCAGCAAGTCGGGTGGACAAGTCCGCCAGTTCCTGCATCGCGCCGTGGAAGCCTTGACGGGTCTGCCGGAAGCCTGTGCGATGGCGGTCAAACAAGAAGGTCTCGAGCCCGCCGGCAAATATCAGGCGTTCATCGCGGTGCTCGATCGTGACTCTAGTGACTCTCTTGCCGCCATTGAACTGGTTCTCGCTCAACCCGCGATCAGTTCCCAGTTGATTGACAACCTGAACGCCTCCATCCACCTCCGAGCGCTGCTCACCGATCTATTTCTGCTGGGCGAGATCTTGAAAAAGCAAAGCAACCCCGCGGTAGAGGCAGTCACGAGCGAAGGCAATTGATGCAACCCCTTGCCCCGAGGTTCGGATTTTCACTGCCATTACCCCGAATATTAGCTCTCGCGAGGCAGATTAGGAAGAAAGGCCGTTTGCCTGAACTCGTCATCACGGGGCAGAAGAAGGGCATAGTCGATGGCTTGCAGCAAAACGTCTAAATCCTCTAAGTTTGATTTTTGCAGATAACTGATGGCGCCGTCTCGCCTTAGTCTCGCCTCGTTACTCACGGGCAGACCGCTCAGGGCAATCACGGGAATAGTCGCTGTCGCGCGATCTGCTTTCAAGGCGCGAAGAACTTCTACACCACCAAGTTTCGGCAGCAGCATATCGAGCAGGATGACATCTGGCCTGGCGCTAAGAGCAAGGCGCAAACCCTCCTCGCCATCACTGGCGAGTTCAACCCGGTACCCGGAGGAACTAAGCACCTTCTTGAATGCGATTTGGAGGTGACGGTTATCGTCTACCAAAAGAATCGTCAACATATGAGTAAGTTCCTCTCCTCAGTAAGGCTGTGTGCTGTTTTGCAACATTAAATCCTGGTTACTCGTCAAAGCGTAACTCACCACGGGAGACGTCCAGCGCCTTGCGAATGGCAAAGAGCAGCGCGCCATCGTCCACGGGCTTTTGAAAAAAGGCCGCCGCTCCCGCTCGCAGAGCTCGGGCCCGATTAACAGCCAATTCGCGGCCCGTCAGCACAATCACCGGAATGTTCGCGAGACGATCATTTTTGTGCAATCGCTCCATCACGACGAATCCATCTCCCGCAGGAAGTCCTAAATCAAGAACCACCAAATCGGGCCTCTCCGTCACCAGAGCGGCGGTAGCAGAAATGGCATCCTCGGCAAACAAAACCTCGTAGCCGTTTGCTCGCAGACGCACACTCAATCCTTTTCTTATCGTGGGGTTGTCATCGACAACCAATATAGTTGTGGTTTTGTCCATTAGGTCTCCAATCTAAGAGCACGTACGATTTTTGTTCGGAGACTCCTCAATCGGGTCCGGAGTCCCGTCCAGCGCGCTATCTAGCACTTTGCGAATTTTCGAAGCATTCTCCAGCATGATGCGGACGTACTCGCGTTGTTCGGCTGATAATTCACCTGCCAGCCCATCGACTAGGATGTTTCCAAATTGATGAATGCAGGCAAGCGCATTCCGCAGCTCGTGAGACAAATAGGCGGTGAGTTCTGACGAGCGTCGGGTTGGTTCCGTCATACCAATCCCTGGCCATGCAAACTAGGTATCCTCGTCCCGGCGGGTTCTCCCAGTGCCTGACGAATGACCGCCAACAGTTCGGCATCATTCACGGGCTTCTGCAGAAACGCTTTCGCTCCTGCATCATGCGCCCGCTTTTGATTACCGAGACCGTCGCGAGCGGAGACGACAACGATCGGAATTACCGCGAGAGAGGGGACCTGCTTAAGCCTTTCCATCACGGTGAAGCCGTCACCGGCAGGAAGACCGAGATCGAGGATAATTAAATCCGGCCTGTGCTTCCGTGCCTCAGCTACAGCGGCGAACGCGTCAGCTGCAAAGAGAGTCTCGTATTGGTTGGCCTTGAGGCGCAAGTGCATGCCTAGGCGTATATCGGCATTGTCATCGACAATGAGGATTCTCTTGCTATCCATTTCTAACCTGCCTCGCCAAAATTTCCTCGTTCATGAGTTCCTGAATGTCGCTGGCCACCCTGTCCAGAAAAGCTTCCTTCGACTCGGTTGAGCTTCGTTTGATTGGCTCAAGGTACCGATAAGAAGTTGAATGGGTTAAGCCTGCTTGCCGGAGACCGTCCGAACTGTCCAATTGTTTCCGAATTCGCTTACTAATCGCCTCGCCACCGATTCCGTCGGTAATAGCCGCAATAAAGAAGAGTTCCCCCGGCCCGGCAGAGTCCATCTTGGGCAACAGGATGTCCAGATCCGAATACAAACTCCCAAGTAGCAGCTCGCGGATGCCGCGACACTGGTCCGCCCGCACCTGGTCAGACAACCAGCCGGTTTGAGAACCTATTTCTGTGATTACGACTGTGATTGGACATTCAGTTGGTCTTTCCTCGCTGAATGCCGGAGCGAGCAGCGCCGGTATAGAACAAATGGGGAGCGTGACGGAAAACACTGAACCCTGTCCTTGCACGCTTTTGGCCCAAATTCTTCCACCCTGTCGCGTGACCAGGTCTTTACAGATGTACAGCCCGAGGCCGAGGCCGTTATGATCGGCCGCATCCGGATCTGAAGCTTGAAAGAGTCGTTCAAAGATCCGTTCGGTCTTGTCAGGATCGATCCCGCATCCTGAGTCTGAAACCTCCAGGAGCAAAAACCCCGGATCCTCTTCGGATATACGGGTCTGAATCTTCACCGTTCCGTTTTGCGGCGTGAACTTGATGGCGTTATCAACCAGAATCACCAGGATCTGTCGAACGCGCGCCGGGTCAGCGCACACCGAGGGCAACTTACGCTCGATATCTTCGGGGAGGACGATTCCCTTGGTCGCGGCCGCCCCCCGGAGTGTGTTTACGGTGTAGGCGATAGCATCTGAAACCGAAGTGGCTTGCAGTTCGATCTTCAATTTGCCTGCCTGTATGCCCGATACTTCAAACAAGTCATTGATCATCGAGTGCAGTTGCTTAACATTCCTCAAAACGATTTCCAGGTACTCACGCTGTTCCGGCTTCAATTCGCCGGCCAATCCGTCCAGAAGAATGCTCACGAACTGGCGGACCGCGGTCAGCGGTGAACGAAGCTCATGCGACACGTGGGAAAGGAACTCATCCTTGAATTCCATTTGGTGTGTCCGGATGAGGTCGGTTTCAGTTTGCATGCGGTGGCGCTCGATGGCATGGCGAAGAGCCCTGGGAAGCGCGCGACTTTCGATCTGGCCTTTGATCATGTAGTCTTGTGCGCCTTGCGTCATAGCTTCAGCAGCCAGTGCTTCGTCGTCCAAACCCGTCAGTATGATCAGCGGGACGTTCGGCGCCGCCGCGTGCGCCCGCCGCACCGTCTCCAGCCCATGCCCATCCGGTAAACCCATGTCCAACAATGTGATGTCCACGCCACCCTTCGCGAGGTGAGCCTCGGCTTCACTCATGCGCAAGAGATGCGTCATCTCGAAACTGCCCTGCTTCTCACCCTTGAACATTTCGCGGAGCAGACGGACGTCTCCCGCGTTATCCTCAACCACAAGGACTTGGAGCGCCTTTTCTTTCATAAGCGTGGTTCGTGCGGTAACTTAACAACAGACAACCAGAAGCTGTCGATGCTCTTCACGACTTCGAGGAACCCATCGAGGCCCACAGGCTTGGTGATGTAACAGTTCGCATGCAGCCTGTAACTCCGGAGGATGTCGGTGTCAGACGCAGACGTGGTCAGGATAACTACAGGAATGCTTTTCAGTTCTTGACTCTGCTTGATTTCCTCCAGGACCTCCCGTCCGTCTTTTTTCGGCAGGTTCAGATCAAGCAAGATCAGATCAGGGCGAGGAACGCTGGAATGCTTTCCCTCGCGATTCAGAAACTCCATCGCTTCTGCCCCGTCCGACGCCACGTGCAAGTTGATATGCACCTTGGCGTCCTTGAAGGCTTCCCGCGTCAGCCGGACGTCGCCCGGACTGTCTTCTACCAGGAGGACTTCGATAGGCATTGCATCGGTTCCAATCGTTTTCATCATTTCTCATCTCTCTCTGGCAGCGCAAAGTAAAAAGTTGAGCCATTTCCCGGTTGCGATTCGACCCAGATCCTGCCCCCCAGCCGCTCCAAAACCTTCTTGCAAATAGCCAATCCGATTCCGGTGCCTTCGAACTCATCTCGCCCGTGCAACCGCTGGAACAGGACAAAGATTTTTTCAAAGTACTGAGGGTCAATCCCCAGGCCATTGTCGCGCACGGAAAAGATCCATTCGTTGCCACCGTTGTTAGTAGCGGAAACGTGTACGCGAGGGGCGTCGGCGCTGCGGTACTTGATTGCGTTTCCGATGAGGTTCTGAAACACCTGAGTTAACTGCGTTCCGTCCGTCTTGATGGCTGGCAGAGAGTCGTAAGATACAACCGCACCACTCTGCTCGATGGTGATTCGTAGGTTTGTGAGCGCTTGTTGCAAAGCGCCTTCAGTGGAGGCCTCACAAAACACCTTGCCATTGGTTCCAGCACGAGAATAGGCCAGCAAATCCTGGATCAGCCCCTGCATACGGTTGCACCCGTCTACCGCAAAGGCGATAAACTCGTCCGCGTCGGAGTCCAGACGCCCCTTGTAGCGCTTGGCCAGCAGTTGCGTGTAACTGGCAACCATGCGCAACGGCTCCTGGAGATCATGGGATGAGACATAAGCGAATTGCTGAAGTTCCTCATTGGAACGCTTCAATTCCCCAACCGTCTTCACCAGATGTTCCTCGGATTTATTTCGTTCTGTGACGTCACGTATGGCTGCCGTCACCAAAATTCCTTCGGGGCTTTCCAGTGGGCTTAGCATGATCTCGATGGGAAACTCACTTCCATCCTTTCGCCGTCCGGAAAGCTCGATCCCGGTGCCGATCTGCTGGGCCAACGCATCGGCTGCGCTTCGCGTACCATCGGCGATGAGTCGCTCTGCGAAGCCCTCGGGAATGATGTTCTTAACCTGCTGACCTACCAGTTCATGGCGACTGTATCCGAACCGTTTCTCTGCTTGTACATTCAGCAGGACAATCTCTCCGCTCACGTTCACAACCACCATCGCATCCGGGGCGGCTTCCAACAGCGCGTGGTACTTTGCGCCCGACTCCTTGCTCTCGCTGAGATCGTGACTGAACTCAGAGAATCCCCGCAGGTCTCCGGCTGAATCGCGCAGCGCCGTGAATACGAGGCCCGCCAGGAATCGTGAGCCGTCTTTCCGCACGCGCATGCCTTGTTCCTCATGCCGTCCGCTGGCAGCCGTTATTCGGAGTACTTCTTCCGGCCTTCCGCGCTTGATATCTTCCGGCGGAAAGAAGCAGGAAAAGTTATGACCGATAATCTGATCGGATGTATAACCCTTAATTCGTTCGGCGCCGGCATTCCAGCTGAGAACATTGCCGTGCGCGTCCATCATGAAAATGGCATAGGTCTGGACTCCATCGAGAAGCATCCGATATCTTTCTTCGCTTTCTCGGAGCGCGTCAGCCCCCAGCCGGCGTCTTTCCTCAATCTGCGCCAGATGCCCTTCCGCTTCCTTGCGCGCGCTGATATCGCGGATCGCTGCCGTCACTAGGATTCCTTCGGTGCTCTCCAGCGGGCTTAGCATGATTTCGAGGGGAAATTCGGTGCCATCTTTCCGCCGCCCGATAAGCTCAATCCCAGTCCCGATCTGCTGTGCCAGTGCGTCCGCGGCGCTTCGCGTTCCGTCGGCGATCAGCCGCTCGGCGAAGCCCTCGGGAATGATGTTCTTAACCTGCTGGCCTACCAGTTCATGGCGACTGTATCCGAACTGTTTCTCTGCCTGTACGTTCAGCAGGACAATCTCTCCGCCCACGTTCACAACCACCATCGCATCCGGAGCCGCCTCTAGCAGTCCTCGATACCGGGCCTCTGACTGAAGCATTTGCGCCTGAGTTTTTAGGGCTTGCCGCGATCGGGCAAGTTCCTCGGCTTGTTGCGACAACTCGACGGCCTGCCCGATGAGAGACTCTGCCGCTAGTTTGCTCTCCGTGATGTCCGTTCGGATGGAAACATATTGCCGTGGTTTTCCGTCCGACCCCGCGAACGGAACCATGGTCGTGGCGACCCAGTAGGTCGAACCATCTTTGGCCCGGTTCTTGATTTCACCGTGCCAAACCTTTCCAGAGGCGATGGAGTGATACATCTGCCCGAAAAACTCCCTGGAATGGTGACCGGAGTTGAGGATCCTATGATTCTGACCGATCAGTTCGCCTTTGGAATATTGACTGATGGCGCAGAACTTATCGTTCACATAGGTTATGGTGCCCTGAACGTCGGTCACTGCCACAATGGCGTGTTGATCTAAAGCGAACTTATGGTCTGCTAGTTCTTTGCCCTGAGTATCCTTAACGCCGACGACTTCTTTCATGGTGCCCTCGTCTCGCTCGCGATGCGCGCTGCCGCGAGAGAACGGTCGGCAGAGGCATTCCGATAACAACCCAACTTGATCGGTACCGACATCTCCGCAAGCGATAGAGCAAAGCCGCGATTCATCAGGGGCCTTTTACCTGCGGCAGCTGGCCTTCGTGTTTTTGAAATGGAGGTCATAGCGGTAGGCGCGCGAACAGAAAACAAGAGCACGGTGGCATCGTTCATCTGCGTAGATGAGGAATCTCTCACAACCTCACTGTAGTCTCTTTATCTCTTCGCGTTTGGGGCAATAGGTGTGCAACCTTAGAGCAGGCGCTTTCGCCAGTGCCGAACAATTGACTTCCGGATTGCCCGTCACACCACCGGAGCATCACGGGGCGCAGCACCTTTAAGGGAAGTGGCAGGTCTGAATTCTCCGGAAGCCTGTCGTTGCCGGTGTCAAAACGCAAAGTTCGTCCTTCAACAAACTTTGGGATGCGTCCGCCATTTAGCACAGGTTCGAATAGGTCTTAGCGATTCCGTATGCTAGCGCTTTAATCGCATCCAGGTGTTCGGTGCTCTGTGAGTCAACTTTCAAACGTTCCTTCAGTAGATCACAGTGACCAATGATGATAGCGAGTTTGTTGCGTAGAGAATGTAACGACTTTGAATGTATCTGGTTGGGAGTCGCCTGTTGATCGACGGCAGACTTCAGATCGGCCAGTTCTTCCAGGGAATCGTCGCCGGTTATGAGGCTTCGCTCGGTATGCTGCGTTCCCGTTGTCGTCATCTGTTTCATTGGGAAAAGTCTAGAGGTGCGAAGAGTGAGAGCTGCCTTGACTGTACTGCTGGCGCTTCAGACAGCATAGTTACCAGTGGCCAGCGGGCAAACGCGGCTCAGCGCGCCAGACAAGGTAATCGCCAAGTCTATTCATCGGCAACTGGTCAGTAGTAGAAGCGACACTTGCGATGCCTCCCGATATCGCTGACAAACTATCGACGAGGATCTCAACGTTGATAAAAGCACCTCTTCTGATAGCTGCCAACAAAGCTGGAGACTTGACGGTCAATTGGCGAGTGCTGGGAAGCGGCGCGGGGCATTGACTATTTTGCGCTCTTTACGAGGTTGTACATGATCCGCGTCCTATTTTCGGACGAAGCGATCACAAAGACGTAAGGATTGCCGAGCAAAACCCTCTCAGTGCGGAGG
>JBEKVS010000256.1:0-8865 GCA_049513795.1 Occallatibacter sp. | reverse complement strand
GCCGCAGGCTTGCTCGGCCTCGCGCAACTTGGAGTTCTCGAAATCCATCCCTGGGGTTCGAAAAATAACTCGTACGAAAAAGCCGACCGCATCATCTTCGATCTTGACCCCGACGAAAATGTTCCGTGGAGCAAGCTGGCCGCGGCCGCGGAAGAGCTGCGCTCCCGCCTCAAGCAACTCGGCCTCACCAGCTTCGTGAAAAGCACCGGCGGCAAGGGGCTGCATGTGGTGGTGCCCATTCAGCCAAAATACGAGTGGCCGATCATCAAGCAGTTCTCTTACGCGGTCGTTCTTCAAATGGAGAAGTCGAATCCAGCGCTCTATCTCACCAAGATGTCCAAGGCTGCGCGAACCAACAAAATCTATCTCGACTATTTGCGCAACGACCGCGAGGCCACGGCCATCGCAGCCTTCTCGACGCGCGCGCGTCCCGGTGTCCCCGTCGCCGTCCCTTTGGAGTGGAAGGAACTGCAATCGTCCGCGCGGCCCAGATTCCTTGTCTCAGATTTCGCCGGTTGGAAAAGCCGGCTGCGGCACGATCCGTGGCAACATTTGAATGCATCCAACCAAACTCTAGACGCAAAAGCGTTGCGTGCCGTGGGAGTCAAGATAGATTGATCGATGTAACTTCGTCCAGCGAATATCCAGCGAAACTAAGTCGGGCGAAGATAGGGAGAAGGAACGAAATGTGTAGACGATTCTGCTTCACTCCTGGTGCATAATGAGGTAAACTCCTCAATCTACGGTATCGATTCGGCGCGGGGCCGAATAACTCGAAAGGGGTAACATGGCACGTCCCTACTGGACCGGGAATCTACAAGTATCGCTGGTGTCTTTCGGTGTGAGCCTCTATGTGGCCACCGAGAGCAAGAACCAGATCAGCTTTCACCAGATCAGCCGTAGAACCGGCGAGCGCATCCGCCACCAGAAGGTGCTCGAAAGCGCGGTCGAGAACAACGAAGCGACCACGGCGGTAGAGAAGGACGAGATCGTCAAGGGCTACGAATATAAGAAGGGTCAGTACGTCATTATTGAACCTGCCGAGTTAGAGAATCTCCGCGTGCCCTCCAAACATACAATCTCTGTTTCGCAATTCGTGCCCGTGAGTGAGCTGAACCCGGAATATGTGGAGAAGCCTTATTTCGTCGTTCCCGAAAACGACTCGCAAACCGAGGCCTTCACCACGGTGCGGCAGGCACTCGTGAATACAGGCAAGGCGGCTATCGGGAAAGTTGCGTTCGCGGGGCGCGAGAACATCGTTGCCGTGATGCCGGCCCCGAATGACGATCGCGGCCTGATGGCTTACACCATGCGCTTCTCGAACGAGTTGCGGAACCAGAATGATTACTTCCGCGACATCAAGCCTGCAGCGATCAACGCCGACTCTCTCGAACTCGCTGAGACGCTAATCAAGAAGATGTCGGCCAAGCTGGATATGAGCAAGTTTGAAGATGGCTATGAAGTCGCAGTCAAAGCGCTGGTCGAAGCCAAGATCAACAACCTGCCTGTTCCCGTCGACGAAGCACCCGCAAAGCATCCCACCAACGTCATCAACCTGATGGACGCGCTTCGCAAGAGCATCGGCCCCGACACGCGCGCAGGCAAGAAGCCGCCGAAGAGCGAGAAGGAACCTGCGGCCAAGAAGATCGCACTGGTCAAGCCTCAGTCCAAGCGCAAATCGGCATAGTCTAATTCGCAATAATGGGCCGGAGATTGGTTTAGACAATCTCCGGCCGAATCGTCTGGCAACTCCATCGAAGCTCACCGATCTTCATCCCAGGCGCCTTCGTGAAGATTACTTTTGGATAAGCGTTAAAGCCCCAGAGTGCTGAACGATCGACCTTTCAAGGTTGAAATCCGTTGACACCTCCATCCACAAACGCGTAGCCTCGCAAAAAATACAGCTCAAGATCCGGGAATCCCCGCCTGGAATCCGCCCTTCGCCCACGATTGTTGCAGGCGATTTGCCGGCAAACTCAAAGGAACGCCAAAGCGGGGGTAATGCGCGGATAGAAGACACATCGAACGGAACTCAAACTTCTGAGTTGCACGTTGAAATCATCAGCGACTCTGACTCTGTTCATCAATTGGGGCGTCTTCATCAGATCACTTGCCTCGCGCAGCAGGATGGAGCACATGGCGAAAAGAATCTGTTCTTCGTGAGTCATTTTCTGCCGTGAGTCATTTTCTGCTCGGATCACGCCATCTCCAGTGAGCCTTCTGAGCTTCGCAAGACTTGACGGCATTGGTGCGGGGTATGCTCCCGTGTCTGGCTGAATCGTAAATTTATTCACCGAAACAACGGCCCGCATGGCCACACGCAAGTTGCCTGTCGGCACACAACAAATTAGGGGGTTGAGACATGAGCTGTTTATCTTCGCGAAAGAATTGGCAAATCGGCCTGGGAGTGACTGTCCTGCTGATTTCGGGAATGACCGCATTACGAGCTCAAACTCCGGGCCGCGACAACCGCCCGGCGTCAGTTCCTCAAGATTATTTCGCCACGCCGATGGGTTACTTTCACCCGAGCTGTGTCCACGGGCTGGCCGAGGGGGATGTTATCCGCAAGGATGAGTTGGCGGTCGAGCACAAAGACGGGTCGTTCGACGCTATTCCGGCTTGCGCATATCCGCACTACACGCACTCGGGGGAAAAGGTGCCCATGGACGGCGAAAGCGCCAAGCCGCCCGAGATCCAACATGACTATATCGAGGACGCGATCATGTTAAAGGATCCTAAATCCACCTACTATGGGGAACTGAAGGCGACCTGGACTGTGCCGCCCGATCCAGCTACCCACAGCAACCAGATCATTTATCTCTTCCCCGGCTTGGAAGATTACGCAAGTAACCCGCCTATCCCCACCACCATCCTTCAGCCCGTGCTGGGTTGGAACGTCGTTTCTGCGGAGCTCCATCTCAATTATCCGAATGAATGGACCCTTTCCAGCTGGAATTGCTGCGCGAAAGGCGCCGTCTGGCACAGTCCTTTTATCACCACTGAGGCCGGCCACACCATTTTTGGTGTTATGGTCTGTACTCACCCCGGCGCGCCGCGCTGTAGCTCGTTTAATGTAAATACCTTCGATCAAACCTCAGGAAAGCAGACCGAACTTAGTCAAACCTCAAGCTTTGGACTCGTCTTCAACTGGGCTTTTGCCGGGGCGCTTGAGGTCTATAACATCTCCGAATGCAGCGATTACCCCGCGGGTTTGCACGGCTCGACTCAGTTCTACTTCCTGGGGCTCTATGACAACGAACTCCAGCCCCTCGACCAAGCTTGGGACGAGGATAAACTTTGGATACGGCAGGATGACACGCCCGTATGCAACTATGGGATTTCCCAAGGGCTTAAAGATGGTCTCCACTCCGTAACGCTCACTTATTGAGTCCGAAAGGGCGACATCCGGGGAGTTGATGGTTTCTCAGGCCAAAACTCCCCTGGGTCACTCCCCTCGGTCGCCCAGAGCTCCAGATTGAAGAACTCGATCGAGCCGTCTGCGGGGTAATCGCCGCACCCTAGTTCACGGTGAGGCTGACGGTTGTGGTTTCCGTGACTTGTCCCGAAACGCCGGTTACGGTGATGGTGTAGGCTCCTGCCGTGGTGCCGGGACCGCCGCCGCCGCCGGTTTTACCACCGCCACCACCGCCTCCTCCTCCGCAACTGACGATGCCGCCGGTCAAGAGCGCAAACAGGAAGAAGGCTCCGAGGATCGCGCGCCAGCGGCGGCGCGTAGGGATGCCGAAGAGCAGAAGGCAGGCGAGCGCTGCGCCTCCGGTTGCGTACCAGTAGGGAGCGGTGCGGAAATTGGGATGGGCGAGAGACGCGCTGGTTGCGGCAGTGGTGGCAACGGTGAGCGTGGCGGTTCCGGCCGATGCGCCGGTGATGCCGACCGGCGAAGTGGAGCCGAAGCTGAGGGTGGGCAGATCCGTGGCTCCCGTAGGACTGGCAGTGAGTGCCGCAGTGAGCGCGACGCTGCCGGTGAATCCGCCACTCGGCGTCACCGTAATCGTGGACGTGTTCCCGGTGGATGCGCCCGGTGCGACCGCGATGTTGCCGCTGCTGGTGAGGGCGAAGCTTGGAGGCACTGCGGTCACTGTGACCGAGCCCGCTCCGGCTGCGCTGTTATAAGTTGCGGAGCTGGCGGAGTCGGGCGTGTAGGTTGCCGCCAGTGTGTCCGTTCCGACGGCCAGCGATCCGGCGGGAATGGTGATGACGGCGCTGCCGCTCGCGAGCGTTGTCGCCGCGGACGTGTAGCCGCCGCCGCTCAAAATCACCGAGCCGGTCGGCGTCGCACTGCCCGTTGGGCCGCTCACGGCGACGGTTACCATCGTCGATTGTGCGGTAGTGATAGTCGCTGGAGATGGCGTTACAGTGACCGTTGGCGTGGTTGTAGTGGCAACGACCCAGTCGGCTGCTTGTTGATTTTGAAAAACCGTCAGGCTATAGCCCTGGCCCTGGGTATTGGCCTCACCAACCAGGATCTCGGGGTAGCCGCTTCCCAGCAGATCGGCGGCGGCGACCGTGGTGGGCCGTTGACCGAGGGCCAAAGATGTTTCCGTGAGGGTTCCATCGCCATTGCCGAGCAAGACCTCGGTGTAGTCGTCGGCATTGCCCACAACTACGCCCAGATTGCCGCTGTCGTTGAAGTCGGCCAGCGCCATGGACGCTACAGCGACGTCGTTGCTCGCGATCGACAGGGTGTTGGCGGTCTGGAACGTGCCGTCGCCGTTGCCAAGAAGCGTATAGACATTGGAGACGTTGGGATTGCCGCCGCTGCCGGGGATGAACCCGGCCACGATGAGATCGAGCTTGCCGTCATTGTTCAAATCGCCGAGCGCGGCCACGCTCAGGTTGGTTGCGCCGGTCGTCGGAGCCGTCACCGTGGTGAAGGTTTTGTTGGCGTTGCCGAGGTAAACGTGGAGGGTTCCCGTCGTCTCATCCGCCACCACCAGGTCGGTGCGGCCGTCGCTGGTGAGGCTGCCCGCGGCAAGACCCGTCGGAGTGGTAGAAGGGTCGACCTGCATAGGCGAGCCGAGCGTGCCGTTCGACTGACCGAACAGCACAAAGACACCTTGTCCGCTCTCGCCCACCGCCACGTCGGGAATACCGTCGCCATTGAAGTCGCCCACGGCAAGGCTGACGGCAGCGCCGGCCAGGGAGTAATCCTTTTCCGCCGCAAAGTTTCCATGGCCCTGATTCGTAAGCACGGCCAATTCTGGACCCGAGTTGCCGGAGCCGGCGACCACCGCGTCCGCCAGCGTGTCGTGATTCATCTTCGCCGCCACAACCATGGCCGGGTCAATACTGAGGTTGCTTGTGACGGCGGTTCCCAAAGCTCCTGTACCGTCGCCGGGCAGCATTACCAACGAGCTGCTGCTGGTGGTTGAGCTGTTGAAGACCAATACATCCAGCTTGCCGTCTCCGTTGAAATCGGCACTGGCAATGTCTTTGTCGCTTGCATAGGTTCCCTGCGTGTACACAGGCGAATCGACGAAGGTGCCGTCGCCGCGCCCCAGCAATATCTGGAACATGGGCAACGGCGTATCGTACCCGCCCTCGGTGTAGACCCCTGCTGAGCTGTTTCCCAATACGATGTCGGGGTTGCCGTCCCCATCGATGTCGGTGATGGTCACCGGCATATAATCGGGCAGCGCGGCGTAACTGGGCCCGGTTTGAAATGTTCCATCGCCGTTGCCGTAGAAGATGGAGACGAATCCCGGCTCAGAGACAACCACATCAAGCATGCCGTTGTTTCTCAGGCTTGCCGCCGCGTTGCCGCCGGCCGCGGCGGTGTTTACGCTTAGCGTCGCCAGCGCGTTGTTGGTGGGGCCCTGCGTAAAGGAACCGTTACCCGAGCCGAACAGCACCGTGCCGCCCGCCAGCAGGTCCTTCTGATCTCCTGTCTTGAAGACGCCGGTGAGAACCCGCAGTGAGTCGGTCCAGGTGAGGCTTGAGACTGGACCCATGGTAAAAGTGCCATCGCCTTTGCCAATGAGCGTGGTAACGGTGCCCGTTACCGGAATCACGGAGCCGTTGAAAGTCCCGATGGTTCCGTTGAGCACAACAATGTCGGGAATGCCGTCACCGTTCACGTCGTCCACCGTGAAACCGGCCGCGGTCGCGTAGCTGTTGGCTGAAACGTCGTAGTAGACCGGCTTCTGGAAGGTGCCGTCGCCATTGCCCAGCAGGACGGCCGTAGCCGGCGATGAGTTAGCCGGATCGGTCAATCCAGTCTCCACAATGTCCATGATGCCGTTGTTGCGCAGGCTCGCCCCGTAGAAGGCGCCGGGGTCAGAGCCGCTGGTGACCTGGGTCGATGTGGATGTATTGGCCGTCAGGTCGGTGACCGTGACATAGAGCCCGGCACTGGCCAGCGAGGCGCCGATGCCCGCGCCGTCCGAGGTCGCTCCCAGCGCCCAAAAAGTGTTCGAGGCCGGAAGCCCGAGCGCCTGGTCAGTGCATCCGTTGGTAAAGATATCGGGCGTGGTCGTCAGTTCGGAAATATAGTGGTAATAATCCTGCGCGTCGGTCAGCGAGGTAAGATACTCGGCTTGCGGTAAGCCGGTGCCGGGTAGAACGTAGTTTTCGTTGAGGCTGCAATCCGATTGCCGCGTCAGGCCAACCGCATAAGCAGCCGTCGCATCGGCTGCAGTGTTCGCATTCGGAACCCAACTGAGAACCGTGAGCCAATTGCCAAGAAACGGCAGGGTAGCAACGCTCGATTCGAGCGTCGGGGCGAACGCTGAGCCTGAGCTATCGCTTGCTTTTGCGTGGTCCCTGGTGGCAAGACGGGGAGGCAGTGCCTGGCCCTCGCCTCCAGTCTGTGCGATTAACCTGTCTGAGGCAAGGAATCGAAGGATGCGCAATTCCTGGAAGCAATCCTCAAAGACCCCCGGACTGAGGCTTAACGGCTTTCTTTTGCATATGTCGGTTATTTCGTCATCCGTGAGCGTCGCGTAATACACGTCCGTCGCCAAGGAACTACCCTGCTGCGCGCATGCTTGATGACCGCGGCCAAGCCCGATCACTGCCAGGACAAATACGATCCCCAGAGTTCGAGCGGAGAGAATTCCGAAGGCCGGATTGCGACGCGGTCGATTGGGCGCCGCTGGACCATTCGGCCGACACACGCATGCATCGGCGTCAGGGATCTCAGCCCCGCGGCCATCAGACCAGGAGCTACGGCAGCGCTCACTCCCGCGGGCGAGAATCGCGGCGAGTGATCCGAGCACAACACGAAAGGAACGGCTGGCAACAGACAGGGAAAGAACGGACATAATACGACTCCTGCGAGACGGTCACTCCTGGAATCGAGCGAACATTTCTACACAGGAGGCCCGGGAACTGATAAAAGAAGCCGATAGAGACGGAAGGAAGCATAGGGCAATTCCCCTTCCAAAATCCTTACCGAATTCCTACCTGATTCCGAACAAATTCGGCACTCGTTCACGTTGTCGATATATACTCTTAGCCTCCAGGTAGATCGAAATGATGAGCTTAGGTCCTGCTCATCTCGATCTTGAGAAACGCCTCCCGGCACTCGGCGTGCAGTTGACGGCGGGCTGAGACGTGGTGGTCTTAATTCACGGTAAGGCTGACGGTTGTGGTTTCCGTGACTTGTCCTGAAACGCCGGTTACGGTGATGGTGTAGGCTCCTGCCGTGGTGCCGGGACTCCCGCCGGTTTTACCTCCGCCACCACCACCGCCTCCTCCTCCGCAACTGACGATGCCGCCGGTCAGGAGCGCGAACAGGATGATGGCGCCGAGCAGCGCGCGCCAGCGGCGGCGGCGCGCAGGGATGCCGAAGAGCACAAGGCAGGCGAGCGCCACGCCTCCGGTTGCGTACCCTTCGGTCGCGTATTGGGGAGCGGCGCGGAATTTGGGGCGGGCGAGAGACGCGCTGGTTGCAGCAGTAGTCGAAACGGTGAGCGTGGCGGTTCCGGCCGATGCGCCGGTGATGCCGACCGGCGAAGTGGAGCCGAAGCTGAAGGTGGGCGGATCCATGGCTCCCGCAGGACTGGCGGTGAGCCCTGCCGTGAGCGCGACGCTTCCCGTGAACCCTCCGCTGGGCGTCACTGTAATCGTGGAGGTGTTCCCGGTGGACGCGCCAGGCGCGACCGCGATGTTGCCGCTGCTGGTTAAAGCGAAGCTGGGAGGCGGCGCGGCGACCGTGACTGTGACGGCGGAAGACGTGCTGCCGCTGAAATTGTTGTCGCCTCCATATGCGGCGGTGATGCTGTCGGAGCCGGTGGGCAGCGCTGTCGTCGAGTATGTGGCGACACCGGCCGATGACAGGGTTCCGGTGCCCAGCGACGTAGTGCCGCTCATAAAGGTAACGGTGCCGGTGGGCACGGTTGTGTCCCCGGAAGGTCCGGCAACGGTTGCGGTCAAGGTGACGCTGGCGCCAGCATTGATAGCCGTTGCCGAGGCGGTTAGAACGGTCGTCGAAGCCGATAGCACCGGGGGGGCGGAGGCATTGACGTTCAAGAGAATGGTGTTGCCGACGAGCAGGTCGGGCTGACCATCCCCATTCAGGTCGACGCCGATGGCAGGGCCGGAGACAGAGAGGTTGACAAGATCTTTGGGTATCAGGCTGGGCGCGGCCGCCGTGCCGACATTGACGGAAGTAAATGTGCCGTCCCCGTTGCCGTAGAAGATGCCGCTGAAGGCCTGGGAGTCAAAAAACGCCAGGTCGACGTTGCCGTCGGCGTTGAAGTCGGCGGCCGCCAAACTGGCATTCCTGACGGCATCGCCATCCGTCAGATTGAGCATGGTCGGCGTTGCGAACGTGCCGTCTCCATTGCCTAGAGCGATAACCAACTCGGCCTGGCCAGACGAGTTTTCAGCCAGGAAGGCCAGATC
>JBEKVS010000255.1:0-8874 GCA_049513795.1 Occallatibacter sp. | reverse complement strand
CTTCCTTTGAACCTGAGCATGCTTTGCGCAAAATAACCAATTGTTTCTTGACAAGCGGTTTTTGGGGGTGTAGCGTGCAGATTGCTTCAGTCTCACGTGTCGCGCATTAGGTACTCCGAACACCTCCCCCTGAAACTCGATATTGCCTTAGCTCAGAAAGTTCAGGAAGAGGTGTGTTATGACTTCATGGGTCCGTTTCTCCGTTTCTGCTGTGTGCTTGGCGTTCGTGATTCCAGTTTGGTCGCAGAACTCCAAGCTTCACGCGCCCGCTGCGCAGACGGCTTCGCCCGCCGCGCACGCTGTGCCCTCGCCGTACTCGCCTGAAGTGCTGAACGCACTCGGCATCGTCCACCCCAGCAAAGACGCCAAAGAGGCCAGCCTGGAGGTGGCGCGCATCGTTAAAGCTGCGGCGGCGAAACACTCCGTTGCGCCGCCTGCGCCCAACCAGACCGCGCCAGGTTCCAGCAACTTTGAGGGAAGTATGATGGCCAACGCGCCGCTCTCCGCGGCGATCGCCACTACGACTGCAGGAAACCTAAACCAGGTCTTGACCATGGGTGACTGGGACGGCAAGGAAAGCCTGACCGCAAATCACGAAGGAGTGGTGACCGATTTCACGACGCCGCCCCAAGGTTTCACCCTTACGCGCACGGCCATTTCGGAGCACACCATCGCCAACGGATTCAACGAAGATATCTTCTACTACGGGGACTCATTCGGGAACGTGTACGTCAATGCAGCGACCAACCTGCAAAGCGTCCCTCCACACAACTCGAATGTGACCGTAATTAACCTGCCGACAGTTCTGAACGCCTTCGGAAGTCTCTTCAGTAACGACCAGATTGTAGTTACCGGCCTGTGCGTGAACCCCGTAGCCGACCTGACATCGTTCGCCAATGTGAACGGAAGTTTCTCGTCCTTCGGTAGTCAAACCGGCGAGATGCTCTATGTCACTTTCTGGGATACGGGCGGCGGATTGAATACCTCTGGTGGAGTGGCCATCCATAGCGGGCTTCTGGCTTTCCCGATCGCCGACATGACCAGCGGAGCCACAGCCCCCCCCGGCATCCTTTCAGAAAGCGGATTTCCCGTCCAAGTAGGTGGCGCTTTCGGAGTATTCTTCTCCACTTTCGCCAATGTCGCAGGTTGCGCCGCTGACGATGACGGCAATGTCTATTTTCAACAGGTTGACCTGGTAGGGTTTACGGGCGGCAACATTGTTAAGGCCGCGCCCACAGGCACCGACGTTGACCGCTCATTGGCCACAGATGGATTTACTACCACCAGCAATTTGAACCCGACAGGTGGTTCATACGGAACCGCAAGCGGCCCTGTCTTTCCCCCGCCGGGCGGCTCGCAAATCAACACATTCACCAATTATTCCGGAACGTCAACGACATTTGGCAATATTGTGGCGCTCGCGTCAGGACCAGGCGATGCGCTCTATGCTGCGGTAGCGCGGTCGCTGAACCCGAAAGACTCCGCTTCTACGCGAGCCACCGAAGGGCTGTTTGAGAACCCGTCCTCGCTGGGTCCAACGCCCTCCATGATTGTCAGTTTCTCCGACTATATGACCCCGGGATCCGACAAGCTTCCCGTGTACACGGGATTCGCGACCTCAGCCTCAACTGCCTCGATTAAACCCGGGGTCAACAATTTCCGAGCGTTTGTTCTGGGTACAGGTCCCACGCCTAAGTCCGACAGCGCAGTATTCGGGACTTCCTCGAACACGCTGAAATTGGACATGCAGATCGATGACACGATCTATTCCGGTTTGGCCGTGGATGAGGCGCGTCAGGTCTATGTAATCTCCGGAGGTACGCCCGCCGGGGTTGGACTGAATCCTTCTCCCAGCCTGGGAGAAATCATGATCTTTCCCGATAACGCTCCGGCTGACCGCCGCGCCGACTACGTCGATTTGCGGAAAGATGGCACCCTGCCGAATCCACCCTCGTCTGGCGCTAACGCGGGCGATGGTAAATCCGACCGTTACGATCACATCTTCGTGCAAGCTCCGCGGGACAGCGGGCTCACGCCAATCGGATTGTCCGGTCTGTCGCGCGGCTTTTTGCTGTACCTCAACCGCACCGCTGCAAACCCCCTCACGAACGTGCCCAACGGCATGACCCAAGACGAGGGTTCCTACAGCGGCCCCATCAACTTCAACGATTTCGACCCCAGCCATCAGGTTGCGGGCGGAGATCTTGTTATCGGGGGTTACGGTTATCTTGACTACGAGTATCTCTTTGGGGCCGACGAGGGCGGCAGCTGCACCAGCCCCTGGACTCAGTTCTACCTCAATGCCAGTGGCAGCATCACATTTGGCGCAGGTGACACCACTGCCTCCCCAACTACTCCTGCATTTCTGGAGGGTTTACCCCGCATAGCCGGAGCGTGGAACGATCTGGATACCAGCAACCGTATTCTCGTGACGCCACCGGATGCCGAACCTACCGCGGATCGATTCCCCGTGCAGGCCCTCGGCTTCGCTGGAATCAACAACTTCAAGGTGCGCTGGATAGGTGTTCCGGATGAAGCCGCGGAAGCCGTGGGCAACGAGGACAGCGACACTTTCTCGATCTATATGTTCGATGACGGCAACGGCTTATACCAGACCGATACGGCTGGAACGGGAGTCAAGGGACCAACCGATGAACGCTTCATAAAATCTGGCAGCGTTTTGACCGGGTATCCGCCGCGGCCTCAGGGATCGGCAAAATTCGATATCGAATACGGGGCAAATGGCATTCTCGGCGATTCTCCCTATCCGTCCATCGTTGGTTACACGATTGGCGACCAGCCTTCCGTGCCCAATGGAGTCGACATTGGGGGCGTCGGCTCGAAGACAGACTACTGCCCGGAGTGCACAACGATCGGTAACGGCACACAGGGGCAGATCTTCCAGCACTTCGGCACCGGCTTCTTCGACTTGCGGTTCGAAGGCAGCGCGGTGAAACTCACAACGCCCAGCAATCAGAAGGATCCGAACAACGATTTCCTTGATTTCGCAGGCGCTAGCTGCAGCACACTGGTTGATTAAAAAACAAGGCCGTCCCTGGCCGGTAGCGACGCAGTCGATGACACAGACCAGGTACGGTTCATAGACAAGCATCCCAGGTCTCGCAGCCTTTGCGAGACCTGGCTTGTTTTATGGCCTGCTCATATTGACCTGCTATTTCGCGGGTCGGATGACGCAGAGAGTATCTCTGTAGGCTCGCTGGGCCTGATGCGTGCCGACCCCAAACGCAGAGAGCAATCGTGACCAGACGTTGAAACGAGAGCGGATGTACGTTAAACGAATAGCAGCCTACAAAACACAATGACCCTCCCCCAAGGCCAACATACGTGGGCTGCTTGGAAAGCTGAGCTATGACAGGAATGAAGACATTTGCCAGACGGCAGAATTTCGATGCATCGGTTGATTCAATCTGCACCAACTGCTACCAGACCATTGCGTCTACAGACAGCGTAACTGAAGTTGGGCTAGCATCCGCTGAGCAGAACCATGTGTGCAGTCCGCATGCCGAGTTTAACCGTCCGCACTGGGATGCGCTTCGTCAGGCAGCGTGAGGAGCGGCTGGGGCGGGCGGGAAAATGCCCTGCCTTCGAGCCTGGACTGGTAGAGCTGATGTTTCACCATTTGATATCTGAAACCGGCCCGGGGTGAGGTTCGCGATAAAGTGAGCGCCGCCGTTTCGTGATGTGTCGAGCCAGGCTGTTTTCGCCCGGCTCTTCGAACGATCGGTAGAGATTTGCGAAGAGCTGCCACGCATGGTTTGATTCACCGCGCACGGTGCCAGCTTGCAGGTTGCTCTGGTAGATTTGGAATTGCCAGTTCCCCCTTGGCCAGCCCTCGACGCTCAGCGCGATTCCCGCACTAAAGGACGGCGCCTTCCATGCCGCTCGCCGCCAATGCCCGACTCGGCCATTACCAGATCAAGTCCGTTCTCGGGACCAGTGGCACGGGCGTGGTGTATCGGGCCTACGACGAAAGCCGCGAACAAACGGTAGCGATCAAAGTGCTTTCGCCGGGGCCGCTCGATGGCCAGGCAGCACAGGAACGCTTCCGTCGAGAGGCACGGGCGCTCACCTTAATCAGGCATCCGAATATTGGCGCCTTGTACGAGGTCGGATCGGAGAATGGCGCCGACTATCTTGTGATGGAGGATATCCCTGGCATCACCCTGGAAGAGCGCATCCAGGCGGGACCGCTGCCCATTGCCGAAGTGCTGTCTCTAGCCATTCAAGTGTGTGAGGGGTTGCAGGCCGCCCACGAAAAGGGCATCGTGCACCGCGACCTGAAGCCAGGGAGTCTGCGTCTCACCCCCGATGGCAGTCTGAAGATCTTCGATTTCAGCCTGGTGGAACCTGTGGCCGCGCCAGCCCTGGCCGAGGCAACGGCTTCTCAAGTCGGGGAGACGAGCGGCGCGATCACCTACATGGCGCCCGAGCAGCTTCAGGGACAACCTGCCGATCTGCGCTCTGACGTATGGGCAGTGGGCGCTGTGCTCTACGAGCTCAGCACTGGCCGCCGCCCGTTTCCCGGCAACGTCTCTCTTGCCATCGCGGCCGACATTATTCATAAACAGCCCGAGAAACCGCGCTCGCTTCGCTCCGAAATTCCGGTTGGACTCGAAGAGATCATCCTCAAGTGCCTGGAGAAGGACCCATCGAACCGGTATGCTTCAGCGCGGGCGGTGGCCGAAGACCTTGAGGAACTCCGCGACGGGACCATCCAGGCGCAGCAACTGCCTGCGCTCGGTCCGCCGTCCGAAACCCGGTCGATGGAGATTGCCCATGTTCTGTTCACAGATATCGTCTCCTATTCCACCATGCCGATGGACGAGCAGGATCGCGTTCTGTGCGATCTGCAGGGAATGGTGCGCTCCAATCGCGAATTTGTAGCCGCACAGGCGGAAGATCGCCTCATCCGCTTGCCTACCGGCGACGGCATGGCGCTGGTGTTCTTCAGGGATGCCGAGGCCCCGGTGCGTTGCGCCATCGAGTTGGCGCGCGGCCTCCGCGAGCACCACCCGACACTGAAGCTGCGCATGGGCATCAACTCCGGACCTGTCTACCAGGTGGCCGATATCAACGCTAACCGCAATGTTGCCGGCTCGGGAATTAACATGGCCCAGCGGGTGATGGATTGCGGCGATGCCGGCCACATCCTGCTTTCCAAGCCGGTGGCGGACATGCTTGCCCAGGTCACCAGCTGGCGGCCGGCTTTGCGTGATCTGGGCGAAGCGCAGGTCAAGCACGGCGTGCGAGTGCACATCTTCAATCTCTGCAAGGACGGCGCCGGAAATCCGGAGATCCCCAAGAAACTTCGGACCGCAACGACGCGGCGTCGGATTAGCTTGGCTGCAGTCATCGCGCTTGTGTTAGGAGTGGCGTTCGCATCCTGGTTGCTTATACATTTTGGAAGAATTGGACCCGGCAAATCCGCCCGGAAATCCATCGCCGTCCTTGGCTTTCGAAACGTGACGGGCAACCCGACCGCAATGTGGATGTCCACCGCGCTGTCTGAAGAACTGACCACGGAACTGGCCGCCGGCGAGCAATTGCATGCTATTTCCGGCGAAGACGTCACTAGCGCCCAGCGCGATCTGAACCTTCCCGAAGGCCAAAGCCTCAGCCAGAACACGCTGGACCAGTTGCGCAAGCGCCTGGGGAGCGATCTGGTGGTGATGGGCTCCTACTATGACATCAACGGACAGATCCGCGTAGACATTCGGCTGCAAGACACCAGCGGAGGCGGCACGATAGCAAACCTTTCTGAGCAAGGATCCGAATTTTCCGATATCGTAAGCCGCCTGGGGACGTCTCTGCGCGCCCGTTGCGGAGTTCGAGATCTCACCGCTGCCCAGTCGGCCAATGTTCGCGCTGCGCTTCCCGCCAATACCGAAGCTGCCCAGCTCTACGCCGAGGGCCTGGAGCGTCTGCGCGAATTCGACACGGCAGGGGCCCGTGAGAAATTTGAGGCTACGGTTGCTGCCGATCCGAACAATGCTTTGGCCCATAGTGCGCTGTCATCGGCATGGTCCCAGCTTGGCTATGACAGCAAAGCCGCTGAAGAAGCGAAGAAGGCTTTTGATCTTTCCGGCAACCTTTCCCGCGAGGATCGCCTCACGATCGAAGGCGCTTACCATGTTGCCGATAAACAATGGGACAAGGCAATCGCAGCCTACCAAACCTTGTTCGGCCTTTTCCCCGATAATCTGGAATACGGCCTGGCACTGATCGATGCGCAGATCTCCGGCAGCAAGGCCCAGGACGCGCTCGCCATTGTAAGCAAGATCCGCCAGGGAAATTCGCTGAAAGCCCGCAAGAAGGCCGATTACGACGACCCGCGCATTGATCTGGCCGAAGCGCGGGCGGCCGCTGCTCTCTCCGATTATCGCCGCTCCCAGGCGGCAGCCGGCCGTGCCGCCGAAGCGGCTGTCCGCCAGGGTGCACGCCTGGAGCGCGGACAGGCTTTGCTGCAGCAATGTATTGCCTTCCGTCATCTCGGTCAGTTCGATGACGCCAAAAGCGCTGGCCGGCAGGCTCAGGAAATCTTTGTCGAAAGCCGTTATGCGCGCGGCCAGGCGCTCAGCCTCACCTGCGTTGCCAATGTCCTGGAGGATCAGGGCGACTTGGTTAACTCTCAGCAAATGCTTGAAAAAGCACTATCCCTCGCGCAGGGCATCGGTGCTCGCATCGATATTGCGGGCGCACTCAATAATCTCGGAGAGTTGCTGAGCGAACGGGGCTTGTTGGAGGAATCGAATGCCAGATATCAGCAAGCGCTATCGGCTGCTACCGAGATAGGAGACCGGGACGATGAAGTGAAAGCGCAAAGTAACCTCGGTGTCAATCTCATCACGTTAGGTCAGTTTCGAGAGGCCCAAAAGCCGCTGGAGGGTTCGCTCGCGATTGCGCGCGCCATCGGGAACCAGCAAGGCGAGGTCGAATCGCTCATCAACCTGGGTACGGTTTCGTATTCTCTTGGCGACCTGGCGAAGTCCGAACAGCAGCTGGACGATGCTCTCAAAATGTCGCGATCGCTCGGCCTGCGCGCCGACAGTTCGTCGGCGCTAAGCGCACTCGGAGATGTCATGCTGGCCGAGGACAAACTGTCTGACGCTGAAGATGCCTACCATCAATCTCTCGAGATCAGCGAGCAACTGAAGGAATCGGACAACGTAGCCGGCGGCAAGTTGTCCATCGCGGCACTCGCTCTGGAGCGGGGTGATCTTGCAAATTCTGAAACCATGGCCCGCGAGGTTGCCAAGGAGACTCAAGCTCTCGGCAATTCAGAGCAGGAAATGGCGGCACACAATCTTCTCGCCCGGACGCTCACGTCGCAGGGGAAACTCGACGCTGCAAGCGCTGAACTCAAGGCAGCCTCGCAACTGGGAGCCAGAGATGAAACGTCAAAACTGGAATGGTCAATCAATACCGGACGGCTTCTGGCCCGTCAAGGCAAGAAAAGCGATGCCATACAAGTTCTCAAGCAGGCACAGGCACACGCCGAGGCGATGGGCTACGTTCCCGGTCAATTTCAGGCGCGTCTCGCTCTTATCGAAGCCGGCATTGACCCCGCCGATCCAACCCGCACCGCGCGTGAAGTTCGAGGGTTGATTCAGGATGCCACCAAGCTGCGCTTCCAACTGATTGCGCGCAAAGCCCAGGAAGCGGAACGCCGCAAGCCGGGGGCCAACTCTCCACCTTGAAGAAGAAAGCCGGCCTCGGCGTCCCGCTTCAGACCGTCATTGGACCGAGACGGCAGGAAAGTATATCGGCACCGACGAGCTCTGGTGCGTGGCGATGAAGAGCGTCAATCCTTGTCCCTCGGGCTTTCCCCCGGCAGGGAAATATGGAAAAGACGGGACCGTGAAGCTCACAGAAGTCGAGCTTTTCACCGCGAAGGTGATTCCCGCGAGATTCGCGTAACCAGGGCTTCCCGAATCTTCGGTGCATAGTTCATGATCATTGCCGGCATTACAGATCATCACGCCGTATGTGCCTGAATCGTCTCCACCGACTTCGCTGAAACTTCCCTTCTCAATCCCGCTGAGCTCAATTGTGACATTCTTCGAGCTGGATTCGAATTGATACAGAAAAACATAGTCTCCGCTGGAGCAGGCACCCGCCGCGGAGTTTTCACCCTGTTCATCGGCCACGTCCTGGTTGGGGCAAATGACCTGGCGCATCATTGTTACGCTTTTCCCGCCGCCGCTCATCGTGATCGGGGCCGTTCTTCCCAAAAGGCTCCAATCAATGGCGTTACCGCCTGTACCGTTATCCGAGCTTTGCCTGACAGGCACCCTCGCTGCATTCGCGGAAAGACCCCCGATTGCAACAATCGCGACCAAGAGATTGATCCGTACAATCTTCGATAAACTCATGACCCCTCCTTTGATATTTTACTCGGCGGCAGATTGCGCTAACCCGAATTCTCGGTGTGCTTTGAATGGAATCGAGACGAGCCAGTGCTGGAGGGGGAGGGTACAGATATTCTAGCGCGAGCCGAACGCGCCCGCAACTATGCATTTGTCGCTGCCATTCGTCACCGCCAGGCAATCCGCAACTTTGACATAATGCTTCAATGGCGATGGCTTTCCCTGACGAGTGGCTGCCCAAGTCTGTCCTTTCTTTGCGCGACTACAGCCTGAAGAAGTTTTCTCACGATCTGGTGGCTGGCGTCACCGTGGGACTGGTCGCGCTGCCTCTGGCTATGGCTTTTTCCATCGCTTCTGGCCTCACACCTCAGGCCGGCATTTACTGCGCCGTCTTTACCGGTTTCCTCATTTCATTGCTGGGAGGCTCGAAAACGCAGATTGGCGGGCCCACGGGCGCGTTTGTTGTAGTGGTCGCCGCCATCGTAGC
>JBEKVS010000254.1:0-8896 GCA_049513795.1 Occallatibacter sp. | reverse complement strand
CAGGAGCAGTGGATCGTGCCGATTCCTGGCACTACCAAATTGCATCGACTTGAGGAGAACTTAGCCAGCACCGCCGTCGAGCTTTTCCCGCAGGACCTGAACGAGATCGAGGAAGCGCTCTCCAGAATCCAAGTCGTCGGAGATCGCTATCCCGCCTATCTGCAAGCTCGCGTAGGACGCTAGGAATCGCAACGATATGGATCAGGCAGGAATCGAAGTTAATCGTCTCCTGCCTTGCACAATTCGAAAGGACGCAACGATGCAGAAACGTACGCTTGGCAAAGAACATCTGGAAGTCTCTGTTCTCGGACTCGGATGTATGGGTATGAGTTCGGCCTACGGCCCGGCGGCCGACAAGGCCGAGATGATTCAGCTAATTCATGCTGCTCATGACCTCGGCGTTACCCACTTCGATACGGCTGAAGCCTACGGGCCATTCGTGAACGAAGAACTGGTGGGCGAGGCGCTCCAGCCCATTCGCGACAAGGTAACGATTGCCACCAAGTTCGGCTTCGACATCGATCTTGAAACGGGCAAGCGCACTGGCGGCACCAATAGCCGGCCCGAGCATATCAAAGCGGTTGCGAACGCCAGCCTGAAGCGTTTGCGGACGGATCATATCGATCTCTTCTATCAACACCGCGTCGACCCTGATGTGCCGATCGAGGATGTCGCAGGAGCGGTGAAGGAGTTGATTGCCGAGGGCAAGGTCAAGCACCTCGGCATGTCGGAAGCAGCGGTTAGAACCATTCGCCGGGCGAATGCGGTGCAGCCCGTCACGGCTGTGCAGAGCGAATATTCGCTCTTCTACCGTGGCCCTGAAGTTGAGCTTCTGCCGGTACTCGAGGAACTTGGAATCGGGTTCGTGCCCTTCAGCCCGCTCGGCGCCGGATTCCTGACGGGAAAGATCGACGAGAACACCAAGTTCGATCCCACCGACTTTCGGAACATCGTGCCGCGCTTTTCGCCTGAGGCACGCAAAGCCAACATGGTGCTGGTCGAACTACTGAAGAGCGTCGCAGAGCGCAAAGGCGCAACGCCCGCGCAAGTCGCACTCGCATGGCTGCTGGCTCAGAAGCCGTGGATCGTGCCGATTCCGGGAACGACCAAGCTGCACCGACTTGAGGAGAATCTCGGCGCTGCGAATGTCGAGCTGACAGAATTGGACCTCAATGAGATCGATGAAGCCTCTTCCAGGTTGACTCTCGAAGGAGCACGTCTTCCTGAAGCCATGTTGAAGATGACCGGACGCTAAGTTCCGCGCTCGTCAATCCATACTTATCCGCTGACACGAAGGCCGAAAAGGCAGGAAAGGACCACGAACGTGAAATTGAATTTACCCATCCTTGGACTCTGCGTCTTCTCGATAATGATTGTCCAGCCGGTGTATGCACAGACGGGCGCCGGTAGTTCCGGGAGCGCTGCCACGCCAACGGTTCGCACCTCCGCCGGAATCGTGCGCGGCGTGACCGAAGGAGATGTGTCCAGCTTCAAGGGGATTCCGTTCGCTGCTGCGCCAACCGGCGCCAATCGTTGGCGTCCGCCGCAGCCTCTTCCCACGTGGCAGGGTGAGCGTGATGCGAGCAAGTTCGGCGCGGATTGCGCGCAGATGGGATTCACTCCGGGTTCGAGGACAATGACGATGTCGCCCACCTCGTCAGAAGATTGCCTCTTCGTCAGTGTGTGGCGGCCAGCGGGCGCTGTCTCCGGGGTAAAGTTGCCTGTGATGTTCTGGATCTATGGCGGTGGATTTACTGGCGGCTCGAGCTCTTCTCCCAACACCTCGGGGACCGGGTTCGCGAAGCAGGGCGTCATCCTCGTCGCAGCCAACTACCGCGTGGGACGGTTGGGATTCTTTGCCTTCCCGGCGCTTGGCAAGGAGCACCCCGACGAGCTCAAGGGCAACTACGCCTACATGGACCAGATTGCGGCCCTCAAGTGGGTGCAGAAGAACATTGCCGCATTCGGAGGCGATCCGAATAACGTCACTATCTTTGGATTTTCCGCGGGCGGCGTCTCGGTGCATAGCCTCCTGACTATGCCAATGGCGCGCGGCCTGTTTCAGAAGGCGATTGTTGAATCTGGCGGATCGCGGGACAGCGTGCTCACCGCGCGGCCGATGAGCAAGGACGGCGTCGATCCGAACTATCCGGTGTCAGCCGAGACCATCGGAATCCAATTCGCGCATTCGATGGGAATTGAGGGAACAGATCGGGCCGCCCTGGCCAAACTTCGCGCCCTGAGTGCCGAACAAATCGTTGACGGCGCGCCGGTCCAACCGGGGGAGAGCGTTCAGTTCTACGAGACCACGCCGATCCTTGACGGCAAGTTGGTTACGGAGACGGCGGAGACCGTCTACAAAGCCCACCGCGAACCACGCATTCCGCTGATGCTCGGAAGCAACAGTGGCGACACTGCTGGAAACCGGGTGAGAGCGACGACCAAGGAGCAGCTATTCGCCAGGTTCGGCCAATGGAGCGACCAGGCGAAAGCGGCCTACGATCCCGACGGATCGACGGATTTGGCCACGCTGGTTGCGCGGGCAAACGACGACTTTGGCCAAGCCGAGCCGGCCCGCTTCGCGGCCAGTTCCTTCGCTGCTAACGGTTCGCCCGTCTATCTCTACCGGTTCTCCTACGTTCAGCCTGCGATGCAGCAAATGTTCCGGGCCGGAACACCGCATGGCGGCGAAATCGCCTTCGTCTTCGGCACTCTGGGTACTGGTTTCTTCGGGCCGCCGCCACCACCGCCCACATCGGAGGATCAGGCGGTCTCGAAAATGGCTCAAGGCTACTGGGTCAACTTTGCGAAGACTGGCGATCCGAATGGCCCTGGCCTGCCGGCCTGGCCGCGGTACGATCCGAGCAAGGATCTGATCTTCGATTTTCATCCCGACGGCTCGGCCGGAGCGGTTCCTGATCCCTGGAAAGCGAGGCTTGACGTGATGCAATTGGCCACTGAATCGGGGAAGCGCGCCGATTTCTGAGACCTCTTGTGTTCTTGGATGGGACAGTCTGGTCCTCGAAAACCTGGGACATCTTTGCCGAATAAAAATCCAAGGAGAAGACAAGACATGAGACCAAAACTTCTAGTCATCGCTTTCGCGGTGAGTTCGCTATTCACCTTCCATTCGCAGGCACAGACAGTGGATTCAGGTTTCCCGAAAGGCGAATTATCCACCGCCAAGAATCACACCGGCAATATCTGGCTCAGCGAGCTGAACGCGGGTGACGCGACGTTCGATCCCAGCATTGCGATGGCAACCTATGATGCCGGTGCAAAGCTGGATTGGCATATTCATCCCGGCGGTCAGGTTCTACTCATCACCGAAGGCACGGGATATTATCAGGAACGGGGAAAGCCGGTGCGCATTGTTCACAAGGGAGATGTCATCAAATGCGCGCCAGGAGTGGAGCATTGGCACGGTGCAGCGCCGAAGAGCAGTTTTGCCTATATCGCGGTCACACCGACTCAAAAGGGTAAAACAGTATGGCTGGAGCCTGTGAGCGATAAGGACTATAACAACGTGAAATAAAGTCCTTTCGAGCCAGCCGAGGCGGAGTGCAATAATTGGGTGTCATCGAAGCCTGGATCGGAGAATGCAGGATTCACACTTCAGCGGGGTAGGGAGCGGAAGGCCAGATTTGCTCTTGAAGAACCAACAACTCCGCTTTAGATTCTTCGCAGCACAGGAGCAGATTGAACGACATCACCAAAAGCAGCAGAGTTGGGATCGCAAACGATTGCGAAATCTCATTAGACAATTCGTCTCTCTGGGGAAGGCTGTTTGTTCAAGCGCTCCGGTTGGTATAGCCCCTTAGATATAATGGTTTCCTCCGGATTACCGGTGCGGAATCGTCGCCTTCCCTTGTAAGTGCACCTGGCCAATGATGCGCATCGCGTCCCCATTTGTTTGAAGGTCCTGGACATGTTTCAAGACCTCGGGCCGTTCGGTCCAGACAACAAGAGTGTTCTCAATGGCAGAGCGTTCTGAATACGTATTGGAGCCGCTCCGCGAGGGGGCAGACTTCACTCTCTACCGCGGCAGAGAGCGCGGCAACCAGAAGCCGATTCTGGCGGTGGCGGTCGCTGCTGAACAACCCACAGCTCAGAGTGTCCGGCGGCTCGAACACGAATACTCGCTGGCGACCGAACTCGATGCGGCATGGGCGGCTCAGCCGCTTGCGCTGACTCGTCGGCAAGGGCGGCCGGTCCTTCTTCTTAACGATCCCGGTGGTGAACCCCTGGATTGGGTCATCGAGCGGCACCAGGGACAACCGATCGATCTGACTCGCTTCCTGCGCATTGCCATCGGTCTAGCGGCCGCACTCAGCCAAGCCCACCAGCAAGGCCTCATCCATAAAGACGTCAAGCCTGCGAACGTACTCGTCGACGACGCCGGACACGTGTGGCTCACCGGCTTTGGCATCGCGTCCCGGCTCTCCCGCGAACGCTTGACGCCGGCGCCGCCCGAGAACATTGCCGGCACACTTGCCTACATGTCTCCTGAACAGACCGGGCGCATGAATCGCTCGATGGATACCCGGAGCGATCTATATTCTCTGGGAGTCACCTTGTATCACATGCTGACCGGCGTGCTCCCGTTCATTGCCGCCGATCCTCTGGAATGGGTCCACTGCCACATTGCGCGTCAGCCAATCGCGCCTGTTGATCGTTGCAGCGTTCCCGAGCAACTGTCCGCCATTGTCATGAAGCTCCTCGCCAAGAATGCAGAGGAACGTTACCAGACCGCCGCGGGCCTCAAAGCCGATCTTCGGCGCTGCCTCACGGGCTGGCAATCTCATGGTCGCATCGGGCCGTTCCCTCTCGGTGCGGACGACTCGTCGGACCGATTGCTGATACCAGAAAAACTGTACGGCAGAGAGCGTGAGGTTGATTCTCTGATTGCGGCATTCGATCGCGTCGTTGCCGGCGGAAGGCCGGAGTTGGTGCTTGTCTCCGGATACTCTGGCGTTGGCAAATCTGCCGTCGTCAATGAGCTTCACAAATGGCTTGTTCAATCCCGTGGCCTATTTGCGTCCGGCAAGTTCGACCAGTACAAGCGCGACATTCCTTACGCCACTGTAGCCCGAGCCTTCCAGAGCCTTATTCACCCTCTGCTCAGTAAACCTGAAACCGAGCTGAGCAAATGGCGAGACGACCTTGATCAGGCGTTGAGTCCGAATGGATCGCTCCTGGTGGATATCGTTCCGGAATTGAAATTAATCATCGGAGAGCAGCCACCTGTTGGCGCATTACCGGCTCAAGAGGCCAAAGCCCGCTCGCACCTCGCATTTCGGCGGTTCATCGGCGTTTTCGCGCGCCCGGAACATCCGCTGGCCCTGTTTCTCGACGATTTGCAGTGGCTCGATACGGCAACACTCGACCTTCTGGAGGATCTGCTGGTCCAGCAAGATCTGGCACAGTTGCTGGTGGTCGGCGCTTATCGAGATAACGAAGTCGACTCAACGCACCCGCTGATGCGGAAGCTGTCAGCAATCCGCCAAAGGAAAGCCGCAGTGCGGGAGATCGTGCTGACGCCGCTGGGCTCCGACGACCTGTCACATCTGATTTCAGATGCCCTGCACTGTGAATCGCTTGCCGCGACGTCCCTGGCTCAACTCATACGCGACAAGACTGACGGCAACCCTTTTTTTGCCATTCAGTTCATTCGTGCCCTTGTTGATGAAGGACTGATTACCTTCGAGCATGAGAATGCCCAATGGCGCTGGGATCTTGATGCCATTCGCGCCAAGGGTTATACCGACAATGTCGTGGATCTCATGGTTGCAAAGCTCAACCGGCTCCCAGAAGGCACCCAGAAAGCGCTCCAACAATTTGCCTGCGTTGGAAACAGCGCCGAAGCCGCCACGCTCTCTGCAGTTCTTGAGGCGTCAGAACAGGAAGTCGAAGCACAACTATGGGAAGCTCTGCAGCAAGAGCTGATAGTTCACTCGGAGGATTCCTGGCAGTTTGTGCATGATCGTGTAAAGGAAGCGGCCTATTCCACCATTGCGGCAGAATTACGCGCCGAGGATCATCTGCGAATTGGGCAATTGCTCAATGCGCACACTCCGGCTGAAAAGCGCGAGGAGGCCATATTCGAGATCGTCAATCAGTTGAACCGCGGCGCCAAGCTCCTCACCTCAGAAGACGAACGCTTCCAGTTGGCTGAGCTCAACCTTATCGCCGGCAAGCGGGCCAAAGCTTCCACGGCCTACTCCTCTGCCCTTATCTACTTACTCGCCGGTGCCGACGTATTGACGGACGAATGTTGGGACCGCCGTCACGATCTCATCTTTCAGTTGGGATTGAATCGAGCCGAATGCGAGTTTCTGACCGGCGAGCTGGCGGCGGCTGAGAAGCGCTTGACGATGCTTTCATCCCGCGCTGCGAATACGGTGGAGCGAGCAGCCGTCGAATGCTTGCATATCGATTTGTACACGGTTCTCAAACGGCCCGATCGTGCTGTGTCCGGCTGTCTCGACTTCCTCCGGTATCTGGGAGTCGACTGGCTGCCCCATCCAACGGAGGAACAAATACGAAGCGAATATGACCGGATCTGGTCGCAGCTCGGAAGCCGCGAGGTTGAGGAGATTATTGACTTTCCCCTGATGAGCGACCCCTCCTCGATCGCGACTCTGGATGTTTTGACAAAGGTATACCCTGCGGCACTGTTTACGGACGAGAACCTTGTTGCCATGGTCATCTTCAGGGCGATCAGTCTTAGCATCGAGTGGGGCAACAGCGATGGATCATGCGTTGCTTATGTGTATTTCGCCAAGATTGCCGGGCCGCGCTTTGGCGACTATAAGACTGGATATAGATTCGGTCAGCTTGGCCATGAACTAGTTGAGAAGCGTGGCATGAAGCGATTCCAGGCTCGGACCTGTCTTTGGTTTGCAGAATTTGTCCTGCCCTGGACCAGGCGTTTCCAGGCAGGCCGTGAGCTGACGCAACGAGCACTCGAAATTGCGACTAAGGTCGGGGATCTAACGATCGTAGCGTACAGCCTCTACAACCTGAATACAAACTTTCTTGCCGCCGGCGATCTACTGGCTGAGGCGCAGCGTCAAGCTGAGGTTGGTCTTGAGGCCGTGGAAAGGATGCATTTTGGCCACCTGATTGACGTCATCGCGACGCAGCTTGGTCTAATAAGAACGTTGCGTGGTTTGACTTACAGATTTGGCTCCTTTGACGACGGGCAGCTCAGCGAGGCTCTGCTCGAGCAGCATTTAACAGACAACCCGGCGGCGAACCTGCCGGAGTGCTGGTACTGGATCCGAAAGCTGCAGGCACTCTTCTTTGCCGGGGACTATTCTTCGGCGCTCGATGCCGCAGCGAGGGCACGACCAATACTCTGGACCTCGGCTGCGATGTTTGAAACTGCGGAGTATCACTTCTACGCTTGTCTTTCTCACGCGGCATCCTGCGCGTCCGCGGTTTCCAACCAAGACGGCTCCATTTCCTCACGTCCCGGGGAAGTCGTTCTCTCGTCTTCTTACCAAAGAGAGTACCAGCAGCATTTCGAGGCTTTGGTGACCCACCACAGACAGCTCGAAGTATGGGCGGAACATTGCCCGGAGAATTTCGAGAACCGCGCCGCGCTTGTCGCGGCGGAGATTGCGCGCATCGAAGGCCGCACGCTCGACGCCGAGCAGCTTTACGAAGATGCAATCCGCTCAGCTCAGGCGAATGGTTTTGTTCATAATGAGGCGCTGGCCAACGAATTAGCGGCGGGTTTCTATCGAGCCCGCGGCCTGGAGAAGATCGCAAAGGCGTATTTGAAGGACGCCCGAGCCCTCTATTCGCGTTGGGGTGCCGACGGAAAAGTAAAGCAACTCGACGAACGCTATCCGCGCCTGCGTGAGGTGCGAACTCTTGCCGCTCCGGCCACCATCGGACCGCCAGTCGGCCAGTTGGACATTGAGACTGTCGTGAAAGCATCCCAGGCACTTTCGAGCGAGATGGTCCTTCCCCGGCTGATCGAGAAGCTTATGCGAATCGCCGTGGAGCATGCCGGGGCCGAACGGGGTCTGCTCATCCTGGTGCAGGACGGCGAGCCGCGCATCGAAGCTGAAGCCGCCACCGGCCCGGGCAAGATCGAGGTTGCAGTGCGGAAGGCACCTGTCGCACCGTCCGATCTGCCTCGATCCATGCTGGATTACGTGATTCGAACGCAGGAGAGCGTGCTTCTGGATGATGCTTCGGCTGACAAGGTGTATTCCGAGGACGAATATGTAGGACGCAAGCACTCCAAGTCGGTCTTGTGCCTGCCAATCGTCAAACAGAAGAAGCTTGTCGGCGCACTTTATCTGGAGAACCACCTGACTCCGGACGCCTTCACCCCGGACCGTGTTATCGTGCTGCAGTTGCTGGCGTCGCAAGCAGCTATATCACTAGAGAATGCCGCCCTCTATACCGATCTGCAACTCCAAGTTGGGCTTCTGCAGCGTCTTCCTGTATCCGCCTGGACACTCAAGCCTGATGGGACACCGGATTTCGTGAATCAAGTTTGGCTTGAATTTTCCGGTCAGACCCTTGACTTCGTCCGGTCGCATCCCGAGGCCTGGATGACCGCGGTCCATCCTGAAGATCGGGAGCCAGCAGCCAAGAGCTTTTGGGAGGGCGTGCATTCGGGACAGGGTTTTGCGATGGAAACCAGGACTTTGCGCGCTGAAGATCGGACCTATCACTGGCAGCTCCATCAAGCCGTGGTCTTGCGCGATGCGGAAGGAAAGACCCTCAGATTCGTCGGCACGAGCACGAACATCGACGACCAGAAGCGTGCCGAAGAGGCTTTGCGACAGGCGCAGGGTGATCTCGCGCGCATCAATCGGGTGACAACCATGGGAGAGTTAACGGCATCCCTGGCGCATGAAATCAGTCAACCGAT
>JBEKVS010000253.1:0-8919 GCA_049513795.1 Occallatibacter sp. | reverse complement strand
ATGTTCTGCGCGCCATTGGAAACGTCGGCCACGTCGGACAGCCGCACCGCAGACCCGTTGTGGTAGCCGATCACGAGCGGCTTGTAGTCATCCGCCTGATGCATCTGGTCATTGACAACAATATCCGCGGTCGTGTTCCCATCGGAAAGCTGGCCGGCTGCTTCATGAACATTCTGCTGGCTCAGCGTTGCCTGGACAGACGCGATGGTGAGCCCAAAGCTGTTCAGCAATGTGGGATTCAGTTCCACACGCACCGATGGGCCCGCGCCACCGCCAACTCCTACCTGGCCCACGCCCGACAGTTGCGAAAGCTTTTGCGCAACCACCGACGAGGCATAGTCGTAAAGAGTTGGCTTGTCGTACTTGTCCGAGGTGAGCCCGAGAATCATGATCGGCGCGTCTGCCGGGTTCACTTTGCGGTAGGTTGGGTTACCGGGCAGATTGGCGGGGAGATAGGTACGCGCGGCGTTGATGGCCGCTTCCACATCGCGTGCAGCGCCGTCAATATTGCGGCTCAAATCGAATTGGAGCGTGATCGAAGTGCTGCCCAGCGAACTCGAAGACGTCATCTCGGTTACGCCGGCAATATGGCCGAACTGGCGCTCCAGCGGGGTGGCAATTGAGGACGCCATGATCTCCGGGCTGCCGCCGGGCAAACTGGCGTTGACTGATATTGTGGGGAAATCAATTTGCGGCAAAGGAGAAACGGGGAGAACGTTGAAGGCGATCGCGCCCGCCAGCGTGACGCCCGCCGTCAACAGGGTGGTGGCGACGGGCCTGCGGATGAAGGGAGCGGAGATATTCACATCGCCTCCGCCGGTGACCCTGATCCGTTATGATTGGTCGCGCCGTTACGATTTGTTCCGCCGTTCCCTTTGCTCTCGCCGGTCTCGCCGGTCTCACCATTCTTTGCCTTGCGGCTGAACCGGCTTCCGACGCGATCGAAGAAGATGTAAATAACCGGCGTCGTGTAGAGCGTGAGGATCTGGCTGAGCAGCAGCCCGCCCACCATGGAGATGCCCAGCGGACGGCGCAGTTCCGACCCCATGCCCGTACCCATGGCCAGCGGAATGCCGGCCAGCAGCGCCGCCATGGTGGTCATCATGATGGGCCGGAAACGCAGCAGGCAGGCTTCGTAGATCGCATCTGTTGAATTCATGCCGCGCTCGCGCTCGCCTTCGAGAGCGAAGTCGACCATCATGATGCCGTTCTTCTTCACAATGCCGATCAGCAGGATGATGCCGATGATGGCCACCACGCTGAGGTCCTGCTTGAAAAGAATCAGGGCCAGCAATGCGCCCACGCCCGCGGACGGCAGCGTGGAGAGAATGGTGATGGGATGGATGAAGCTCTCGTAGAGGACTCCGAGGACGATATAAACAGCGGCCAGCGCGGCCAGGATCAACAGGCCTTCATTGGAGAGCGAACCCTCGAAGGAGGCCGCCGTGCCTTGAAATCCGTATTGCACGCTGGCGGGCATGTCCAGATCCTTTTGCACCTTGTTGATGGCCGAAATCGCGCCTCCCAGCGCCGCGCCGGGAGCCAGGTTGAACGACACGGTCACAGCCGGAAACTGCCCTTGATGATTGATGGAAAGAGACTCGGTCCCACGCTCGACGTGCGTGAACGCACTCAGGGGCACGGCGCTGGATGGCGTCGAGCTGGTGGTCGTATTGCTGGTCGTGGTGCTGGTTGATCCCACGCCGGACGACAGCGCATTCGTCGACGCGGTGAGCGCACCCGATGACGGCGTGAATGGCACCGAGGTCGTGAGGGCATTCGAACCGGCAGAAGAGGATCCGGAAGCCGCGAACGAAGTCGACGCACCTGGGCCCGAGCCTCCCGAAGATGCGTTGGACTGGATATACAAATTCTTGAGATTATTTGGATCTCTTTGGAAATCCGGATCGGCCTCCAGTACGACGTGGTATTGGTTCAACTGCGTGTACATGGTGTTGATCAGGCGCTGCCCGAACGCATCGTAGAGCGTGCCGTCGATGGTGTTCGGAGCGATGCCGAGCCGCGATGCGGTAGCGCGATCGACGACCAGAGATACCTCCAGGCCGCCGGTCTGCTGATCGGTCGCCACATCGGCAAGCTCAGGCAGTTGCTTCATCTTGTCGACCAGCTTGCCGGTCCACAGATTCAATTCGTTGGGGTCAGGATCTTCGAGCGTGTACTGATACTGGGTGCGGCTTACGCGGTCGTCGACAGTGATGTTTTGCACTGGCGACATGAACAGCTGAATGCCGTCCACCTGCTTCAGGTTGTTTTGCAATCTGCGAATCACGTCGGAGGCGCTCAGATCGCGATCTTCAATCGGCTTCAAGTTGATCGACATGCGCCCGCTATTGAGGGTGGTGTTGGTGCCATCCGCGCCGATGAAGGAAGACAGGCTTTGTACTGCCGGATCAGCCAAGACAATCTTGTTGAGCTCCTGCTGCTTCTCGGACATGGCTTCGAACGAGATGGTCTCCGGCGCCTGCGAAATGCCCTGAATGACTCCGGTGTCCTGCGTGGGGAAAAACCCCTTGGGAATCACGATGTAGAGAAAGATGGTGAGGACCAGCGTTGCGACGGCCACGAGCAAGGTGAGGGTCTGGAATCTGAGAACGAACTTGAGCGTGCGGCCATAGAACGCGATCATGTTCTCGAAAACGCGTTCCGAGGCTCTGTAGAAGCGGCCCTGCTGCGCTTCAGGCTGATGGCGCAGAATGCGCGAGCACATCATGGGAGTCAGGGTCAGCGAAACCACAGCCGACAGCACAATGGTGACGGCCAGGGTCACGGCAAATTCGCGGAAGAGGCGGCCCACGACATCGCCCATGAACAAGAGCGGAATCAGCACCGCGATTAGAGATACCGTGAGCGAGATAATGGTGAAGCCGATCTGCTCGGCGCCCTTCAGGGCCGCCTGCATGGGCGTGTCTCCGGCCTCAAGGTAGCGGGAGATGTTCTCGATCATGACGATTGCATCGTCTACTACGAAACCGGTCGAGATGGTGAGCGCCATCAAGGACAGATTGTCGAGGCTGTAGCCCAGTGCGTACATGGCGCCGAAAGTTCCGACCAGAGACACGGGCACCGCGATGCTGGGAATGATCGTCGCATAGAGGTTGCGCAGAAAGACGAAGATGATCATGACCACCAGGGCAACGGTCAGCATCAATTCAAATTCAACATCGGCAACGGAGGCGTCGATCGAAGTTGTGAGATCGGTGAGCGGAATAACTTGAATCGAGGCGGGCAGATTCACCTCAAGCTGCGGCAACACCGCCTTGATGGCCTTGACAACCTTGATGGTGTTTGCGCCCGGCTGCCTTTGGATGTTGAGGATCACCGCCGGCGTCTGATTCATCCACGCGGCCTGCTTGCTGTTCTCGACGCCGTCCACCACTTTGGCCACATCCGTCAACATGACAGGCGCGCCATTGTTGTAGGCAACCACAATCTTTCGATAATCGTCGCTGGTGACCAGCTGGTCGTTGGAGTTGATCTGATAGTCCTGGTGCGGTCCATCGAAGTTGCCCAGCGCCTGGTTGACGCTGGTGTCGGTGAGCGCTGTGCGCAGAGATTCAAGGTTGAGTCCATAGGCCGACAGGGCAAGCGGATTGGCCTGAATGCGCACCGCCGGCTTTTGTCCGCCGCTGATGCTCACCAGGCCCACGCCGCTCAACTGCGAAAGCTTGGGAGCAAGGCGCGTATCGACGAGGTCTTCGACCTGCGACAGGGGCATGGAGCTGGACGTGATGGCCAGCGTGAGAACCGGCGCGTCGGCGGGATTGGTTTTGTTATAGACCGGCGGCGCGGGCAGGTTGGCCGGTAGAAAACTTTGCGCGGCATTGATCGCGGACTGCACTTCTTCTTCCGCAATGTCGATATTCAGGGTCAGCGCGAATTGCAACACAATGACCGACGAGCCGCCGGAGCTGGTCGACGTCATCTGGCTCAGCCCTTGCAACTGGCCAAACTGACGCTCCAGCGGAGCCGTTACCGTTGTTGCCATCACGTCTGGGTTGGCGCCGGGATAAAACGTCACCACCTGAATGGTCGGATAGTCGACCTGCGGCAAGGCAGACACCGGCAACTGGGTATACGAGACGATGCCCACCAGCAGAATTGCGGCCATCAGCAGCGAGGTAGCAACAGGACGCTGAATGAAAGGCCCGGAAGGACTCACGGAGTATTGCCCTCCGTCGGATTGGCCGCCACCGCCTGCTTCGAGATGAAGACTTTGCTGCCCGCCTGCAATTTATCGAAGCTGCTCGTCGCGACAACATCGCCGGGGTTGATTCCCTCTACCGCGATCGTTCCGCTGTCGGAAACGCCCGTCTTCACATTGCGCACCGTGGCCGCCCCATTCGCGATCAGATAGACGAAAGACACCTGTCCATTGTGTTGCACGGCGCCGGTGGGAATCAGCGTCACGCCATTGAGCGTGTTCACCAACAAACGCGTATTCACAAACTGATTCGGAAACAGAGCATTGTTCTTGTTATCGAAGCTGGCGCGCAGCTTCAAGGTTCCTGTCGTGGTGTCAATCTGGTTGTTGGTGGTGGAAAGCTTGCCCGTGGCCAGCTTGTTGGCCTGCGCGCGGTCCCATGCCTCGACCGGCAACGAGCTCTTCCGCATCCTTCCCAACACCTGTTCCAGGTTGTCTTCCGGCAAAGTGAAGATCACTGTGATGGGCTCCATCTGCGTGATTACCACCAGGGGAGTGGTTGAGCCCGCCTGCACCACGTTGCCGGGATCCACGAGGCGCAGGCCTACCTTCCCGGAGATCGGGGACGTGATATGGCAGTAGCTGAGCTGGACCTGGTCGTAGTCCACGGTGCCCTGATCGTTCTTCACGGTACCCTGGTCCTGCAGAACAATCTTTTCCTGGTCATCCAGCAGCTGCTTGTTGATGCCGTTCCGCGCCCAGGCGGTGCGATAGCGTTCCAGATCCATCTGCGCCTGGGCCAGAACATTGGTGTCTTTTTCCAGCGTTCCTTGTGCCTGCAGCAGGGTCGCCTGATAGGGCCGCGGATCGATCTCGAGCAGCGCGTCTCCCTTGTGGACGAACTGCCCCTCGCGGTAACTGACGGCGGTCAAAACGCCACTTGCCTGGGGGGTAATGGAAGCGGTGTAGACGGGTGTGACCAATCCCAGCGCATCGAGATAAACGCCGATGTTCCCTTTAGTAGCCGTTGCGACGGTCACTGGAACGGGCCCGGTCATGCGCGCCCGGCCCCCTCCGCCTCCGCTGGATGGCGATCCGCCACTCGCTGACGGCGATTTGGCGCTCTGGTCAGACTTGCGCGAATGCAGAAAGAGGTAAACCCCCAGCACAACTGCAAGCACCAAAATCGTCCAGAGAATCCAGTGAGTGCTTGACCGCGGGGGCGCACTTAGCTGGTGCTCAGGGCCAATCGGGTCACCGTCTGATTTGTTATCGATTCCAGGCACTTAGAACCCCGTGTGGGATACATTTTGGCGTCACGCTCTTCGCAGAATCAATGCCGCGCGCGGCTCTTGTCAACCGCCCGAGCCGCATTGCGCCTTTGATTTTCTCATCTATTGCTGACGATTCTTCACCGCGATTAGACGCGCATTGGAAGAGCCCGGTTACCCTGCGATCTCGCAGGACGCTCTTGAACGATTAATTCTCTTCAAAGTCGCGAAATCGATTCCTTTTCACCGACTTCCTGCATCTAAGTCGCCTGCGAAATGAAACTTTCCGCCCTGCTTGCAGAGCGCCGGATTGCGATTGCCTTTACAATCGAAGCTAGGAGAACCTCGCCATGCGCCGAGTCTATATGGACGCCAATGCCACCACCCCTCTACTGCCGGAGGTGATGGAGGCCATGCGCCCGTATTGGATGGAGCACTTCGGCAATGCGTCCTCGATCCACCAGCATGGCCAGCAGGCCCGCACAGCCGTCGACCGCGCCCGCGAGACCATGGCGCGCTTCTTCAACTGCCACGACGCCGAGGTGGTCTTCAACTCTGGAGGCACCGAGGGCGACAATACGGCCATTTTCGGCGTGCTGCATCCTGGCGACCACTTCATCACCACTTCCATTGAGCATTCCGCCATTCTGGAAGCGGCCAAGCGCCTGGCTCGGCTTGGGGTCGAGACCACGTTTGTGGCTCCCCAACCCAGCGGCCTGATCGACCCCACGGACATTCTGCGTGCGATCCGCCCCGAAACGCGGCTGATCAGCGTGATGCTGGCCAACAACGAGACCGGCGTTTTGCAGCCGGTGGAAGAGATTGGCAAGATCGCCGCAGCCACCGGTGCGTTCTTTCACATCGACGCTGTGCAGGGCGCGGGCAAGATCGAGTTTGACGTGCGCCGCTTCGGCTGTCACCTGCTCTCGATCAGCGCCCACAAGATGCACGGCCCCAAGGGCATTGGCGCGATGTTCGTGCGCCGCGGAACCCCGATTGAGCCTTTGCTGGTAGGCGGCAGCCATGAGAGACGGCAGCGCGCCGGCACGGAGAATGTGGCCGGCATCGTCGGCCTGGCGAAGGCCGCCGAATTGGCCATGCACTCGCTCGACGATGGGACCATTTACCGCCTTGCCGAACTGCGCGATCGCCTCGAAGCCGGCATCCTCGAGTTGGACGGTGCGGGCGTCAATGGCATCGACGCGAACGGCCGAGCCGTTGCCCGCGCCGCCAACACAACCAACATCTGGTTCGACAGCCTGGAAGGCGAAGCACTGGTCATCGCTCTCGACATGAAGGGTGTCGCCGTTTCCGGCGGTTCAGCCTGCCACTCCGGAGCCACCGAGCCAAGCCACGTGCTGATGGCCATGGGACTGGACAAGAATCGCGCCCGCTCGAGCCTGCGCTTCAGCCTGCTGAAAACGGCCACCGACGCGGACGTGGACCACGTGTTGAAAGTAGTCCCCGCAGCCGTCGAGCATTTGCGCTCGCTTTCCCCCGTAGCCGCCGGAACGCTGGGCTGAGTCTTTATAGTGCAACCGATGCTTGGTGCCCCATCCTCGCGACGTTCTTGTTTTTGTCGCTAGGGTGGGATACCCCAGACCATCGCGAAGTGTCCCGAATCTGGATTCTCAGGTGTGGGATCCCTAAGAAGGAATGGATGACCGAGCCAGAAACCATCGCCGTGGCCATGTCCGGAGGAGTCGACTCCTCGACGGTGGCGGCGATGCTCGCCCAAAATGGCGACCCGGTCGTCGGCCTCACCCTTCAGCTTTGGGATCAGACCCGTCTCGCCGGCAAGCACGGAATCCCCGACGCGCCAAAGGCGGGCCGCTGTTGCTCCCTGGACGACGTGTACGACGCTCGTCGAGTGGCCGAGCATCTGGGTATTCCGTATTACGTGGTCAACCAGCAGGAGCGATTCGAGCGCGACGTCGTCCGTCCCTTTGTCGACGAGTATCTCCACGGCCGCACGCCGATTCCCTGCTCGCTGTGCAACAACCATCTCAAGTTTGACGCCCTCATCCAGACGGCCCGCTCTATCGGCGCCGGCCGCGTCGCTACGGGGCATTACGCCATCAACGAGTACGACCCGATGCGTGAGCGGTGGATTCTCAAGCGTCCGGCGGATTTGGCCAAGGATCAGACCTACTTCCTCTTCGGCCTCACGCAGGAGCAGCTATCGCGCACACTCTTTCCGCTGGGGCGCCTCACCAAGCCGCAGGTCCGCGAAGTGGCTCGGCAGCGTGGACTGGCGCTCGCCGAGAAGCCGGACTCGCAGGAGATCTGTTTCATCCCGGGCGGCGACTACAAGCAGTTCATCACCGCCTATCTCGAAGAGCAAGGCGAACAGGTTCCTGAGACTGCGGGCGAGCTTGTCGCCTCGAACGGCGAAGTGCTGGGCCGCCATGACGCTATCTCCAACTTCACCGTGGGCCAGCGCAAGGGCCTGGGGGTCAGCTCGCCATTGCCGCTTTACGTGCTCAGCATCGACCCCGCTAGCCATCGCGTCACCGTGGGCGCAGACGCCGAGCTGGCCACGCGCACCTTGCGCGCCGGCCGCCTCAACTGGATCAGCATTCCTGCGCTGACCCGCCCCATGCGGGTGAAGATCAAGATTCGCCATCGCCACGAGCCTGCGTGGGCCGCGCTCGAGCCCACAGGCACGGACGAAGTGAATGCCACATTCGATGAGCCACAGCGCGCTGTCACGCCGGGGCAGTCCGCCGTCTTCTACGATGGCGAAGAGGTAGTCGGCGGCGGTTGGATTATTTAACCTGCAAACGCAGTGGATTACAATCGGGCTTGCCTGACGAGGATGGGGCACCGAGCCAACGCCTGCATGAAGCTGCCAGCTCAATTCTTTGCCGCTCTGATTGCACTGGCTTTCGCGCAGAGTTTGCCTCCCGAAGTCCGCGCCCAACAGGCTTCCGGCCCGCAGCCATCGCAGCCTTTGAACGGCTCGGTCTCCGACTACGGCACCACATTCATCTTCAGCCCGCCGCCCATTTGTCCAGGCTGTGTGGAGACCGAACTGGGATTTGAGTCGGTCAGCGGCGGCAGCCGGCTTATGCCCACCGTGGTCTCGATTGCACCCTTCAAAACCAACACCGACGTCAGCGTTCTGGTCAACCTGCTTGACTCGGAGTCAACCGCAGGCGACCGCACCACGCAATTCGGCAACCGCTTCGACCTCGTGGTCCGACAGCAAGTGTTTGCCAAAGGCAGCTTTCTTCTGTCCGTAGCTCCGCGCGGAACCATTTTCACTCGCGGCCCAAACGGGGGCCGCGCAGGAGGAACCGTCGCGCCGCAGTTTTCCCAGGGCAGGAATCTGTTCGCAGCCAATTTCACATGGACGGGCGCAATCGGCGCGTCCTCAGCCAATCCCCGCTCCGACTACCAAGGCTTCGCCGACTACTTCCGCACCCTGGACGACAGAGGAACTGGTCTCTTCCTCGGCTTTGCGCATGAAGTGATGGCCGGTCA
>JBEKVS010000252.1:0-8950 GCA_049513795.1 Occallatibacter sp. | reverse complement strand
CTGGATAGGGAAGGACGCCTTAGAAGGAAACCCCGCATCAGCAGCGAGTAGGTAGAAGGGCCGACAACGAGAGGAGACAGAATAGCTCGCTTCTAGGTAAATACTAAGAGAGCAGTCAATGCATCGGCGGGACAGTCAGCCAGATTGCGATATGCAAAACAACCCTTCGGATCTCGTGAATCATCAAAGTGGACACGACAAAGCAAATATCTGACATTTTGAGGGGGCCAAAGCTCAAGAATCGGTAGAAGCTTGTCAGTATGCCCCGCGTGGCTGCAACAGGTTACTTACGATGTGGACCACCACAATCAGCCACGACGGTACCGAGAACGTAATCGGTTATCGGGGCGTATTCGAGATATGCCTTCAATTAGAAAACGGCGAGGCCGAAGAGCATCATGTTGGCAGGAACTCCCTTCATAGATCGCTTTGCTCGATGTTTTTCAATTCGAAGAATCTCGGGACCACCTTGGTCATCTGCGACGATACGTCATTCCGATGCTCGTTCACGGGGGCGATCTACCTAATCTAATGCTGTCGGTTAACTTGCGACCTTTCATTCCTGCTCGTTGAAAGCAGCATTCTCAATGGTTTCCAAATGGCATCGCCATTTCGCCGACACCCATTTTCATTCGCGTGCAGAGTCCAATCGAAATGCTGCGCATGAGTCGCATTTCATTCGAAGTGAGCCGGACATGGTTGCAGGTACCCGGCAGGCCGCCACCGGCCGAGTCGTGATGCAATGGAGGAACGGTAGGCAGGACCTTATGGGCGCCAGCCCGATGAATACAGTGCACCAGCATCAGCCCATTGTCACTGCGGAAAAAGACAGAGCTAAAGCCTTGTTCAAGATAGGTGGATGCCGTTTCATTGCTCTCCGCAATGGCGACCCCCCTGCCGCCGGTGGCATCTAACAGGATCCGTAAACGCGGCAAGTCCGGCTGCAGCGATGTGGCAAACAGGACAGTTGCGCCAGGAAAAGTCGCAATGGCGCGGTACATGCGATCGAGATCTTTGCATTGAGCAACGATTCGCATGCTCGCATCCATTGCCAGCGTCTTCGCCAGGCCGGCACGAGATCTTGCGTGAGAGTCGGCTACGATGATCCTATGTGATCGATTGAAGATCTGCATGCTCTGTTACTCCCTAAGGGATTGCCGATCCGAGTGCCGTAGAAGGAACGCTGTCAGCCAAGACGCTTCGGCTTTTGCGACGGTGCAATCTCACAACTGCCAGCCTTGGCCGGCCCCTGCTCTTTTCTAGCGCTGAATCTACAAATGTCGAAGTTTCTCATACGGCAAGTCATAATGCATTCCCGGGGCCATTCTCATGAGCCCGACGGCCAACCTGTAAGTTGTTGAAAATAAGCCATGGTATGTCGTCTGAACCGTGAAGTGGCTTGACCCTTCGTAAGCGGCATGTCTAGCTTCTCAACAGTAATGGCGAGAATCTGAACAAGTTACTTGAGTTTAGGCATATGCTGTAAGTATGGTTACGAAAGACTATCATAAGTGATATGCGCGATGGTGGGAGACTATCTAGGCTCAGACGGCGGGTAGACGTAAATCAAAATTGTTCTCCACGGTCTGGGCCTCGCCAAGCCTGTCATTCGTACCAATAATCCGCCGTCTTGGCGGAAGCATCGGAGAAATTCAACTGTTATCGACGCTGGACGCTCTCTTCTTTGTCGCTCTTCACTTCGGGCAAATGATGAGGGTAGAGTTCGTCAGAATCGGAATTTGCACGCGCACCTGAAACAAGATGACAAGTCCGAACTCGAGATCAACCGTGAAGGTCACACAGCAAGGTGAAGGATGACGAAAAAGCTTCTCGTAATCGAAGACGATGCAATGACACAGGATTTCCTCGTAGATGGGCTCAGCGCCGAGGGATTTGAGGTGAGCAGAGCCGATGGTCTTTGCAAAGCCATTCTGGAGATTCAAAAGTCGCCGATGGATGTTATTCTAGCGGACTACCAGTGGCGGGATGGCACAGCATTTGATCTGCTGGGGTGGTTGAAAGCTCGGGAAATTTGCATTCCAGTCATTGTTCTTACCGGGCACGCAACGATCGATCTCGCTGTACAGGCGGTAAAGAACGGCGCAGAACAGTTCATACCAAAGCCGGTGGATCTTGGTTATTTGACTACAATGCTGCGTCGCACCCTCGCGAATTGTCGCTTTAAGCAAAAAGACGTGGCAAGTTCGCTGGAGCGCGCACGCTACGCGCGCGAACCTTTCCTTGGGAACAGTTTGGCCATTCGCGAACTGCGCAAGTCAGCAAAACGGGCATCAGAAGCGAACATCACAGTACTGATTCAAGGAGAGACTGGCACCGGGAAAGGGGTCCTGGCGCGTTGGCTGCACAACGCGAGTTCGCGTTCCGATGAGGCTTTTGTGGATTTGAATTGCGCAGGACTGTCGCGCGATTTAATCGAATCAGAGCTATTCGGCCACCAAAAGGGTGCCTTTACGGGCGCGATCAGTAACAAGCTCGGATTCTTGGAAGCTGCGGACCGTGGAACGCTTTTCCTGGATGAGATTGGCGATATGGACCTCCAAGTCCAAAAGAAAATCCTAAAGGTAGTGGAGGAGAAACGATTTTACAGGTTGGGAGACGTGGCTGAGCGTAAGACTAGTACTCAGATTATTGCAGCGACCCATCGCGATTTGAGGAAGATGGCAGAAGACGGCCAATTCCGCAGCGATCTTTACTTCCGTATGAGTGCTATGCGTTTGCGCATTCCCCCTTTGCGCGAGCGCCGGGAGGATATCGCGATTATCACAGATCGGCTTCTGGAGCAACTCGGCGACGACATGAAGCGCGGCTCGCTCCGGATCTCAGACAGCGCCCGGGAGGCGCTGGAGCAGTACTCGTGGCCAGGAAACATTCGCGAACTGCGTAACGTGCTTGAGAGGGCTGCGCTTTTATCGGATGATGAATTTATTCACAAGACCGGTCTCGAATTCGAACCACCATCGCGACTCGGCTCTGCTGTCAATTCTGCCTCGACTTGCTTCACGTTAAAGGAGATGGAGAAGCAGAGTATCCTGCAGACTCTTGAATTGGAAGGGGGCAATGTCATTCGGACTGCTAGACGTCTCGGAATACATAGAAGCTCCTTGTATTCCAGGATTCGCGAGTACGGGCTCTCAACCCCTACGAATGCAACGTAAACCTTGCCCGCTCGAGAATCGTCAGTCTAAAGCGCAACCGCTCCCGGGTTACGCGGCGTGTTCGATGGCCGGAGAAATCCCGGTTGGGTAAGATTGCCAGAACAAGGAGCCGAGTCAGGTGGGTGATGAAGCAACTTAAGATCGCCGCCGGACGCCGCAGGGCGATCCCCGCGCCGCGAAGATGGTCGCCCGTTTCTCGGCGCACTCCAGTCCCCTGCTCGATGCACCTCAACGACCAGCCAAGCCGGCCCAATGCGATCACTTGTTCTCGTTTTTCTCTCCTCAAGACGTGGCTCATGACCACAGAGGCTAACTTCCCCCGTGGCAGCTCTGCCTTATGCCTTCTCTCTATGGCCGCTTTCACTTGCTCATCTATGGCCGCTTTAGGGTGATCACCGAGGGGTTTGGCTGCCATCTTTCCGATGGGCTGCTCGTTTGGTTCCAGGTGTCATGTTGAGCACTATCTTCCGTGATTAGAGTTATTCCGGTTTGCGGACAATTCGCTGTGACCTTCCATTACGCGATGAACAATCGCGGTAAACTCCGCTTTTTGATAGGGCTTGCGCAAGAAGGGGCCCTCAAACAGCTGCATGGACCTCTCCGCCAAGGCCTCCGCGGAAAAACCGGAAGAGTAAATGATCTCTAGATTGGGGCAATGAGCGCGGGCTCTCTGCCCAAGTTCCACCCCGTTCATTGCACCGCTCATGATGACGTCTGTAATCATCAAGTCAATACCTTCGTCCTGCTGAATAATCCTGAACGCGTTTTCGCCGTCATTGGCCTGTGAGGTTGCGAAGCCCATCTCCGTTAGATAGGCGAGAGCCAGTTCCCGTATGTCCAAATCGTTGTCAACAACCAGCGCCTTGCCGTGTAACTTTCTCGCGAAACACATCGCACTTTCCGTCGGGATCGAGTTCGAATTATCTGCCACGATGGGCAGATAGAACGACACCGTAGTCCCAACACCAATTTCGCTATAAATGCGGACAATGCCGCCGGACTGTTTCACGAAGCCATAGACCATGGAGAGGCCCAAGCCCGTTCCCTTACCTTGAGGCTTTGTAGTAAAGAACGGTTCAAAGGCTCGATCGAGAGCCTCACGTGACATTCCTTGCCCCGTATCCGACACCTTCACACACACGTAGCAGCCCTCATTCAAATCGCCCACTTTCACCGCAGGATGACTCTTATCGAGGCTCTGCAACAACGTGGAGATGACGATGGAACCTCCCCTCGGCATGGCGTCCCGCGCGTTGACTACGAGATTGAGCAACGCGCTCTCCAACGCCGCACGGTCGACAAAGACCGGCGGCACTGACGGATCGACCTCTGTTGTGATCTTGATTTCTAAGCCAAGGCCGCGGGAGGCCATCTCAATGAGGTTTTGAATTGAATCTCCAAGCACCACAAAGGTCGGTTTCAGGTCCTCGTTCCTCGAGAACGCGAGGAGGCGGCGTGTGATGTCTGCGCCGCGTGATGCTGCCTTTTGCGCCGTCCTCACTCGCTTAATGGCCGCTTCATTGTCAATGAACAAGATTTCGAGAAGACCCAGGTTCCCAATGATCACAGTGAGCAGATTGTTGAAATCGTGTGCGATTCCTCCCGTCAATTGACCCACAACTTCCATTTTCTGACTTTGTCGCAACTGACGCGCCAGTTGCTTTCGCTCGCTAATGTCGCGGATGGCCGCGGTTACCAAAACACCGTCGGCGCTCTCAAGCGGGCTTAGCATGATTTCGATCGGAAACTGACTTGCATCCTTGCGGCGCCCGTGGAGCTCAATCCCTGTGCCAATTTGCTGGGCAAGCGCCTCTGCCGTGGTGCGAAGAGCGTCGGTGGCCAGTCGTGCTCCAAACCCTTCCGGGATGATATTCGTCACGTTTTGGCCCAGGAGTTCATCGCGGTGATATCCAAACTGTCTCTCTGCCTGAGCGTTGAGCAGCACGATCACTCCAGTCTCGTTCACGACCACCATCCCATCTGGAGCAGCCTCCAGAAGTCCTCGATACCTGGCCTCCATCTGCTTTAAATGCCTTTCCGCGTCCCTACGCACTGTGATATCGCGAATTGCCACTGTAACCAGGATTCCATCCTGGCTCATAAGCCGGCTCAACATGATTTCGAGGGAGAACTCAGTCCCGTCCTTGCGGAGCCCGGTGAGCTCGATCCCGGAACCAATTTGCTGCTCCAGCGCTTCAGTCGCGGAGCGGGTGCCGTCCGAAATCAATCTCTCGGCAAAGCCATTCGGAATGATATTGGTCACTTGCTGACCAGTGAGTTCGTCGCGGTAACCAAACTGTTTCTCCACCTGCGCGTTAAGCAAGACAATCACTCCTGCATCATTTACCACGACCATTCCATCTGGAGCCGCCTCAAGCAACCCGCGGTAACGCTCATCGGACGTCGTCTTTTCAGTTAGATCGTGGCAGATCTCGGAAAACCCGCGCAGATTTCCCGTCGCATCCTTCAATGGTCTGAAGGCTATGGTGGCCAGAAACTTCGAACCGTCTTTCCGGACGCGCATACCAACTTCTTCGTACAGCCCGCTCTTGGCGGCCAATCGGAGTACCTCCGTTGGCCTGCCCCCCTTGATATCCTCTGGAAGAAAGAAGCAGGAGAAATTGTGCCCGATAATCTCTTCTGCGGCATAACCCTTGATCCGTTCCGCGCTGGTGCTCCAACCGGTGACCTGACCCTGCGGGCTCAGCGTGAGAATGGCGTAGTCATTAACGCCGTTTAGCAGCATCCGGTACTTCTCTTCAGACTGTTGGAGCACTTCCTCGGACAACTGGCGTTCTGCGATCTCAGTCAGCACAGTCCTTGCGGCGACGATGGCGCCCAGCATCCCCAAACAAGTTCCAAGGATCAGAATCAATTTGGTTCGGTTCAGGTTCCTCTCAGTGGCTTCAATGCGCTGCGCCCGCAAGCGCATTTCTTCTTCTCGCATACTATTGGCAATCGCTCGAAACGTTTCTTTCGTGGTCTTGTCCTCCTCGCTCTCTGCATAAGCCGCCGCAGCAGCCATACCTTGGCTCTTGCGCAAGTCGATCACCCGATCAGCATGCTCAATCATCTTGATGGTTAACTTCTCGATGACGGGACAATATAGCTGCTCCGTGGGGTTATCGGCCGTGAGATTGCGAATTGCTGCCTCATCCTCCTTCGCTCTGAGAACGCTCGGCCCATAGTTATCGAGACTCGACTCCTTGTCCGTCATTGCGAATCCGCTGCTGGCGGATTCAATCTGCTCCATGGCCAGGCTTAGGCCCCCGATGTGTTCGAGGACGTCGTGCGTATGTCGAGTCCACCGTTCGCTTTCCTCGGAGGCGATCATCCAGCGATATGCGAGAATACTCAGAAGAAACAGGGCGACTATGGCAAATCCAGATGTCAATCGCACACTTCGACCTAGAGAGCGAGCAATCTTCCAATTCACCGGATTACCTCTTAAGTGCGACGTCGAGAAGCTACACGTGAGGCTGTCTGACTTTGCGCAAGCGGAATGGATTGCGCCAGCCTTATTGCCCTGTGAATAAATTATTAAAGCGTAAACCTATGAATTACAGATTGAGACGCATTTAGTCTGTTTCATTCTGCTCACACTTTTCCACAAGGGCGTGTTCTATAGAGAACATACGGTAGTGAATGATTAACCTACAATCACAATTGTTATGACCTGACTTACCCAAATTCCGAGATTCGCGACAATTCAACAGAGGCCTGTTACAAGGGCCTGTTGTTGTCAACTCCAGTAGGGACCCTACCGGAAAGAGCGAGTTTTGGTTCTGGAGCCGCTAACGGTATGAATGAGATGGAAAAGAATGCAGACCAAGTCGCCTTGCCAAGGATTTTGTTGGTCGATGACGACGAAGCGACGCGTGAATTGCTTAAAGATGTACTGGAAATGAGCCAATTTCACGTTACGGTAGCCTCAGACGTTCCGGACGCTCTTCACATGATCGACACGTTGTCCTTTGATGTGCTGCTTTCTGATCTGCACATGCCGGGAGCGGGAGATGGGTTCACTGTGGTCAGTGCAATGCGCCACAAGCACCCGAACGCAGTCACGTTGTTGCTTACCGGATATCCCGCATTAAAAGAAGCGATGGATGCCATCCTTTTACAAGCGGACCAGATCCTATTGAAGCCGATGCCCATTCCTGAGATGGTCGCGCTGATTCGCGAGAGGTTGGATAAGTCTGGAACAAAACTCCCGACAAATACAGAGCGGGTAGCAACCATATTGGAGCGCGAAGCCCTCAGTATGATCAGCGAGTGGCTCTCTCGAGTTGAGCGCGACGACGAGTTAAATTCTATCGCGCTCAATCATCAACAACGCACGGGGCACCTTCCGCAGTTGCTTCGAGAACTTGTCTATCGATTGCGCGTGCCTCGCGAACTGGGGACGAAGCAAGCTTCTGCGGGTGCCGTTTTGCACGGGAGGGTCCGTCAATCACAAGGCTACTCCGTTCCGATGATTATCGAGGAATCGCGGATCCTGCAGGTCAGCATCTTCCACACCTTGCAGGTCAACCTCCGCGAGGTGGACTTTAGTCTGCTCCTGATCGACGTAATGACTATTGCGGATGAAGTTGATTTACAACTAAAGCAGACAATCATCAGTTTCACAAATGTGACGGCTAGTATTGCAGCATAGGCACGGCAAAGATTCCACATTCCGGACATCCACAAGCTCAATTCTTGGCGTCGAAATGATGCGAGTGGATGGTATAGGTCGAGCATCCGAGAACCGCAAGTAAAACAAGAACCTGCATACCTCGCTCCGTCCCCTGGGATACCTCTGCAATTGCTAGCGTTCGTGTGCATTCACATTTTCCGCTGGAAAAAAGAAACATCCCACTACTATCGGCCATACCTACCCCCATGGGCACTAATGCCGGGCTTTTGTTTGTGGTGACAACGTTGGACAAGCTGATTGAATGCGACGGTTCATGTCTAGCCAACTTGGCCCAGAGATTCCCTGCGAAGATGGGGAGATACTAGTTTTTATTATTTTTGTGGCCAATTTCAGGAGTGGATACTTACGACCTACACTTCGCCATAAACGATTAACCACCCGCATTAGGGATGGTTTCCTGGTTCTAAGAAAATTCCACAATTAATTAAAAAACGGAGCCGTCGTTCCTTGAAGACGGCCCCGCACCCAGAATGTTTCATACACGTTAGTTCTGAGAAGACAGTACGCCTATCCTCGGCTGAGTTATGGTCAATCGAGCACGCTGAAGGGATATGTATAAGTATAATCATTACAAGTAAACCAGAGTACTCGATTGGCGTGAGCGTGGCTGTCGACAACCTGCTCGCGTTCGCTCATCAAATAACTGTTAGATGGTCGCCGAAATTTAATCTCCGAGCTTCAATAACTCAGATGTCGAAGCCTCGGCGATGAGATTATGACAGGACACTCCATATGAATGAAACGAATATGTGTTTAGATGCCCCCCTAACCCACTCCTTCTGTTCCAATCAACCCACTACTACATCCTGCCCGTCAAAACAGTTTCGACGCTCATTTCCGGCCTTGCTTGAGCTTTTACCGTCTCCTTCCTGGTAAAGCATGTCGAGGGCATCGAAAAACTCGTCCAACTTGAAAGCTAAAGAGCCAATATCACTAGGCCAAAGTTCGACTGAAGGCCGAGTGTTGGGTTTTCGCAATTTCATCTTGACCTCTCAATGCCGTGCAAAGTGGTATTTGGCAGTTATTTCTCCAAAGCGAGCGGAATTGCCGGAAGCCCATGATCCCGGCCGACGCG
>JBEKVS010000251.1:0-9010 GCA_049513795.1 Occallatibacter sp. | reverse complement strand
ATGTTCTTCGCGCCCTGTTCCCCGAACGCCTTTACCATCAGCCGGTTTGCGACATCCTGACCCCCGACCGCCACGAATTCCTGCGAGGCCATCATCTGCTGATACTCCTCGATCACCTGCATAGTTTCGTTGACGGGCACGCGCGCCAAAGTCGCGATCTCCCTGGTTATTTTCCCCAAATCGCTTTCGGGAAGACTACGAAGAATGGGGGCAGCAACATCCTCACCGAGAAACGAGAGAAGGATTGCCGCCTTCCGCGCACCGGATGGGCGTGAACGTTCGATGGGGCTCATGAGGGCTCCTCACGCATCCACGCTTGCATTGCGCGCGCCGTGTCTGCCGGTTTTTGTTTGATGAGTTCGATTGTCTTCTCTTTCATTTGCGCAGCGCTGAGAGTCTCGCTCCCGGCCGAGTTGGAGCCTGGGCCCAGCGACTGTGTTGAGGTCGCTGCAAAGACCGGTTGCGGCGCCGGGACACTCGCGCTTAACGCTTGCTTCTGAACGGGGCGGATAACAAAAGCGTAGGTGAGCAGAAATAATGCCAGCAGCGAAACCGGCCGCAAGAGTGAAGAGTAGTCCGTCACGGTCTTTTGCACCTTGGATGCAAGAGTTGGGGGTGCAAGTTCCGCTTCCGAAGAGTTGTTTTCGAACGAGAGATTCTGGACGCTGAGTGAATCGCCGCGCTTCTCATCGAATCCAATCACCGCGCTCGCTAACTCCCGGATCTTGGCCAGCTCTTCCGGCGACCGTTTTTGGTGCGTGAACGTGGCCTTGTCGCCCTTCATTGTCTTCACGACAGTATCATCCACAAGCAGCGCAGCGGTGATTCGCTGCACGCGTCCGGCCGGCGTGATCGTGTGAGTCACCGTCTTGTTCACGCCATACTGGGCGCTTTCAGTCTTCGAAGACTGGGTAGCGTTCGGTGATGCGGGAAGAGAAGCGGGTTTGCCGTCCTTGGCAACCGGAATGTTGCTCGCGGTTCCAGCAACTCCGCTTGCGACTGCTCCTCCGCCTGCCTGGTCTTCAGACCGTTGCATGCTGAGCAGAGCGCTTGCGGCGGGATCGTATTTCTCCTGGCTCTCATCGGTTGAAACCTGGTCGTAGTCAATATTGACGGTTGCCTTGACCTTACCCGCACCTACCACCGGTTCGAGCGTGTTGATCAACTGTTCGCTAAGCCGCGCTTCCTCGCCTTCGCCGTTGTCAGCTCCGTCGTGGCCCGAGACCAGCGACCGGTCTGAGTCGGCATCGATGACGGAGACATCGTCCGGCTTCAATCCGTCAACGGCCCCGGAAACAAGCCGCGAAATTGCCAGCACGGCGCTCTTCGATATTCCGCCCCGCTTGAGTTTCAAAATCACTGAGGCTTTGGCGTCACGCTGGCGATCGAGGAACACAGATTCCGTCGGCATGACCAGGTGGACGCGCGCGCTCTCAACGTCAGACAATGTCTTGATCGTTCTTTCAAGCTCGCCTTCAAGGCCGCGCTGATAGGCCACCTTCTCATCGAACTCGGTCTGCCCCCAGGACATCTTGTCGAAGATCTCAAACCCCAGCCGCCCGCTGTGCGGCTGCCCCTGCGACGCGGTTTGCAAGCGGGCAGCATCCAGCTTGTCGGCGGGCACACTGATTGTTTTCCCGTCGGCGCTGATCTGGTGAGGAATATTTTGCGAATCAAGTTGCGCGGCCAGCGTCTGCGCGTCCTGAGGATCCAGATCCGTGAACAGCGGCTTGTAGTCCGGTGTTCCCAGAAGCTTCACAAAGAAGGCAAGCAAAAGAGCTGTTGCCGCTGCCCCGCCCAAAAGGAAGCCCTTTTGACGGCCATTGCGGCTCGCCCAGAAACGCGCCAGCTGATCAGGTAAGTCGTTAAAGCCTGCCATGTCTTCTCAATCCTAGAACTGCATTTTTTCAATGTCTTGATACGCGCTGACAATCTTGTTGCGAACCTGCATCATAAGTTGGAATGAAACATCGGCCTTTTCCACGGCGATCATTACGTTGTTCACATCGGCGCTTCCGCCCTGCAAAAGGTTGCCGACTTGGGCGGCCGCGTCGCTGTGAAGTTGCTCCACACCCTGCACCGCATTCTTCAACACACTCGAGAAACTCGGCGCCGCTTGATCGCTGCCGCTGCCCATCCCCGACGAATCGGGCACAACTGCATTCGGAATTGCACCTAGACTGACGTTGCTCATCGTCTCTCTCCTTAACTAGCTATGTGGCTACGAAGATTTCAATATGTCGATCGATTCCTGAATCATCTGTTTGGCTGCGCCCACGGCCGAAGCATTTAACTGGTAAGCCCGCACCGCTCCCATCAGGTCGACCATTTCACTTACCGGATTGATCGCCGGATAAGATACGAACCCCGCTTTGTCGGCATCCGGATTGCCCGGTTCGTAACGCTGAATGGGCGGCGTCGTGTCGTTCACAACCTGGGTTAGATGAACTGAACCGCCGGGAGCCTGTGCAAAGCGCCCGACACGGTTGAAGACCGTGCGGAATGGAGAAGCAGTTGTGGCGCTGAAGACAACCTGCTTGCGCTGATACGGTCCGCCGCTGTCGGTGTGCGTCGTCTCCGCGTTGGCCAGGTTGGCCGACGTAACTTCTGCCCGCTGCCGTTCGGCCGAGAGAGCAGATGCGCTGATGCTCAACATGTCAAATAGGCCCATAGTTAGTTATCCTTAATGGCGGTAAACAGCCGGTGAAACTCAGCCTTGATCAGTTGCACGCCCATTTGATATTGCAGTTGCGTCTGGGCCATTACCATGCTCTCGCGATCGACATTCACGTTGTTGCCATCGGGACGCTCTGGCAGCCCTTCTACGTCCACCGAAGCGTTACCCACACTTATGTGGTTCTGATTCTCTTCGTTCATTGCGTTCTGCATCGCAACTTGAAAGTTAATTTCCTTGGTGTGATAGCCAGGCGTGTCGACGTTGGCCATATTCGACGCAACCAGTTGTTGGCGATCCGTCGTAACTTTGAGATACCCTTGAAGCACTTGCAGCATAGGTGTAGTGGCCATGTTATGCGTACCTCCTTGGTGGAAGGCCGTACTCGCGAATCTTGTTGCGTACGGTCCTGAGACTGATGCCGAGCAATTCCGCGGCCTGGGTGCGATTTCCGTCGGTCAGTGCAAGAGTCTTTTCGAGATGCAATTTCTCGACCTGCCAGATGGGCGTGCCGGCCGGCGCTGCGACCGGAGCTTGCGTCTGTGGAGCGCGCACTGGAATTGCCAGGCCGTGAGATTCCGTGTCAAAGCAGCTGGCGTCGATATCTAGCGTTCCGCTGAGTGTCAGCACGCGGCGCATGAAATTCGCCAGTTCTCGCACATTCCCTGGCCACGAGTGCGACTGCATGCGCTCAAGAAATTCAGGATGAAGCCGGGGCACTTCGGAATTGCGTTGCACCGCATATTTCCTCGCGAAGTACTGCGCGAGAACCGGAATGTCGTCGTGACGATCGCGCAGCGGCGGCAGAGAAAGCGGAATTACATTCAACCGATAGTAGAGATCGGCGCGAAACTGGCCACGCTCGACCATCGCGGCCAGCGAAACATTAGTCGTTGCGATCACGCGAATGTCCACATGTACCGACTTACCTTCGCCGAGCCTCTCAAACTCCCGCTCCTGCAGCGCGCGCAAAAGCTTCGGCTGCAGATTGAGCGGCATCTCGCCAATCTCATCCAGCAGGATCGTTCCCCCGTCGGCCATTTCGAATTTGCCCGGCCTTGCGCCAACTGCCCCGGTGAATGCGCCGCGGCCATGGCCAAAGAGTTCGCTCTCGAGCAGAGCCTCGGGAACGGCCGCGCAGTTCACGGCGACAAAAGGCCGGCGGGCGCGATCGCTTGAGTCGTGAATGAAGCGGGCGAGCAGCTCTTTGCCCGTTCCGCTCTCGGCCTCGATCAACACATCGGCGCCGGTACTGGCCGCCGCGCGAGCCCGCTGGATGGCGCGAAGAAGCGACGGAGCTGAGCCTACAATATCGCCGGCTGCGGCAGCGTCTTCTACCGGCTGCTCCTTGGCGCTGCGCATCACCTTTGCCGCCGTCGCCTGCAGTTGATCGAACGAGATCGGCTTGGTGAGATAGTCAAGTGCGCCGTCGCGCATGGCATTTACGGCATCGGGCACGGAGCCGTATGCGGTCAAAAGGATCACGGCCGTTGTCGTCGATGCCTTGCGCGCGGCGCGCATCACGTCCATCCCAGTCCCGTCGGGCATGCGAATATCCGTCACCACGAGGTCAAAGTCGTGGCTCTCGACGCTGCGGATTGCTTCGCGCACGCAGGAGGCAGTCTCGACCCTCCAGCCATGACGAAGAAAATTTGCGCGCAAAGCCGTGCGAATTCCAGGTTCGTCGTCTACCACCATTACTGAAAGTTGCTCATCCCTTGTCATAAGGCCGGAAACTCCAACTGGAAGACACTTCCTTCGTTCACTCGACTGGACACTTTTATCTCTCCGCCATGTTGAGTCATGAGCCGCTTGCAGACCGCCAGGCCTAGCCCCGGCGTCTCACCGGTTGCGCTCACTCCCGCCTCGAAGAGATGGTCGATCAGTTCGGGCGGGATTCCGCATCCCGTGTCGGCAATTTTGATCAGCGCAAATGTGTTTCCCTGCCGTGTTGAATGACGCGTCGACACCTTGATCGAACCGCCCGGTGCCGTGTGCCGGATTGCGTTGCAGGCGAGGTTCAGAATGATCTGCCGGATTGCGTCTTCATTGCCTTCAATCGATGGCGTATCGTCTGCGCCGTGAAAGGTGAGCGAGACGCCGGCCTGCTCGGCGATAGGCCGCACAAACTCGACGCCGCTCTGCACACAGGTCAACAGGTTCACCGGCGCCAGCCGTGGACTGATTCCGCCATTCATGCTGAGAACGTTGTTCACGGTGCCTGAAAGCGTGCGGATGCCGGCCCGAAGATTCGAAATCCATTCAGAGGTTTCGCCGCGGTCTTGCTCGATCAGGCCGGCAAACAGCTCCATGCTTGCTAATGGATTTCTAATTTCGTGGGCCAGAATCGTCGAGATCTCTGCCAACACTGTTGCCCGCCGCGCCGCTTCCCGTTCCAGTTCCGCTTGTTTGTTGGTGGTAATATCGCGGAGAATCCAAATGCTCTGCAGTTGTGTCGACGCGTCTTCCAGGTCTTGGCTCTGGGTGGAACCGGATAGCTTGCGATTGCTGATGGCCAGCCAGCGCTTTCCCGTTGCGGAGACAACGCATAGCTCGCTTTCAAGTTCTTCATTCGATCCCGTCACGAGTGATTCAAAGTCAACCAGGCTGACTCTGGAGAGCTCGCGCAAGGTGCTGACCCGCGTGTTCTTCAGTTCCAGCAGTCTGCGCGCTTCAGGATTGATAGTGACGATGCGTTCCGCCGTACTCAGGACCAGCACGCCGCAGGGCATCGAATCAATCATCTGTTGCAGAGCCGCTCGCATGCGGTCGTTTCCGGCCAGGCTTCTGCTCAGGGCCGCGTTGCGCTCGGCCAGCTCCACCCCAAGGTGCGCGACCTCCTGCTGCAGATCGCGATAAGACGCCTCCAGCAGAGTCGAAGCGGAGATGAACTCCGAAAAGGCATCCGCAAGGACCTGCGGAGCGCGCAGCGCATTCGCACCGTTTATTGGAACCACATGAGAACTCGGCAGCATTTGCCTATCTCATTTGCACGACGCGTGCCAAACTGGGAAGCGCGTCCTAAATCGGGATCCAATACTAAAGAATTATGTGTTCGGCCGTGATTTCGTTGCCGTTTCCTACCAGGATCGTGGCGCGTTCAATCGCATTCCGCAGCTCTCGAACGTTGCCCGGCCAATCGTGCTGCATCAGCACCTGCATGGCTTCGTCGGTCAACGACACTCCGGGATACGACTTTGCGGCGAAGGCGACAGCCAATTCTGGCAGGTCGGTTATGCGCTCGCGCAGAGGCGGGAGATGGATCGGAAACACAGCAAGTCGAAAATAAAGATCCTCACGGAATTGCTGCTGCGCCACGCGCTTCTTAAGATCGGCGTTGGTGGCTGCGACCACCCGCACATCGACCTTCAGGTTGTCGTTCCCGCCGATTCGCTGCACTTCTCCCTGTTCAAGGAAGCGCAGGATCTTGCTTTGCAGGGAGACAGGCATATCGCCGATCTCATCCAGAAACAAAGTGCCGCCGTGGGCCGCATGAATGCGCCCGATCCTCGACTGCATTGCGCCGGTGAACGAGCCCTTGGTATAGCCGAAAAGCTCCGCCTCCAGCAAGGTTTCAGGGATCGCTGAACAATTCACCACAACAAGCGGCTGGTTTCTGCGCGCGCTGATTAGATGGATCTCCTGCGCTACCAGGTCCTTGCCGGTTCCGCTCTCACCCGTGATGAGAACCGTGGTGTTGCGAGCCGCGACCATGCGCGTGAGGCTGTATACCCGCTGCATGGGCTCCGAGTCCCCGATCATGTTGCGCAGTCTGGCTCGTCCTTCGATTGGAGTCCGGGGATTGATGCTGACGACTGAGGGCGCGGGGGTGGTTCGCATCGGGCTGCTGCCATTGACGGCATCGGCCAGTTTTCTCGAAACCGGTGTCGGCGATGCGGCCCCAATCAGAAGCTGGCCGGTTTGCGGATTCAACATGAGAATCTGTGCGTTCGGGAACCGGCTCCGCACGATTCCGTGGAATTCGTTGGCCTCTAGGTCTGGCAAGTTGGGGTCGAGCAGGAGAATCCCATCGTCGATTCCGTTCTCGCGCAGCATCTCCAGGGCTTGCGCCCCGCCTGCCGCGTGGAGAAGTTTCCAGCGCGGAGGGCCCAGTTTCGCTTCCAACTCCTGCCGGAGTTTGGCGTTTGGGCTGACAATATATAGCTCTATTGGAATTCGATCTTCGAAGCGCTCGAACTGGGTAGCAGGGGTAGCCATGTGTTCATCACCTGAGGTAAATGAGAAATCGATGAGAAAGCTCGATCACCCGACGGATCTCTGGAGACTTGATCAGTCGCCGGGAAATGGCCTTCAAGGTTCTTCAGGCCGGGCGCAACTCGTATCCAAAACCGCGGACTGTATGGGTTAATCTCGGCTCGCCGGGAAGATCGATCTTGTCGCGCACATACTTCATGTACACGTCCACGATATTCGTGGCGGTCTTCGACGAGGTATTCCAGACTTCGGCAAGCAACGTGGTGCGGGAAACAGGGCGGCCGCCATCTCGCATCATGACTTCGAGAATGGCGAACTCCCGGGGCGTCAGTTCGATGCGCCGGCCGTTTCGCTCCACGCGGCGTTCATCCCGGTAAAGCGTAAGGTCGCCAACCTTGGAACAATTAGGGACCAGGCCCGAATTTCGCCGCATGAGCGCGCCCACCCTGGCCAGGAGTTCAATGAGCGAGAAGGGCTTGGTCACACAGTCGTCTGCGCCGGATTGCAGAGCCAGCACCTTGTCTTCGACGCGATTCCGTACCGTCAGCACCAGCACCGGCAGGCGGGGATGGCTTTGCCGCAGGCGCTGTATGAGGCTAATACCGTCGAGTCTGGGCAGGTTAAGCTCAAGAATAACCAGGTCGTAACGCTGTTTCTCCTCCAGCGCGATCAAGGCTTCCTCTCCATCGTGAGCCTGATCGACGAGAAAATGCTGGGCTCGGAATTCGGCGCTCAGAAAACCAGTGAGGGAGACGTCATCCTCGACGAGAAGAATGCGGCGGCCGACGGAATGCTCAAACTCCGCGGCAAGTCTGCCTGCTCTTGAGCCGGCCAGAGCCGCTTCGGCGCCTTCCCCATGAGTCGAGCTGGAAGCAATAGTGACATCTGTGCCGTTCAACTCGTTACCCTCCTGCCTGAGAAAAATGAGAATTTATCCAGAAAACTGCCGAGAGCATCATGCATGGAGCAACCCACCAGGCTGTTCATCCAAGCGGCACGACTTGGCAGGGAGGATTGAAGGTGGTGAACGAGCATCGCTTTGGGGGCTCTCATAACCTTCTCAAGAATCAGTCGCTTAGCATCGAGCGATCCTTTCAGGAACGCAAGCGGGATTATCCCTGCTTGACGGCTGACTGATTTTCCTCCAAGAGTGCATTTCAGCATTAGAGTACGCTGACATGCACGACAATTTTGATGATTAACTTTGGTAACGATCATTGAAAGTTAACCTAGCACCAATTTGCCTGTAAGGAAAATAACCAGATAGGGTCATCCTCAAAAGCGCAATTTGAGCTCATGAGGGAGAGTGAAGATGCCGGATGCCGGGTGGAGAACGAGTTCCACCCAAAGCTCGGTCGAAGATTGAACGCAATTCTTCGAACCGAAATCGCAGTCAGCGGATATGATGAAAAACATTGAAGATTGGGCGTGAGCTTTTGCTTTGCTCCGGAGCTCCCGAAGCGGCAGATGGCCAGCCAATTGCAACGAACACTCTGGGCAGGCACAGGGGACTATGCAAAGATTTGACTACCGAGCGCCGCGATTCCTGGTGGATTGTGCTGCCCATCTGGCGATCGAGAATTCGACGCACATGGGCCGCTGCAAGGAAATCAGCGTCGACGGCATGAGGCTCGAGCTTGCCGAACGCGTATCGGCAAATGCGGTCGGCACGGTGACGATGACCTGTGGGAGCTTGACGGTTGAGCTCGGCACTCGAGTGATGCATGCCGAACCGAATTTCGCCGGATTAAAGTTTATCTATAAGTCCGAACGGCAGCGCAAAGACGTGGAGCGGCTGGTGACTCTTTTGGCAGCTTCCGCCAAACTGCCCAAGCCCCCCGATCCAAAAGGTCCGCTTCTTCTCGAATAATCCCCTCAGGGGCCAACTGATTCGAGAGCTATTTCTTATCGGCGCTTTTTGTGTCGGCCGCTTTACTGTCAGTCCCTTTGACGGCGGCTTTAGGGTCGGCGCCTGAACTATCGCTTGCCGCGAATTGCTTGATTGCAGACGGCGGTGGTACTTCCGAGTTGTCTTTGACCAGATATCCCACAATCAGAGAGATTCTGCGGTTCGACGGGTCCTGGGGCTTGTCCGGATGCCGTAATCGCTGATCGGCAAAA
>JBEKVS010000250.1:0-9012 GCA_049513795.1 Occallatibacter sp. | reverse complement strand
GACCTGGGGTACATGATAGGTACAGGCGCACTCATAAGAGCCCATTAACTTGAATAGGTTCAACAGCTTAGCTGTGGTGGCGGAGGACAGGATCGAACTGTCGACCTATGGGTTATGAATCCATCGCTCTAACCATCTGAGCTACTCCGCCGGGGAGTTCGAAGGGACCTGCCGCTTGGTGCAGCCGCTTGGGGCGGAATCAAATCCGCGCGCATGCCCAAAGTTGATGATACGGGCGGGTGGATTCGCGGTCAAACTCAGCAGCCCGCCGGGACCGTGCTGCTTTTCAGGGGAATTTCCCGGACACGAGTGCTGTGCCCCGGCTGCTGTAGACTCGCCTGCATGAGCAGGTTGCGCATCGCCGGGGTGATTCCGGCGCGGTTGAGTTCGACGCGGATGGCAAAGAAGGTGGTCCGCGAGATTGCTGGAAAGCCCATGGTGGAATGGGTGTGGCGCGCGGCATCGGCAAGCGGGCTGATGGATCCGGTCGTAGTGGCTGCCGACTCGGAAGAGGTGGCAGCGATTTGCCGCGAGCGCGGCGTGCCCGTCGTGATGACCTCGCCTGATTGCGCCAGCGGCTCAGACCGAGTGCGGGAAGTGGGGCGTAAGATTGACGCCGACATTTACGTCAACATTCAAGGCGATGAGCCGACGCTGACGGCGGACTTTTTTCCGCCGCTGCTGGCGCTGTTTGAGCGGCCTGAGGTTGAGGTTGCGACGCTGGCCGTCCGCTGCCCGAAGGAGGAAATCGACGACCCGAATGCGGTGAAGGTGGTTACGGCTCTCGATGGGCGCGCGCTCTATTTCTCGCGAGCTACGATTCCGTTTGATCGCGATGGGCCGGGATTTGCCGGCTATCGCAAACACCTGGGTATTTACGCCTACCGCAAGGCAGCTCTGGAGCGCTTTGCTGCGTTGCCGATATCTTGGATCGAGCGAGTTGAGCGGCTGGAGCAGTTGCGCCTTCTGGACAACGGCATCGACATTTATGTGGCGCCCGCTCCGCGAGACACGATTGGCGTGGATACAGAAGCCGATCTCTTGCGGGCGGAAAAGCTGCTGAAGGGAATGTCTGACTTGTAGAAGGTGGTGCGTCCTGGGATTGGTCCCGGGGCTTGTGCTTTCCCACCCTTGCCGCAAGAACAAGAACGCGGCAAAGATGGGGCACCCGGCTGCTGAAGGGAATGTCGGGTTTGTAGAAGGGATTCGGGCTTGCCCGGCGAAGGATGAAGAATCCGAATTGCGCGCAAGATTCGGAGTGTGCGCGAGTCCAATGTCGGCGACGATAAGCTTCATGAACAGCAATCTCCAACTCGCAAATCAAACGGCTCTGATCAAAGCGCTCGCTCCCGATGCAGAGACCGCCTGGAAACAACTCCTCGCCCGCGATGGCGCGGCTCCCTTCTTCTACGCGGTGACGACCACGGGCGTGTTCTGCCGGCCAAGTTGCTCGAGCAGGCGGCCGCTGCGGGACAATGTGCGCTTTTTCGGCTCGGCGGCGGCGGCTCGGGCGGCGGGCTTTCGCGCCTGCTTGCGCTGCAAGCCGGACTCAGCCTGGCGTCCAGGAGCTTTGGAGAGAATTCGCGCCCATGTTGAGGCCCATGTCGATCGCCGCGTGTCGCTTGAAGAATTGGGCCGCATCGGCGGGCTCAGCCCGTTTACCGTGCAGAGGCTCTTCAAGAAAGAAGTAGGCGTGAGTCCGCTGCAATACCAGCGAGCGCTGCGAGCCGGGCGCCTGCGCAGTGAGCTAAGGCAGGGAGGCTCTGTGACGGATGCGATCTACGAGGCGGGGTTCGGCTCCTCGAGCCGCGCATATGAAGGCTCGGCGCTGGGCATGACGCCGGCCCGCTTCGCCAAGGGCGGCAGGGGCGAGCACATTGGCTGGGCGACCGCGCGCACGCCATTCGGCTGGATGGTTGTGGGAGCCACGGAGCGCGGACTGTGCTGGCTGGCGCTGGGATCTACGTCGGCCGAGGCCCAGGGCAGCCTGCGCGAAGAGTTTCCACAGGCGACACTGCGCCGCGATGCTTCGTTATCCAAGCTCGTCGATGCGGCACTCGAGACTGTGCGCGACGGTTCAGATCTCGCGGAAAACCGGTCGCGGCTTGGTTCGCTCGATTTGCGCGGAACGGTCTTTCAGCTTCGGGTGTGGCAGGCGTTGCGCGCCATTCCTCGCGGCGAGACACGCACCTACAGCCAGCTGGCGCGCGAGATGGGCGAACCGAACGCGACCCGGGCGGTGGCTCGCGCCTGCGCCGTCAATCGCGTCGCCGTAGTGGTGCCCTGTCATCGCGTGGTCGGCGTCAGTGGATCGCTTACCGGCTACCGCTGGGGCGTTGAGCGCAAGAAAAGCCTGCTCGATGCGGAGAAGCGGGCCTAAATCGCAGGAGTCGGTCTCGAGCGAAGTGAGCAGGCCGCTGAGGCCGGTGAGTACGCCGGGGCGCAGGCTGAGGAAGTGGAACTTTCCTTCGCGCTGCACTTGGATGAGGCCGGCGTTTTCAAGCTCCTTGATGTGGTGCGAGAGAGTGACGGCGGAGATGGGCAGCGCCGCCAGGGCCTGAGAGCAGCTCAATCGGCAACCGGCTTTGGCGATGCACTCAAGGAGTTCGAAGCGGCGCGGGTCTGCGAGCGCCTTGAGGATGGCGGTGCGGCGGGCGCTCGAGAGGCGGAGGCGTTTGGCGGCGGTTGTGCGCGGCTTTTCAACGTTTCGGCAGTCAATTCAGGCTCGCTGTATTGGATGCTATGGTATCGCGCCCGGCACTTTTCGCGACAATGTAGGCCAGGGGAGCCGATTCCTGGCAGGCAGCTCCCGACTCTCGCATTGCTTGACGAAAGCCGGAGAACCATTCTTAAATGGTTTCGATAGAGGCGCTGTTTTACTTGCGAGGCGGTGCGTGGAATGGAATATCATTACAGGTTTTTTGCGGATGGCAGCTGCGATATTATTTGCACCCGCTGCTTTCTAAAAATTGGCAAAGGACAGGAGCTGAGCGCCGCGCGAGAGCAGGCAGCGTTACACGTTTGCCAAGCTGGAGTCGTGCAGGGTGGCGGGTTTTCTGCAAGGCAAAGCACGGATCATGCCGTTCGCCGTTGGCTGCGCAAGCTTGATATTCAGGCACTGCCTGCGCCGTTATTCTTGCTGATTGCCGTCACAGTCTTCTATGTTTTACCGACGCTACTTGAGTTTGCGATTCTTCGCCACGCGAACTTATGGTTGGCCAGCATTCTGGTCGGTGACCTGAGCGGCTGCATCGGCATCTTCGTGATCCTGGAGAAGAGAAAGCTGGCGGTGCTGTTGTATCTGGCGCTGACTGCGCTGGAATTCTGGCTCTATTCAACCCACATCGTTTCGGCCGTTACGCTTGTCTACCTGATGGATCTCGTTCCCACGGTGGTCATGGCAGGCGCCGTGCTGCGACCGCGGGCCAGGCTTGGCTTGTTGCGGTCGTAAAGTCGGCCGTCGGGCGGCTTAACGCGACTTCCTGTGCTTATGTTTTAGTTTCTTCCCTGGCGGCTTACCGGGTTGCAGGCTCTCGGCGGTTTGGCGAAGAGCTTCGGTGAGACCTTTCGCCGAAAGCGCGGTGGCAGGATCGATGAGCCATTGCACGATCAGCCCGGAAAGAATCACGTGATGGAACGTGCCGATCGTACGCGATAGGTGGGCCGTGATGGCGCTCTCTTCCCGGTTGAGAAACATTGCGGCCAGCCCGGTACGCGCAATGTGAAGTTTGCTGGCCAGAAGCTCGCGGGTTGCCGGCTGGCTTACCATCTGGGCGAATATCTCGAAATTAGCAATCCAAAGTGGACGGTAGGTTTCGAAGGTGGCGATGAGGTTTGCCCAGGTGGCTTCAAATCGTTCTGCCGGAGAAACGTGGGGCGGAACGCTGGCCTGCAGCGTGCGATTGAGCTCATCGTCCCACTCGCCGAACGCCAGCAAAAGTGCTTCGGTAAGCAGCGCGTCCTTCGATGAAAAGTGATATCCGATGGCGGCCAGGCTGACGCCGGCTTTAGAGGCGACATCCCGGGCGGTGGTGCGGGCATAGCCCTTTTCAAGCAGACAGGTCTTGGCGGCACGGAGCAGCGCTTCACGGTTGCCCATGAGAAAAGATTGTAATCCAGAGAGGACAACTGTATAAGACGAGCGTATAGTACATTTGTATAAGACGTTTGTACTAATTGAAAAGGAGAAGACTCGTCATGAAAAACCCAAACATCCTGATCTCCGGAGCCAGCGTGGCTGGGCCGGCATTGGCTTACTGGCTGCGCCGGCACGGGTTTAATCCGACCATCGTGGAACGCGCGCCGGCGATCCGGCCGGGCGGGTATGCGGTTGATTTTCGCGGAGCTTCCGTTCGCGTGCTGGAGCGCATGGGCCTGCTCGCGGATGTGCAGCAAAAGCAAACCCGCATCGGCACAATTACGATCGTGGATAAGGACAACAAAAAGGTCGCCAGCATGCCCGATGGGTTCACCAGCGGTGAATTGGAGATTCTGCGCGGCGATCTGGCAGCAATTTTTCATCAGGCCACGCGCGAGGCGACCGAATACATCTTCGATGACTCCATCGACGCCATTGAGCAGAGCGAAGACGGCATGGAGGTGCAGTTTGAGCGCGGCGCGCGGCGCAGGTTCGATCTGGTGGTCGGCGCCGACGGGCTGCATTCCAAAGTACGATCGCTGGCCTTCGGTCCAGAATCCGGCTTCGTGAATTACCTCGGCTACTTCGTTTCGATCTTTACCGTTCCCAACTTTCTGCATCTCGACCGCAGCGGGCTCTACTATGGGACGCTGGGCAAGAAGGTGGGCATCTTCAACTACGGCGATCCCCGGGAGGCCAAGGCGTCGTTCTTTTTCTCCACCGATCCGCTGCTCTATGACCGCCACAATGTCGAAGAGCAAAAAGGCATTCTGTGCCACCACTTGCAACGGGACGGCTGGCATGTGCCACGCTTGCTGGAGTTCATGGAAACCGCACCCGACTTCTATTTCGATTCTGTCAGCCAAGTCAAAATGGAGCGATGGTCGAATGGCCGCGCCGTGCTGCTGGGCGACGCGGCCTACTGTGCGTCGCCGCTTTCCGGCATGGGAACGGGCATGGCGGTTGTGGGGGCGTATGTTCTGGCCGGCGAGTTGGCCGAGGCAGACGGAGACCACGTTCTGGCATTCAAGCGATACGAAAGCCTGATGCGGGACTTCGTGAAGAAGTGCCAGGGGATTGCGGATGGAGGGGGCGACTGGTTTGTGCCGCGGACGCGATTCCGGCTTTGGTTGAGCACCCAGATGTGGAAGATTCTGCCTCACACTCCGTGGAAAGACATGATGATCGAAGTGCCCCTCAAGATTGGAAATTCGATCACGCTCAAGGACTATTGCCCGGTGGCAGAGTTTGCCGACTGAGCCGGACCGAGGCGGATGCCAGCGATGGAAACTGATGCGCAGCCCCTGGCTGTTTGGCGCTCTGCATCCGGATTCGGGGTTGCGACGCTGCGAAGTCAGATTTTTGGTCGAAAGGCGTGGCGCGGTGGTGCTACTTTCAGCGCCGGGGTTCGTCGCCATCTGCGTTTTCTAGAAAAAGATAGATGCTGGGTGGCTCTCGTTGCTTGCGGAGTCAGGGTGGATTGCGCGCCTTGAACCTTTGACCAGAAGAAGCTTGAAACGAACGCGATTCAGCGCACACTATCCCCAAAGCAGACCAAGTCAAGAAACTACCTTAGCAAGAACCTGCTAACCCGAAATTCAGCAACCCAAACATTCCCGATCAAAAAGCGACTAATCAAAAACGGTCGAACAAGGAGATCAAATGAAAATGACGAATCACACCACGCTGTTCAGCCAAAACCGCAAGAGGGCCCGGCTTCTCTTCTGGCCGCGTTCGCGCTTATCACTTTTGTTTGCGCTGCAACTCCAGGCGCAGCTCAAGACAATGAAACTGTGCAGCCGGCTTCGGCTCTGCCCAACCTGGTGGGGACATGGACGGCGGGGATCGAACTCAACGGTGGATGCGGAATCGGCAGCAAGCTGGTCACGTTCACCCTCAACTCCAGAGGGGAGGGCCCGGCCAGCTACAAGGCCAACACGGCGGAATGCGGCAAGAGCTCCGGGACCGGAACGATGCAGATTACATCCATGAATGCAGACGGTTCGGGCACTGCAACCCTGAGCATTAACTTTGTCGGCCACTTTAACATTCAAGTGTCGCAGAACGGCCAGGTCATGAGCCTGGTGGAGATAGAGGACACCATCAACTACGACGTAGGTGTTGCCGTCAAGCAATAACTGGCTGGCGGCACGTCTTTCGAGGCGGGTAGCATCCAAAGGCTCCCGCCTGCCTTCCAGCTCGAAGAAAATCGAACCAGCGTAACGATAGGTCCATCTGTATAATTCCCGAGACTTTCCGAAGAGGGTTGAGGGACTTGTTTTGAAGGACAGGAAAACTGCGGGAAGGCGCGGCGGACGGGACGGATTCGGTATGACGGCGGAACACCTGCGGACGCTGCGCGCGCTGAAGACGCCGAAGCGCATTCAGGAGTTTATTGACGGGTTGACTTACCAGTATGCGGACACAGCGGGATCTCCACAGCGGACTTTGCGCGAGCGCAAAGGTCACTGCCTGGAGGGAGCGCTGGTGGCCGCGGCAGCGTTGCGACTGGAGGGGCATCCGCCGCTGCTGATGGACCTTGAAGGCGTGCGCGACGACGACCATGTATTGGCCATCTACCGCGAGCACGGGCTGTGGGGAAGCATTGCCAAATCAAACTTTGCCGGGCTGCGCTCGCGCAAGCCGGTGTATCGCACACTGCGCGAGCTGGCGATGAGCTACTTTGAGCACTACTACAATCTGCGCGGCGAGCATACGCTGCGCTCCTACTCGATGCCGGTAAACCTGGCGCGGCTCGACGGCCGGAGTTGGATGACTGCGGAAGAAGACCTGTGGTGCGTGCCGGAGTTGCTGATTGCGGCAAGGCACTATCCCGTGGCTCCGGACAAAGTGGTGCGCGCGCTGCCGCATCTGGACCGGCGCAGCTATGAGGCGGGGATGCATGGGTGGAAAAGGCACTGAGCCCATCCGAATATTCTATGGTGTCATCCTGAACGAAGCGCAGCGGAGTTGAAGGATCTGCGGTTGCACTTCAGGCATCCATCCGATCTATGGCACGTTTGAGGTCGGCGGGTTCTACGTCGTACCAGTCTTTGCTCAGGTCAACCCATGCGGGATTCGCCTTCTCGATCAATGCCATCTTCTTGCCGCGTCTCCACCCCTTCAACTGCTTCTCGCGAGCAATGGCCTGTGCTATTTCTTGATAGCCTTCGAACCAGAGGAGGCGATCGCAGTTGTACTTCTCCGTGAAGCCAGCGTGATTCTTCCATTTGTGGTCGAATGCCCGCTTGCGCAGGTCGTTCGTAACGCCGATGTACAGCGTGTGGCTTCGGCTGGCCATGATGTAAGTGAAGTAGAGGTGCTCAGGCATGCGGTGTATAGTACCGCATCGGAATGATTCCGTATGGCGACGGGTTGCGAACGGTGGGGAAGAGCAGCCGCAGATCCTTCGACTGCGCTACGCTTCGCTCAGGATGACAGAGCTTTTTGAGTATAGGTCTCTTTGGCTACGCTCAAGAGGGCAGTGTTTTTAATCACTGGGTTTTTCGGCGACGGCCAGGAGGGTTTGGAACTGCGGGGTTTCCGGCTCTTTGTGGACGATGGAGGTTTGGATCTCGCGGAAGCCGGCCTGCTCCAGCATGGCTTCCAACTCGGTCTCGCTGAATCCCAGCCACTCGTCAGCGTATAACTCTCTGGCTTCCTCGAAGCGATGCTTGACTAAGTCGAGGATGAGGATGCGGCCGCCGGGGATGAGAATCCGGCTCGCTTCGTTTACGGCGCGGTCGGGGTGCAGGGCGTGGTGAAGAGACTGCGAGAAGAAGACCAGGTCGACGGAGGCCGAGTCGATGGGGAGATCTTCCATATCGCCGAGCCGGTAGTCGATGTTGACGACGCCATAGCGCTGGGCCTGCTCGCGCCCCACCTCAACCATTTTGGCACTGCTATCGACGGCAATGACTTTTTTGGCACGCTGCGCGAGCAGCAACGCGAAGGCTCCTTCCCCGGCGCCGAGATCGGCGATTACCATCGGGGGCATGAGACGCAACAGCGCTTCGGCCATGCTCTTCCATGATTTGCCGGGAACGTAGTCCTTGCCCAGGCGGCCGGCCACGGAGTCAAAGAAGCTGCGCATCTTGTCTTGCCGTTTTCTGAGAACGCGGCGCATGGCGGATTGATCGGTTTGGGCTTCGGGAATTTCGGCCCAGGCGCGGGCGAGAATCTCGTCGAGAGGGCTGCCATGCGCGGGGCTCAGTTTGTAGAGATTGCTTTTGCCGGTGCGGCGGTCTTCGACAAGGCCGGCCTGCCTGAGCTGCGCAAGGTGCGTGGAGATGGTGCTCTGGCCCATGACCAGAATCTCCTGTAACTCGGCTACGGAGAGCTCTTCGCCGCGCAGGAGCAACAGGATGCGCAGCCTGTTGGGGTCAGCGACGACTCGCAAAGTTTTCAGGATCGAAGACATGGTTCAGCTTGACTGTGTAGAAGAGTTCTGTTACATATCAACATATCACGATTTGACGATATAAACATCGAGCAAATTGGTTCTGATATCAGTCTTGGCGTTTTCCTTGGGGGCTAGGACCCCGGCTGTTTTTGCCCATTCACGTACCGGCCAAAGCCTGTACCCTTCAACCACCGATCCTCAAGAAAATTCCATAAGGAGACATCATGGCAAGCTCAACGCTCGAAATCACCGAATTGGCCTACAAGGTAGCCGACATGTCGCTGGCTGACTGGGGCCGCAAGGAAATCACCATCGCCGAACACGAGATGCCAGGACTTGTCTCCATCCGCAACAAATACGCGGCAGGCAAGCCGCTGGCCGGTGTGCGCGTGACCGGCTCGCTGCACATGACGATACAGACGGCGGTGTTGATTGAAACGCTGGTGAGCCTGGGAGCTGACGTGCGCTGGGC
>JBEKVS010000249.1:0-9015 GCA_049513795.1 Occallatibacter sp. | reverse complement strand
CCAAACTCCGCAGAGTAATCACCGAGAGGCCCCGTCAGGTCGATGGCGCGCGACGGCCGAGGAGCTTCTCTTCCTGGTCGAGGGACGCGCGCTTCTACTTCCCGCTGGTCCAAATTGCGCCATTCATTCCAGAGTCTGGAGTTATGTCCGGTATATAACCCAACCAGGCCCCCGGGGTGCATCACCGACCGCACTCGCCGGGGCGGCAGTTGCAGCTCGAAGCACAGCTCATCGAAGGTCTGTCCGCCCGCAATCATCCCATGACCAGGCTGGGATATCGGGTGCCGGCCTTGCCCTCGATTCATCACGTTGGCGAAGATGTACTGGCCAGGCCAGCCATGGGGGGGTAGAGGGTTGGGGAGACGGATCGCGGCCCGAATCGACTTTCGCCGTCTGGGCGCGCGCGCACCTCGGCAGCAACTGGAGCCGCTCCGTCACCATCAAGCAGGACCACGAGCTGATTTCCGGCTGTTAGGGGCCGACGGTGAACGTCAGCGGGCCGAGAGTCGTTGCATCTCCCAACGAGTCTTTCGCGACCGCCGTAACGGAGTGGGAACCGGTGCTAAGCGTGGATACGCTCGTGTAGAGATGGAACCCGGAGTTGGTCCATGCTGAATCGCTATAGTAGGCGGCAACGTCCGGACGAGAGATTCCGAGTGTCGCCGCAGCAAAGGATGTCCCATCGATGTAGATCTGCACCGACTTCGCTGGGCCATTGTCTGTGTAATCGGCCGCCCATCCGCCCACGTAGAGCGTGCCGGTAGATTTGGAGATGGTCGATGATCCAGTAGTGGCGTCCACGGCCGAATCCAGATTGCCCAACGGAACGCTGGGGTGGATAACATTGATCGTGAGAGGCCCGAGCGTCGTAGAGACCGAATGCGAATCGGTGCCCACGACGGTGATGGTGTGCGAACTAGCCGACAGTTGTGCTGCACTGTAGTACATCGTGAATCCCGAGTTGGTGTAGGCGGAATTGCTGTAATAGGTGGCTACGTCAGGCCGTGAGATACCCAGGGTTGGAGTACCCACCGACACGCCGTCGATCAGCACATGGACGTTGGACATCGGCGAGCCATCGGTCGGATCGGCGATCCAGCCGTTGATATAGATGCTGTCCGAGGATTTAACTGTGGTTGAACCGGTGCTGGCATCTTGCGCGGTCTCAAGATTGCCTATAGGCGGCGGGTACACAACAACCACGTTGACGTTGATGGTGCGGGGGCCCAGCGTGGTCGAGACATCTTCCTTGTTGGTCGCAATCGCGGTGACTGTGTGCGCGCCCGCGGACAACGATGAGGCCGGGTAGTAGAGGGTGAAACCCGAGTCCAAGTACGACTGGTTGTTGTAATAGGCCGCAACGTCTGGACGCGCTTCGCCAACGGTTGGGGCCGTGACCGCCACGCCATCGATGTAGATCTTCAAGCTGGCGACGGGTGCTCCATCCTTTGGATCGGCCGCCCATCCATTGATGTAGATCGAATCGTTGGAATTGACGGTCGTACTGCCAGTGGTCGCGTCGATTGCCGTTTCAAGGTTGCCCAGCGGAACAGGCGGGACGACCTCCACATTAAAGGAGTTGCTGGCAGGCGAGACCGCGTATAATCCGCCGACCGGGAACATTGCAATGAGCGTGTCGCCAGTGGTGGTTGTGCTAAAGCTGAGAGCGCTGAAGGTGGCCGTACCGCCGCTCAAGGCGGCCGTGGTTGTTCCGCCCAGCAGGGAGGCAGTGTCTGTCACGGTCACCGTGCCTTCAACTGAATCCGTAACGTCATAGTTGCCGCTTTCCGTGAAGGCGACAACCGGCGATGGCGTAACCGCCTGGTTGGTGTACTGAAGGGACCCCGGCTGGGTGGTGAAGGAGAGAGCGTAGTGGGTTTGCACGGCGCCCGAATCTATCAAGCCTGCGCCCCTCGGACATAGCGGATCGTAGGCCACGCCACGCTGGTCGGTCGTGATGGTATCAACGCTGGAGCTTCCGCGACAGATGGCCGACGAGCCGGGTAGGGGCGGCATCGTTTGCGTGAGACCGCCATAGTTGCCGAGCGGTTCCAGGTCGATTGGGTCGATGCCGATCCGGTTGCCGCCTTGGGTCTGTGTATACGATCCGACGATGTCGTTGGTCCCGTTGCCCGACACAATCGAATTTCGGATTGTGAAAGAGGATGAGGATGTGCTCTGGATGCCGCCGCCGGCGCCGCTACCCGCAGCCGAATTGCCGGAGATGGTGGCGGCATTGATTTGGAAAACAGTAGCTTGGTTGTAAATAGCGCCGCCCGCCTGGCTGGCGGAATTGCCTGTAAAAGTACTGTTCGTCAGCTTCAGCGTGCTCAAGTTGTCGATGGCTCCGCCGTTTAAAGCGGAATTACCGGAGAATGTACTGTCGCTCAAGGTCAACGGACCGTGGTTCCTGATTGCGCCGCCGGATTCCGTCCCTGCGGAATTGTTTGAAAATGTGGAGTTTGTCACAGTGAGAGTGGCACTGTTATAGATCGCGGCGCCCGCCACACCTGAGTTGTTGGAAAACGTACATTCTTCCACCAGAACGGTGCCCTCGGTTGTCAGGGCGCCGAGCCCGTTGCTAATGGCGAGATTGCTCAGAACCACCCCTATGCCGGAAGTGGAGAAAATCGAAGTTGAATTGTTTCCGCTCACCGTCACGAGGTTCACCTGCGCCGACCCGGTGCCCGTCGTCGGTCCAGTTATGTTGGTGTTCTGTCCGATCGCTATCGTGCCGGCCGACCCCAGCGTAATGGTGTTCGTTGCAGCCGAGTTGCTGGCGCTGAACTGGGTCGAATCGAAGCTGATGTTGGCGCCGCCGAGGGCAGTTGCCTCGAGCAAAGCATCGCGCAGGCTGCACGACGCATCTGTCCCGGTTCCAGGAGTGGCTTGCGCCGTGCAATTCGTCGCGTAGCCTGGATCGTCCAGATTGGTCGTGACCACCAGATTCGATATAAGAACCGTTATGGGCGCCGACTCAACGTATAAGGTGCTGGTGACTGTATCGGTGGCATAGATCACTTGAGATCCGCCAGTCTCGAACGTCGCGGTGAACGTGCCGGTACCGTTAGTCAGCGTGGTGTTGGCGGGCAACTGGGCGTGGCTGTCGGAGCTGCTGAAGTAAAGCGTGCCGGTGTAGGCCGATCCAGTTGGGTTGCCTTCTACATCCTCGGCCGTAATTGTGAATTGGAACGGCGTGTTGATAAGTATCGATGATGGGGTCCCCGTGATTACGAATTGAGTGGTGGGGCCGGGGAGCACTGTGAGATTAACCGTGAAAGTCAGGGATGGATTGCTCGTATCCGTGGCAGTGATCGTCTTTGCACCCAAGGTATTAAGCGTTGCGGCGAATGTGCCTGTGCCGCTGGTGAGCATGCTGTCGGCGGGCAACACCGCCAAGGGGTCCGAGCTTGTGAAGTGCACCTTGCCGGTATAGGTGGGGAAGATGTTTCCGTGGCTATCTTCCGCGGTAACCGTCAGGTTGAACGACGTGGCTACCTGCGCCGTCCCAGGAGCCGAAACGACCAGGGAGGCAGCTGCTGCGGTTCCGGTCCCATTTAGGCTAATGGTCTGCGTAGCGTAGTCCGGTGCCTGGGCGCCCAGGTTATTGTCCATCATCGACAGCGTTCCAGGGATCGCGCCTAAGCTCTCCGGGGCAAAACTGACGGGCAGCGTGCATTGGCCTGCCGGGGCCAGGGTCCCAGGATCGGATGCACCCGAGGCCACGAGCGGGCAGGTGCCCAGGGCAGTGCTGTTCAGCTCATATCCGGACGAGATAGCCGGATTGTTTCCGGAGGCTGGGATTTCAAAGTCGAGCGCTGCGGAACCTATGTTGCGGATGGTCACGGTCTGCTCGCTCGTGCCGCCCACATTGGTGTTGGGAAACGTCAGGGCGGGCGCGACGGAAAAATCTGCCTGGACGACATATTGGCCGTTGTCAGTGCCGTACGGGTTGTCGAGAAAATAGAGATTCCCATTCGCATCGACGGTCATGCCCGCGCCGAAGTTAAATTGTCCGTCATAGGAGACCAGGCCAGGGATGAGAGTGGTCTGCGTGTAGGCGCCGCCCGACGGAGCGAGCTCGAATATTTCCCCGGAGAGATTCGAGCTGTATTCGGCCACGAAGAGGTCCCCGGCGGGATCCGAGACAATCCCCGCAGGCACGGTGACATTCGTCGTGATTGTGCTCACGGTTCCGGAGGGGGATGCCGGCGAAATTTCGACAACGCTGGAACCGGAATAAGTGGTGGGAAAGTCAATGTAACCGATTCCAGTCACAAAGAGGTTTCCGTTTGGGTCTTCAGCGATGCCGGTCACAAAGGGCAAGCCGGAAACCACACCTTGACTGGAAGCGGGGCCGCCGATATCCGTCACAAAATAAATCCGGCCGGCGCCATTGGAGGGCTGGTTGGGAGGATCGTAAGAACCGAAATCGCCAACAATAATATTGCCCTGTCCATCTACCAGAACGCACGTCGGGTTGGTGAACCCGGAAGCAACCAGGCTCTCAGTGTAGCTGGAGCCTGACACTGTCTCCATGTAGACTTTGCCTGAGAGGCGATCTGTCACGTAGACATTCCCAGCGCCATCCACGGCCACGCCCTGGGGTGAAGTTGATGCGGTAGCGATACTGGTTACGGTGTAGTAGCCCCCCCCTGAGGTACCAACCAGTACAAAGCAGCGACGTCTGTCGTGAAGCCGTAACCGGCGTCGTACCCCAACCCTGGGTCGGCTACGAAGATGTTCCCGCTCCCGTCAATCGCAACGCCTTGAGCGGCCTTGAATGGCATTACCATCACTGGTGCGGGTTTCTGCAAAATGGTCTGTGTAAAGGGCGTGTAGGCGATTTGCGCCTCCATGACTGATCCGAACAGGGGATGTACAGCAAGGGGCTTCCCTTCTTCGTCCCTGAGGATCGCGGCTCCAGAGCGGGCTCCGGCAAACCTGGGCTTGAAGGTGGCATCGACGGTGCAGGTGTCGCCGGCATAGTAGGATTTTCCGGCCTTGCAGGTGCCGGTATGGGCGTCGTCAAAATCCAGCCCCTTGGCGCCCTTGGTGACAACGTCGATAGAGCCCAGGGTGGCGCTGCGCTTGAAGATGAACCGCAATGCCTTGGCAGGGCTGGTGACGCCGCCCTTGACCACTCCGAAGTCCCCCACACGCTCAGCCGGCACCGCCGCCGGGTCGGCCGGCCCCTCGAAGGCGCCTGCCATGGGGATGTCCGCAGCTCGCGATGCGCCGCGAAACTGGGCTGGCCAGGGCTCTCGGCTGGAGCCGGAACTCTGCGCCTCCGTGGACGTTTGTTGTGCCCGCAGACCGGCCACTGAGGCCAACAGCAACGCGAGCGCAAATGCTCCGGCCATTGCAGCCTGCCGCCACAGCCGTGGACCGATCAGGAAGGAAAGAAACAGCTTGCAGAACGCTTGAAAGGCACCAAAGGCGGGCGAAAAGACGCGGAAATAGGAGCAGGTCAAGTTGAATCCTCCCTGGGAAGCTCGTCATGAAAATCGTGGGTCCTTTCCGCGGGGGGCAGCACCCACGGTGCCCGGAAAGGATGCTATGAGTTTCTGCCTGATCGGTTTTCACCAGCAATGCACCGAGAGTCATTTTCGGGTGATTTTGGGGTCATCCAGTCTAACCAATTGAAAAATAGGCTTCTGCAGCAGCTTCGCTGCCGACATTGCTCAATTCCACTCCAGACCCATTTTCATTCGATTCGAATATGACGCGCTCATCGAAATCGGCCTTTCGGGCAGTCTCTGTATTTGCAGATGGCGAATACCTCCAATGTCTCGGATGCTGTCCTCCTGTGTTTTTGGCTCCTTTTCACCTGGGGATCCGCGCGCGCCAAGGCTGATCGGTTGCTCTCCGTCTATCGGTCCCCGCGTCCCCCTGGAATCGCATGAACTGGTTTTTGCCGTTCAAACCCACTCCGGAGTCAGCGTCTACTCCGCAAACTCGCATGGCCTACTGCCCACCGGGCTGATGGGGGGCATCAGCGGAAAGTACCTGATCACCATGGGACTAGAAGAAATACACACCTATTTTCTGGGATCCCCGTGTATCCAGATGACGAGCCGAGCTTGTGGACGGACGACCACCCTATGAGTCGACCTTGCCCCGGTGATTAGGTTGCCACGCGGTCTTCGAGGTGGGAAAAGGCGCTATACCCACCGCCGCAGGGGGTATGTTTGGGGGTATTCGTGAAGCCCTCGATGATAAGATGTTGATGAACTGACGGTTACAGTTAGATACGAGTCCAGTCGTGCCATATTTATCAATACGCTGGACGACTTGATAGCTTTAGTTTTGAGCCTATAGCTTGAATCTTGAGTTCTGTGTCAAGGTTTGTGTCATTCCTTCGCCATTCGAGCGCCCTTCGCAGAGTCCACGCCAATGCGCCTGCGCATCCACTCAGACATGACTGCGCACTTTCAATACACTGCGTCTGCGGCTCTGGTCTCTTTTCTTTTGGGAAACTACTATGAGGGTAGTCAGGATTCATATGCAAAAACGCGCCGTGCCGGAAAGATCCCAAGAGGACCCGCGTCTCGCACGTTTGACGGAGGTCGCCCTTGCGCTTCCTGAGACAAAACGCGAGATGCGTGATTCGCACGCACAGTTTCTGGTCCGGAAGAAGACATTCGCCTACTACCTCGACAACCACCATGGGGATGGTATGGTTGCGGTGACGTGCAAAGTGCTATCCGGCGATAACAAGGCGCTGGCCGATGCCCAGCCGCGTCGATTCTATCTTCCTGCTTACCTGGCATCGAAGGGTTGGGTTGCGCTCCGCCTCGATGTGGGCAAAATCGATTGGGACGAAGTGAGGGACCTGTTGCTGGGCAGTTATGCTCTGGCTGCACCCAAGCGGCTGGCGGACGCAGTAAGCGACTTGCTCACCTGAAGGATGCGTCAGCGACTGTTAGGAGGTGCTGCCATGAATTCCAGAAAGCGGCCAATAGCCATACTGATTCTCTGTTGCCTGTACGTTGCGGTGGGCGCAGTGACCTTCGCTTACCACTTTCCGGAATTGCTGGCCCTGCAACGCGACAGCGTCTGGGTTGAACTGACCGAGTTGCTGGCGATTCTTGCGGGCGTGTTCATGTTCTTTGGCCGCAACTGGGCACGATGGCTGGCGATCGTGTGGATTGCATTTCACGTGGCGATGAGTTATCACGCGCCTCGGCAATTCGCGATCCACTTCTTGTTTTTCGCATTGATCGCCTGGGTTCTCTTTCAATCCGACGCCAGGGCCTATTTCGGCGCGGAAGGTCCTGGCCGGAATCGGCAGAGCTAACATCGGATTCAGATCATGATCGGCGCGATGGTTCGATGTAAGCTTCGACCGCGTCGAATGCCTACATAGACCAGCGGTTTTGGAGCCCTTTAAACGGCCGGCGGGGCCAGGTTCACCGATGACCAGTCACTGAGCCTTGATAACACCGGGCATTTTCATCCTGGTTGCAGCATCCATGTTCGGTGGGGCGCACTTCAGGTCCGGATGGTAACCCATGGGAGCGGCGAAAATCAGGTGAACGGGCGAAGTTGCTCCGCCGCAACAGGGTAACTTTTACATAGTCTTCCGTGTTTTCTTGCGACGGATAAGCAATATTTACCAGGCATCCCAATTCGGAAATTTATTCAAAAAATATCAAAAGAAATGGTTTCCGGCTGAATGAAATATGTAAGTATTTCTCTGATCACACCCCCCCTAGTTACCGGCGTCTTGAGCCTCAGGGAAAGTGGATTCAGTTGAGGGGACAGGATAAGAGAGCCCCTATCAACCGATCTTTTGTGGATACTTTCAGCCTTGGCTAACATGCAGTCGGCGGCGCAAGATCACGATCATTGGCGCCACCGAAACGACGGTTCATGAGGATTGGAAGTCAGTCACAGCGGGCATGTTTACGGGAGTGCCTCTCGGATCAACCCATTCATTTCTGAGAAAATTATCCGCCCTCATCCCTGCAGACGAGGAAACATCAAGTTGCGTCCCAAATTAGGATTCGAAAGGAACACCATGCAGGTGCGCAGAAAGATCACATTTTTTTCTTCACTATTCATCGCGCTTTCGGTCCCCTCGCTGGCCAGCGTGACCGTTAGCAGCCCTGCGAACGAATCGGAAGTTAAGTCACCATTTGCGCTGTCGGCCAATGCTGACAGTTGCGGCGCGCAGAATGTCGCGGCCATGAGTTATTCGCTTGACAGCAGCCCCGACGCGAAGGTTTTGAGCGGCGCATCTCTTGAAGCCGAAATCGTGTCTCCCCCCGGCAAACATACGTTGCACGTCACGGCGATGGGTGAAAAGGGATCGGTGTGTGTCACCGAGCTTACGATCACCGTGAAGCCGGATGAAGTTGCTGCATCGATCATTCCATCGAACGCGATCACTGCGCACAGCGTCCAGGCGTTGAGGAACTGGATCGGGATGCATGACACCGCCGGAGCAGGCGAAGCATCGGGATCAACCTCAATCGTGGCTTCGCCAACGATGAATGGAGGCACGCGCCAATTTGTTACACACTACAAGGGCTCTGGCGACGAGCGCTTTTCAGTCTCCTACGCGGACGATGAAAGGTCAGAGAACTTCTTCTACGATGCCTGGATTTACATTCCAACTTCCTCCGGCCCCATTGCAAACATTGAAATGGATACGAACCAGGTAAGTCCCTCGAGGCAGACGATCATTCTTGGCGTCCAGTGCGATGGATATTCCGGAACCTGGACGTACACTGCGAACACGGGAACCCCAACGCACGGGAAGCCGCATTGGGAAAGGGCGGCGGGAACGAAGTGCGACCCGGAAGGATGGACGAAGGACAAATGGCATCACGTGCAGGCGTATTACTCCCACGATTCAACCGGACACGTGACTTATCATTCCGCATGGGTTGACGGTGCCGAGAGCGTCCTGAACAAAACTGTCCTGGGCGCTTTTGACCTGGGGTGGGGACCGGATGTCAATACTCAATTCCAAATCGATGGGCACGGATCCAGCGGTTCCACGAAAGT
>JBEKVS010000248.1:0-9060 GCA_049513795.1 Occallatibacter sp. | reverse complement strand
GCTATTTCGCCGCGCCAGCGCGCCAGGGCGGTTTGCGAACGACCAACTACATTCAGGTGCCATGCTCATGAAAAACTTTTTCGTAGTGTGCTTTTCTCTTGTGCTTTTTGTCGTATTCGGATGCAGTTCACCGGCCAGTACAAATCTTGTCGATTATGTTGGCGAATACGTTTTGACACCTAGCAGTGTCGCGCCAGGAGAGTTCGCCAGCTTCGTCATATTGAAGGCGGACCATTCCGCAGTGGAAATAAGATTTTCGAAGCTGACAGGTGAAATATCAACGGTGCAGAAGAGTTGGGATCTGGATCGCGGGACTGATGAAGAGGTAGTGATCGATAGGCGGGCCTATCCAATCGAGCGAACCAAGTCCACAATCAAGCTTGTAATCAATGGAGACTTGGGGACGTATTACACGAAAGTACGATAGAAACGTGATACCGCTATGACGATGTTTGCCGCTCGTTCATTTGTTGTTGCCCCAAGTAAAGGAATCTATTCCGTTTTTCAACAATTCACACGTGCAATCGGGGGGACCGTAGGCGGTGCAGCGGAAGCTTGGAACAAGTCAGTCGGTTTTGGAATCGGGGGAAGCGCTGGTGCCGGAGTCGGAATATTTGGCGGATCGATCAGTCTTAGACTAGTTGAGAAGCCCGAAGATTGGCTATGGTCGAGCTTCCGGCACTACGCGACCGGGGTGGACCGAACGGTCCAGATTGAAAGCCAATGGGCCGCTTCCCGGCGCGGGAACGAATTCCCCCAGCATCTGCGCTCCCCGGGAGAAGCTGGTTGAGATCGGTGGTCTCCCAGGTCCCCAAAGGCGAGGGACCTGGTGCACCCGAACCCTGTGGTAAGTCTGAGGCCGGAGACGACGGATCGGTACTGAGGTGGATGGGCGGCTAGCAGCCCTTTTTGCACCGCGCCATAATCGCCGCATGCAGCCGTTCGCGCAGGCCGGCGGGCATGTCGTAGATCTCGTGCGAGCGGTAAATCTCGATCGTCTTGCGCGTGGTGCTCAGCGTGACTTCGCAGTGCTCGCAGCCGCGCAGATGCTCTTTCAGCTCGACGCGCATCTCGGAGGTCACCGAGTCGTCGATCAGGTCGTCGAGCATGGCTAGAAACTCGGAGCAGGTCACTTCTCACCAACCTTCTTTTTGCGGAAGTAACGGCTCAAACGTTCGCGCAGTTGCAAACGGGCGCGCAGCAGGCGCGACTTGACGGCGGGTACGCTCAACCCCAGCGTCTCGGCCGTCTCCTCGGTGGAAAGCCCTTCCACGTCGCGCAGCACAAACACGATGCGGAACCCCTGGGGCAGTCCTTGAATGGTCTTGCGCAAAATCTCGCCCAGCTCCGACTGGTTGTAGTTCTGCTCCGGGTCGGGCGCCCAGTCGGCCAGGTCGCGCGGGACGCTGCCCTCCTCGGTTTCGACGTCCTCGTCGATCGAGACCATTTTGCCGGTGCGCCGCTTGCGCAGCCGCATCAGGCTTTCGTTGACTGCAATGCGAACCAACCATGTGTAGAACTTTGAATTCCCCTGGAACTGATCGAGCTTCTCGTACGCCTTCAAGAACGCGTCCTGCATCACGTCTTCGGCGTCTTCGCGGTTCTGCGTTATGTGCTGCGCAATGCGGAAGACCTGCCGCTCGTACTTGCGCACCAACGTATCGTAGGCCGCGACATCGCCGCCGCGCACCCTTTCAACAAGGGCAACGTCGGGATGCGGCTCGAGTTCACCTGCAATTGGTTGGATGGTCGCCATGCGCGTTGGTTGCGGGAATTCGTTCGGGGTCTGATTGGGGTGGTAGAGGAAGTCCCGTAGCCTTCAGTTTACCGGATGAGGGTGCGGCCCACCAAACGGCCGCGGCGGCAGTGGGAGATGTACCACGGATCCCCACCCTTTTCTATTTGTTCAGGGTTTGTCATGCGCGTGATTCGGAGCGCAGCGGTTCCTTCCAGCTTCCGCGAAATCGAATCCGCCTGCTTCGAAGCGCGTCAAAGGAGAATGATAGAGAATGCGGAACGCCGGGCGCGGCGGCGGAAAGCATCCTTCCCGCAAATATTCGGGTGATGCATTCCCACTTTGTGTGTAGTTCGGTAACACAGCAGGTTCATACGTGTTCCGTCTAAGACAAAAGCAGCTTAAAGTGGATACATGAGAGTCACTGGCATTCCAATTCGTACGCCAAAACCGGCTCGCTGGCTGGCCGGTGCGCTTGCCGCACTGCTGGCGGTGGCTCCCGTGGCGCCGGAAGCTCTCGCCGATGTGCCGGCCAAGCCGGCCACGGCCACGACTCCCCATTCCAAAAAGACCACCCATCCAGTAAAGACGACCCACCCAGTGAAGAAGGGCAGGTCGCGCCCGGGCCGTGCAGCCAGAGCGGCACGCACCGCGCGCATTCATAAGGCATTCGTCGCCTCGACCGAGCTGCGGCCCATGGCCCAGCAACTGGCTACCCTGCGCACGCCCGCAGCTTATGCCGGTGTCGCGAAGTATGCCCATGCCCACGACGGCGAAGCAGCCAGCGCAGCCTACCTTGCACTCGGCCACGCCTATCTTGTGGATAGGAGCTTTGCCCAGGCTGAGGAGAATCTGCACCTGGCCCGGCAGGCAGGTGAGGAGTTGGCCGACTACGCCGACTATCTGAGCGCCGATGCAGAGCACCAGATGGGCAACGATTCGGCTGCCGAAGCGCTTCTGCATGGCTTCGCAGTCCGCTACCCCGACAGCATCTTCGATGTGCAGGTTCCGGAGCTTGAGGCGACCGTGCTGCTGGCCCAGGGGAACGCAGCCGGCGCGCAGCGCGTGCTGGCCGCAGCGCCCGACTCCGCCGCCCGGACTCCCTATCAGCTGGCCCTGGGGCAGGTGGACCTGGCGCTGGGCAAGACAGAGGAAGCGGGACAGATTTTCAAGAAGCTGCTGCTGGGCCATCCCTTGAGCTTCGAAGCACCCACCGCTCGCGCCCGGCTCACGGCCATGGGCGACGAATCTACCCTCACCGTTGCGGAACTGCGCAGCCTGGGCGATGCCTACTACAACGCCGGCCGCTATGCCGAAGCCGAAGACCAGTATCGTGTCCTGGCCCAGAAGACCGGCCTCGACGCCGAGACGCACAATGGCTTTGCCGTGGCAGCGGCAGCCTGCAAACTGAAGCTGAAGCGGCTCACTCCTGCCGAAGTGCAGGGCCTGGCCGACACGCCCGACGAGAACGGTGCGCGGCGGCTTTATCTATTGATGGAACTGGCCCGCAACCGCGACGACTCTGAAGATCAGCAGCGCATTGTGACGCTGATGGAGTCAAACTTCCCCCACAGTCCCTGGTTGGCCGAGGCGCTGCTTTCGAGCGGCAACATGTACATGCTCAAGCGCGACTACCCGACCGCCGTCCAGTATTACAGTTACCTGGCTACGCACTTTCCCGAGAGCACAAATGCTCCCTCCGCCCACTGGCGCGCCGGTTGGCTTTGCTACCGGCAGGGTCTTTATGCCGATGCGGAGCGCATGTTCGACGACCAGATCAAGCTCTATCCCGGCGCCAAGGAAACCGCGTCCGCTCTTTACTGGCGCGGCCGGCTTTATGAGACGCAGGACCACAAGCCAGCCAGCGCGGTGACCAACTATCGCACCCTGGTACGCGCTTATCAGCACTACTTCTATGCGCAGATGGCCCGGCAGCGCCTGGCCGCGCTGGGCGACGCACAGCCTGAGCCGGAGCCGCAACTCGATCGCATTCAGGCACCCGTTGTCCCCACCCTGGTCGACAGCTTCCCTGAAGACAGCCCACACTTGGCCAAGGCGCGACTACTGGCCAACGCCGGCCTGAACGACTACATTCCCGCCGAGATTGCCGCCGACCCCGATTCTTCATCGTGGAGCGCGTTGGCCGAGGCGCAGATCTACGCTTCGTATGGCGAGACGTACCGTGCCATGCGGGCCCTCAAGAAGGCCCTGCCCTACGCCGCATCCGCTTCCATCCAGTCGATTCCTCTCGCTTATTGGCGCATTCTTTTCCCTGAAGCCTGGTGGGAGGCGATCAAGACTGAGTCGGCGAAGAACAATCTCGATCCATATCTCGTCGCATCTCTCATTCGGCAGGAATCGGAGTTCAATCCCTCGGTGATCTCCTACGCCAATGCCTACGGGCTCATGCAGCTGCTGCCGGCAACCGGCAAGCAGATGGCCCGCGAAGAGGGAATTGCCCATTTCCAGACCTTCCAGTTGCTTGATCCGGAGATGAACATACGTCTCGGCTGCCGCTACCTGCGCCAGATGCTCGACCGGCTGGGTGGCGTGCCGGAGTACGCTCTGGCCGCCTACAATGCCGGCGACAATCGCGTCATCGACTGGGAGGCTGCCGGCCCCTACAGCGGCACCGACGAGTTCGTGGAGTCGATTCCATTTACGCAAACCCGCGAATACGTTCAGGCCATTCTGCGCAACGTAGAGACCTACAAGGCCATCGACGAAGCCGCCGGCGGCCCGACGAAGGCCAAGCTGCAAGCCGCGCGCTAGTTCGATTTACTCCAGGGAAACAGCCCCTTTCAGTACGGGGAATCCCACTTGACACCCTCAATCTGCGATTCCTGTTGACTCCGGCTCCCCCATGCGCAGACACTGATTTGGACCACCGGCACAGTCGCTTGTGAGATGCCATACGCAGCCTGCTGTTGTACTTGAGCGCCGCCTGAGATAACCTTCGCGGCTCGGTACCATCAAACCCATTGGAGGGCAGGATGTCAGCCGACTTGCAATTCCTCGAAGAATGGATCCCGGAAAGAATGGACCCTGGAACGGTTTTCGTCCTGGAGAATCAGGCGAAGCTGGGTCATGCCCAAAACCCCTTCGTCGCCGTCATGTCCTGCCCGCGCTGCGGAACCATGGGATTGATCACGCGGCGGCAGCTTTGCGCCGGCGAAGCGATGATCTGCGGCGGCGACGTCTGCTCGGCTGAGTATCGTCTGGATGGCGAGAACATCTGCTTCCGCCAATCGCAGTAGGGGTCTCTTGTTGATTGTGCGTCCACGCCGCCATGAGCCAGCCAGCCCATGAGCCACGAACGCGTCGCGCCTCAAGCCGCGCGCAGTGTGAAGAGCGAAATCTCCGGCGGACAATCAAAGCGAAAGGGGACACCCACCGTACCGATGCCGCGGTTCACATAAAGCTGCATGCGCCCCAGCTGAAACCACCCCTCCACATACTTCTTGCCCATGTCGGGCAGTTGCAATGCGCCCACCATTGGCAGGCGAATCTGTCCTCCGTGGGTGTGTCCGCTCAGCATCAGATCGACCGACATGCCCGCGGGATGCGCAAGCAGGTCGTCGGCATAATCCGGAGCATGGCACATCAGGATGACAGGTTCGTTAGGAACATCGCGGATCGAGGCCGGGATCGTCTTCTCCGGATTCGGATCGCCAACCAGCGGGTCATCGATTCCCGCCAGCCATAACCTTCCCCCTTTGCGTTCAAAGGGCAGGCAAGCATTGGTAAGCACCTTGATGCCGTTCGCGGTCAGCGCCGCAGTGACCGCTTCCGGGTCTACGTAGACATCGTGGTTGCCGAGCACAGCATAGACTTGCCCGCACGTCAGAGCGGTCAGCATATTGGCGCATTGCCACGCCGACCCGATGGCGAAATGTCTGGAGCTGATTTCGGAACTCACAAAATCGCCCGTCACCAAAATAAGGTCGGGCTGCAGCCGGTTGGTGTGTTCGATTACTTCGCGGAGAAAGAACGGCTCCGTGAACTCGTCCATGTGAATATCGCTGAGTTGCACAATACGCAAGCCATCGAACGCCGCAGCCAGGCCGGCCAGGTGAATGTCGCGATGCGTCACCTCGATCCAGTGACGTGCAATTGCGGTTGAATAAAGTCCCAGGCCCGCCGCGCCAGACACACCGGCCGTCAAGAAGCGACGCCTGGTTATCAGCGGGCGGGGAAGGGAATCAAAAAGAGCCATATGTAATGGTATCGAGTTTCCTAAGGGTCCAGCGAGGTATGCGGGTACACACTTCGTATCATTTCCTCAATCGGCGATGCATTCCCGCATGCATTCGCGTCGTGAAATCCGCTTGTACCACGAGGGATCACAGTGCCGTCAGCGAGCCAAAAATGCGGGTCCGTTCCGTCACGCGCAAACCTGCGAGCCTTGCCGCAGCACCTCCGCCGCACGAAGCGCCAGGCCGCTCGCCACGGAGGTAAACTCGTTCCCGCTGCGAATGCGGTCTTGTCCAAATCGCGTAGCGAAGATTCGCCGCACGGCGGGCACAAACGAACTTCCGCCGGTCAGAAAGACGCGATCCACGTCGCGCGCATCTACGCCCGCCGAGCGCAGCAGCGCATCCACGCAAACTTCGATCGATTGCAAATCGTCCTTGATCCATAACTCGAACTCCGAGCGCGTCACCGGGATGCGCAGATCGATGCTAGGCAAGTGCGGATTGTCGTGGAAGCGAAACTCTGCCGCTTCGGCGCGCGACAGTTCGAACTTCAATCGTTGCACCGCCTGGTGGAGTTGATAGCCAAGATCGTCGTCGATAATCGCAATCAGCGCTTGGATCTTCTCCGGCTCGAGCGCACGGACTCGCGCGCTCTTCAGGATTTCCCTGACATTATTTGTCCGCAGAAACGAGAGATAATGCCATCGTTCCAGGTTGGCGTAGATCCAGGTCGGCACTGCCGGCAGAAGCTTGTTCAGCGAGCGCGCCTCGGAGTTCGATCCCAGCGCCGGCGAAACAAGCCTGCGCACGATGCGCGCGTCGAAGGCATCCCCGGCCAGCCCCACGCCGCTGTTTCCCAGCAGATCCTTCGCTGTGCGTCCGCGCCGCCGTACTTCGGGCCCCACGTGCAGCAGCGAAAAATCGCTGGTGCCGCCGCCAAAGTCGCCGATGAGAATCAGTTCATCGTGGTCAAGCCGCGATTCATAGGCATAAGCCGCGGCCACCGGCTCCATCTCAAAATCCACACGCTCCATGCCCGCCAGCGCAAACGCGTCGCGCAGTCGCGCCACGGCAAACGCCTGTTCCTCGTCCGTCTCCGCGCCGACAAAGCGCACCGGCCGACCCACCATAGCGTAGCGTATCGGGTGCCCGAATCGCTTCTCGGCATGCTTGCGCAGATCGCCCAGCATACGCGAAACCAGGTCTTCGAGTTTGTAGCGGCGGCCGAACACCTCCGTACCCGTGAGCGTGCGGCTAGGCAAGTGCGATTTGAGCGACTGAATCAGGCGGCCCTTCTCATCCGCACGGAGATACCGTTCGATTGCATCGGGCCCGGTGAACGCATGTGTCCGCTTCACCGCCCCAACCGATGTCGCCTGCTCAAAATAGAGGACCGAGCGAAAGGAAGCCTGCTCCGCTCCTTCCGTTGAAAATGTGGCTAATTCGACGCGCGAATTATCCTTCGCCAGCGCCACCGAACTGTTAGTCGTTCCAAAATCGAACCCAACCGCATCCACTTCACTAAGCGTCTTCGCCATTCCTCCCATTATTTCGTAGTTCCGAGCTGACTGCCGACAGGCCGTTTTGTATCTCCACGATCCGGTATCTCCTCAATCCGTTATCTCCTCGATCCGTTCTCCCGGGACTCCCGCGCGGACTAAGTTGCATCCTGCACGGGATTGAGGCCGGATCGCATGGGCTGCCCAAAGTCCAAATGCAAGCCCCGGCGCCTCGAACACTCTGCTCGATAGTTCTCTCAGTCCGGCAGTATCATAGGAGGATTGGGAACGGGAGGATTGGGAAGGGAAAGTATTAGGTCTAAATCCACGATGCCCGGATGGCGAAACTGGCAGACGCAGCGGACTTAAAATCCGCAGGCCGCAAGGCCGTGGGGGTTCAAGTCCCCCTCTGGGCACCAGCATAAACATTCATTTGTAGTGCATTACTGGGTGGGGTATAAGGCATCTCATATCAAAGAACCACTTTAGGAACTACTTATTCGTCTCGTTGTACGGGGTCAGATTTCTCCGGTATCACTCATAAGCCACCGCAAAGAATTCAGCCTGATAAATTCCCTGAAAAATCTCGATAGACCTTGCAGTCACACCGCGGAGCCGGCACGGCGGCGTGTAGATTCGTCCAAAATGTTCGGAATTGATCAGCATCACCAAGACCAGGGGAAGTAGAAGGATTGCATGTCCTATTCGCCTCTGGATTTTTCTTGCCCTGTTTGCGGCCCGCAGCCGCAAGAAGAGTGCGGGATGAACACTGTGGCTCGCCGTTTTGATTCCCACCTCGAACGCAAGTGGCTTGTCCAAGACTACGACCACGCCCAATCCCTCATAGCGCTCTCGGAGCTTCCAAAGCCGAGCCCCAGCCTATCCGTCGAATAGGACTCTTGGTTTCGCTTTGCCGGGAGTATCGGGCGAGGCGGAATTCATTCTCTAAATCGGTTCAACCATGCAATCCCTGCAACTCCCATCGGAGCCGAAAACGCCCAGGTAAATCTTCGGCGTATCGCATCTTGCAGACGCGATTCTGCTCGACCGTTCCGGGCATGCATCGGGAACAGAAACGTGCATCACCTTTTACCTGTCCGGGACAGGCTATCGAACCTTCCTCTGGGGAATGCCTGCAATCTCCGCTTCCAGCCTCGCTTGCCGGCTCCGCAACGCGTCGCGCCATCCTGCCTGCACGGGTCGAATCCGCGCGTGGCCAAGGAACCCTCATCGCGGCGCAGTGTGTCCAGACTGGGCACGCAGTTCTAGCCCATGCGCGCCGGAGCATGTGAGTAGCGTTGATCTTCCTGGAGTTGATACAGCCGTATTGGGTTGCAAGTGTGGCTCCGTTCAACCATGGCAAGATCAGCTTCATCTCTCGCAGATGCAATCGTTAGGTGGCAGCGGGTGCAAATGGAATCATGGAACCCGCTACTGTTCAGTCGATGCGGAAAGAATGGTGTCGAATGTGGGGACATTGTGAACCTCTTTTCAACAACAGGATTGGTATATTGAACGCAACGTATCCAAAGACCTGAAAACAGGTCTGGTCAATTTTGCTCGTATTTGATCTTTTTGTAGAAGAAAAAAGGCCCTGCCGTCTGCAGGGGCGGCAGGACCAGCGCGTTCA
>JBEKVS010000247.1:0-9080 GCA_049513795.1 Occallatibacter sp. | reverse complement strand
GGCGCGGTTGTTCGCGGCGACCGCAGCGCCGGCAAAGATGAATACCAGCGGCATGATGAGCAAAACGAAGCCCAGCGTAACCCAGGGCAATTGCTGCGTCATGTTCAGCCTGCGCAACACTTCGTCGACGCCGATCTGGATAAGGTTCAGCACCAGCAGCGCCCCCGCATAGACCGCCGCGATGCCGGCGAACAGCACAAAGTGGGTGCGGTAAAGCTGCGCGGTGCGGTCCAGGATCTCGCCCAGGGTCATGGGGCGCAGGTCGGTTTGCATGCCGAAACTCCTCGTGAAGCGTCTGCTCAGCGCTTGGCGGGATACTAGCACAGGTCTGATTTGCCTCGTCTTGCGCCCCGCAAACGGAGTTTCAGGCTAGGGGCAAACCACCATCCCCGCAGCCGTGCGTTAAACTAAAGCGGCTTCACAATGGCCGTTCCCCGAAAGCGCTGCTCCCAAGAGACTTTTGCTCTAGACGAAGGCACGGTCCGCTTCACCACCAAAGGCACGTGAATTGTGGAACTGCTCTGACCTCCCACGCAATGAGCGAATCTCGTACGTCGGTCAACGATTTGGCAAAAGCCTGCGCCCACGCCGCCGATGCAGCGGAGTGGCAGGATCTTGTGCGCCGCTGCTCACCCCTTGCGGCGATGGCCGCGTTGCGTGTCAGCCGGATGTGGGTTGCCTCCCCGTCCCCGGCCGCGGTCGACGACATCGTGCAGGAAGTGTTTCTCAAGCTCTGCGAGAATGAGCGGCGCATTCTCCGCGAATTCGAGCCGCGTGGCGAAGATTCCTTTCTCGGCCTCCTGCGCCTGGTGACGGCTTCGGTAGCCAACGACTACTTTCGCAGTCTTCACTCCATGAAGAGAGGCGGCAAGGTGCTCACCATGGCTCTGCTCGAAGACGAGGGGCAATTGCCGGTCGACGCGGCCCGCCCGGCTGCACGCATGCACCTGGATGCTCTGCTTGTTCAACTCGACGAGAAACTCCGTTCCGCGCCCGAAACCATCAGCGAACGCGACCGGGCCCTGTTCTGGCTCTATTACCTGCAGGGATATACGGCCGAAGAGATTGCGCGGCTTTCCGGCGCCGGGTTGACGGCCAAGGGTGTGGAGAGCGCCATTCGTCGCGTGACGGCCTGGTTGAGCGCCCGGGTCGGGCGCAAGAGTCCGGCCGCCGCCCAGGCCGAGTCCGGTTAGACAGTAAGGCAACTTCAAAAGGAATGTCCCTTGTGAACACGTTTAACAATGTGAAGATATGAACGACGATTTCAATCCGAACAAAGTTCCGGAAGGTTCCGGCGGCAGCGTCGATGCGTCATTAGCCGCCGCGCTGGAGGAACTGATTCAAGGCCGGTCATCCAGTGAGAGGCCTGCGCAATCCGATTCCCCTGTCTTTGGCTCTCAGGGATCGGAAAATGCGAGGGCCGGCATTGAAGCCACGCCATGTCCCGGATTCGGCGAGTTGGCCCTGCTGTTTGGCGAAGAGGCGGGGCACGACAATCGGGCCAAAATAGATGCCTTGCTAGCTCATGCCGCCGCTTGCAGCCACTGCGCGGTGCGCGTGCGGATGTTGGCCGCGGAGGTGTCTGAGGGCGAATTGGAGATGCTGGTCTTGCTGCGCTGCCAGAGCCCCGAAGGCCAGAATGACCTGGCCAGCGCACTGGCCAAGACGCCGCGAGTCGTTCCCCGCAAGCAGACCCCGCGACTCTACCTTTGGGGCGGCGTGGGTCTGGCTGCCTCGCTCCTGATTGCCGTCGGGCTCACCTCCTGGTGGCGCGCGGCCAACAATCCAGACCGTTTACTGGCCGAAGCCTACACCAGTGCGCGTCTCTTTGATCTCCGCATGCCCGGCGCCGGCCATGCCGAAGTGACACCCCCCACGCATCTGCGCGGCGGCGCAGCGGCAAGGGAATCTGCCGGCCTGCTGGAGGCGCGGGCCCGCATCGAGCGAAAGCTGGATGGCTCGCCCGAAGACCCGCATTGGCTCGAACTCGAAGCCCGGTCCGACATTCTCGAAGAAAAGTTCGACCCCGCCGTCGAGATTCTCGGCCGGCTGGTGGCTGCCGGACCGGTGACCCCGAACTTGTTGCTCGACGATGCGTCCGCCAATTTCCAGCGGGGCCTGGCGACGGGCAGCGAAAGCGATCGGGCCACCGCTCTTGAATTGCTCCGCCGCGCCGATGAACTGGCTCCCGACAACCCGGTGGTGCTGTTCAACGAAGCCGTGGTGATGGAAGACCGCGGCCAGTTCATGAATGCCGTCGAGACGTGGAACCGCTATCTGCGCTTCGAGCACGATCCAGCATGGCTCGCCGAAGGCCGCCGCCGGCTTGAGGCCCTCGATTTAAGGCTGAATGAGCTGAAATCGCATCAGAGCCGCTTGGAGCGCGATCTCACTCCTTCGCCCGCTCGCCGGCCGGCATAGAGCATTTCTCCTAAGTGCCCGAAGGGCGGAGCGTGCGAAGTGTGGAGGATGCGAACTGCGGAGGATGCGAACTGCGGAGGACGCGAGCTGCGGGTGCCCCACCCTCGCCGCGTCTTTGTTCTTGCGGCTAGGGTGGGCTCGCTATACACAAGGAGAAATGCTTCAGAAGCCAAAGACGATTAGCGTCACGCCATCCCATGATCCGTGAACTTGGTGCCGGCCAACCTTGCCACGTGGCCCGATCGATACGCATGCGGTCAAGGCACTTCTAGCCTGACCCAATTCTCCTCGAAAAAAATATCTCCAAGACTGTCACGATCTGCCGGCCGGAAACACTATATGTCAGACAGTTAGTTTCTGCGCTGGAGATCACGGATGAGAATCGAATTCCTATTACTTGTTTGCTGGCTTTGTTTGCATGCCCTGGCCACATATTCCCCAGCCTTGAAGCGCTGCAAAAATTAGGTGCCTGGACTCTTGCGATTGACGAACAAGATCCGCCAGCGTCGTGAAGGGCGCATAAGCGGACTACTTATATCTATAACTAGAACCCCTGCTCATATTCAAGCCTGGTGCCCAGTTCTCCTCCGCGATGCGGGCGAGAGCTGGGCGATTTTTCGCCGTGATCTTCCGCAATTCCTTAAGCGAACTGATCCATTTTGAAGCCCAGCTCATAGGTCTCTCCGTGAGCCAGTAACTCCTCCCACGTCACCTCGCGGCCCTGCAACCCTGCCATGCGGCCCAGCATGCAGCTCAGAGCCGTCTCCACGCCCGCCGCAATCTGGTTATGGCAGTTACCCGACGTAATGCTTTCGATGAAGGTGCGTTCTTTTTCCCGATCGGCGAAAGCCAGGTTGTCGCTGAAAGCTCCGTTGGCGGCGAACTTGCCCGAACCCGCTTCCGTTGACGCAGAATCCTCCCAAACCCAGGCTTGCTTGCCGGTAATCTTCATTGGACCTGAGTAAGGAACGCTCGCCGATCCATCGGATCCGAACAGCCGCAAACCCGCGTCGAACAAGCCATCGACTCCAAACTGCGTCGACGAGAAAGAAAAATGCACGTCGTTGGGATAAGTAAAGTCGACTTCGTAGTTGTCCCAGCAGTCGCCGAAGTGGGTGAGGATGTTGCGTCCCCCCGTAACCGTCGCCTTTAGCGGATGAGCGCCAATCAACCAATTGCAAAGATCGATGATGTGGATGTTCTGCTCGACCAGGATGTCGCCAGAGAGCGCGCGGTCCCAAAGCCAGTTACGCAGTCGGTACTCATCCTTCGATGCACCCACTCGATTCTTTTCCGTCGACACCGGCGCATAGTAAATCCCCGAAGCCACGGCGATCTTGCCCAACGCGCCGCCATGGATGCGTTCAGCGATAGCCGCAATGGGAGGCGCGTTGCGGCATTGAAAGCCCACATCCACGCTTTGCGCCGCCGTGACGCGCTTGGCGATTTCGAGAGCGTGGTTCGCCTGGCGAATATCGATGCCCACCGGCTTCTCGCAGTAAACGTGCTTTCTAGCGGCGACCGCGGCTTCAAGGTGCTGCACATGAAAAAATGGCGGCGTCGAAATCTGGATCAGGTCCACATCCGGCGAAGCGGCAAGCTGCTCGAACGCGTGCGGTCCATGGAAGAGAAGTTTGTCATCGATGGCCGCGCGTCCCAGGCTCGCATTCAATTGATCGAAGCGCGCACGTCCCGCGGCAAGATTGTCGGGAAAAAGATCCGCAATCGCCACCAGCTGCGCCGAAGTGTTCTTCGAGAACGATTCCGCCACCGACGAGCCGCGATTGCCGCAGCCCAGCAGCCCATGCCGCACCGCGGAGTTAGCCGCATAGCCAAAGGCCGTGAGCGGCTTGAGCAGCGTGATGCCAGCAGCAGCCGCGGTTCCTGCCTGAATAAGTTCGCGACGATCCATCATTCTGCTTTCCTCTTGTCGAAGAGTTTACCCTGCCGCAGCCGCTCCGGGCATGGTAAGCTTCACCGCTCTCCCTGAATCGACAAGAGAAGCCCCGTTGCAGCGGGTTCGCAGGAACTAGCCATTTGCAAACCCTTTGCAGAACCGATCTGCCTTGCTGCAGGTCGAAATCAGTTGGCAACCAGCGAATTGATAAACAGGGCTGTTGCGTTCCCGTTCACAATCGCGGAGGTCACGCGCACTTGATCACCCTTGTGAGGTTGGTACTTGGGCACCACTTGAGCTCCAAATTCAGTCTCGGCCACCGTATCTGACGTGAGATTGAAAGGCTTGATTGACCCTGACCCGTCGGCGATAGAGATTGAACTCCTGCCTTCGACCTTAACGATCGTTCCGGTATCCTTCGCGAAAGGTCCCGCGCCAAGGCTTCGTAACGCAACAGCCGTTCTCCCATTGCCTCCGCCATAATAGAAGATGATCGCGTAGGCTCCCTTCTTATCGAAGCTATCAACCGAAGTTGATATTGCGCGAATCGTCTTGTCGAAGTCGATGCGAGTTTTCGGATTAGTCAAATCCTTGAACTGTCCTTCAGAATGGTTGTCCATAAACATCGTAATTGTCTTCGCGGACGCATCGAAAGAGACTACCGTCCCTGTGAGGGCGTGAATCACCTCCTGCGCTGATGCCGCGACAGACAATAACAAGAAACATCCCGCGAAAACAAAGGCTTTCAAAATGTCTTTCAACCTATGCCTCCTCTGGTTCTCATTGACTTGCAGACTCGATCAAAGCAAAATCCATCCCGCGCCCAGTAATCTTCGTTGTCAGGAAGAGATGTTGCCGCAACCCATTATATTGTCAGGAAGAGATGATGCCGCAATCCATTATAAGGAAGATGGGTATCAAGCCCCGGTATTCTCCGCTCTTCGGCCCATCGCACATCAATTGCCCAGCACCTCGTGGAGAATCTTTTCCAGATACATCTTCTCCTGGCGCACATCCTCAACTTGCTGCGGCCCGCTCGTCTCCCGCTCGATCGTGATCGCGCCCGTGTAGCCGAGCTTATGCAGCTTGGTGAGCACTTGCTTGAAGTCAACCAGCCCCTTGCCGATCAGCACCTCTTCGCCGAGCTGGCTGGGATCGGTCGGCCAGCGCCCGTCCTTGGCATGTACGCTGCGCACATGCGGCCCGATGATATCGACCGCGTCCACCGGGTTCGCCTTGCCGTAAAGGATCAGGTTTGCCGTGTCCAGGCCGACGGCCAGATTCGGCATGGCCACGTCGCGGATCATGCGCGACATGGTGGTCGGCGTCTCCTGCCCCGTTTCCATAAGGAAATATTGCCCGTTGCCCTGGCAATGCTGCGCAACCGTACGAATCGCTTCAACCGCTCCGGGATAAAGCGGATCGGCCGGATCTTCAGGAATGAACCCGCAATGCGTCTGGACCTGGTTTATCCCAATCGTTTTCGCGAAGTCGGACACCTGGCGCAGCGCATCGATCCGCGCGGCGCGCGTGCCCGGCGGGACCAGGCCGATGGTCGACGGCCCGCGCAGAAAGTCCCACACCAGCGGCTGCGGCCCGACCACCTCAACCGTTGTCGCAATCAGGGAGTACTTGGCCAGCAACTCGCCGAACTGCGCAGCCACTTCCGAAGTGAAGCCATTGATGTAGCCATCCAGCGAGAGAAAGCAATTGGAGAAGCCGATCTCGTGCACGCGGCGGAAGGTAGCCTCTGGCGATCCAAAGGGGCTGATGATCAGCCCCAGGTCCATTGGCTTGAGAGTCGCCGCAGCCGGAGCCCCGAGGCTTTCAACAGGATCAAGTGCGCCTGCGAGCAAAGCAGCGGAAGCAGCGCCGAGGAATGTTCTCCGGTCCATCATCGCGTCCATGGAGTGTCCTTTCTTGGCCCAGAGCCGAGCCTGGCCGAACGCTGGAAACCAACCACCCTTTCTAGCACAGATGGCCGCCAGACGGCGGCGCAGAACGCGCCGCTCCAGAGCTGGTTGCACAATAAGGTTTTGAAAGGGCATGGCTTCAGCCGTGCCGTAAGAGGCGCATTAAATTTGGGCTTTAGCCCCTGAGGGACGGCTTCGTCCTGGTCATGCAGCGTCCGCAACCAGTTGTAGTCGCTATTCCTGGTTCACAACCTTGTAGTCCTTGGGGTAAGTCACCACGAACTGGTCGTCGGTCAAGGTCGGGTTCTCTTTCACATCTTCAACTGAAAGCACGATCTGAACCCCTTCCTGCGGCCGCTTGATGCTCACTATAGATGGATAAGGCTTGCCATCGAAATCCTGATAATTGGCATAGACCACCTCGGTCTCCAGCTTGCCCTCGCCGTCGTAGAGGTCCTGCTTGGAAGGCAGCAGGTTGTCACGATGGAAGGTGACCACGCGCAGCGGGATCAACTGCTGCGTGCCCGGTTTGCTCCGGCTGATGCTGAGGATATATTCCGGCACGGTGAACAGGTGCTTGCGGGCCGCGTCCTCGACTGTCTCCGAGTCCGAGGTGGTCTGGTAGAGGTCGTCGGGTGCGAGGCCCTGCACCAGCATGGCGTCGAAGAAGAAACCCGGACGCAGATTCTCAAATGCGTTCTTCGACAGGTTCTTGGCGGGTCCGCAGCCCTTGATGACTTTGTCGTCATGCGGAATCTCCAGCGTATAGCAGTCGCCGTGACTTGCCATGTCGAATACCTTCACGCCGATCAGCTGGCCCAGCACGCGCAAATCCCCCGGCTTGCGCATGAGAATATGTCCCTCCACGGCAGGGTAGTCGGTGACCAAGCCTTGAGCGTTCTTGACCTTGCTGGCGCGAAATTCAACCTTTGCCGTCAGTGAGTTGATCGCCTTCCATCGCTCGTTGAGTCGCGTCACCAACTCATCCGGGGTCGCGTACTGCGTGATGACCGGCGCCTTGGGGATAGGCAGCTTGCGCGTCGTGGGCAGCAGCGAGCACCCCGTAATCGACAGAGGAATGAGCAAAACTGCCGCTGCAATCGGTCGACGGGCATATCTCATCGCCCACCCGCCTGTTTCATCGCGTGCCGGTACTCGGCCACGTTGCGGTTTTGCTCTTCAAGCGAGCGCGAAAACAGCGAGTGCCCCTGCGGATTGGCCCCAGCGGCGACGAAGTAAAGATAGTCCGTCTTCGCCGGGTCCATCGCAGCGCGCAACGATTTGGCCCCCGGGTTGGCAATCGGGCCCGGCGGCAGACCCTTGTGCAAATAAGTGTTGTAAGGCGTCGGCCGCACCAGGTCGCTTTGGTAGATGGTGCCACGCCAGCGATTCTCCAACTGCAGTCCGTAGATCACCGCGGGATCGGTCATCAGGGGCATGCCCGCCGCCAGGCGATTCTCAAACACGCTGGCCACCAGCGGCCGCTCGTCATCGACCGCCGTCTCCCTCTCCACCAGCGAAGCCAGGGTGACTGTCTCATGCACTTTTTCCGTCAATCCAAGCTGCGTTGCCTCTGCCCGGAAGCGTCGCACCATGGCAGCAGCAATCTGCCCCGGAGTCGCCTTGGGCGAAAAATGATAGGTGTCTGGAAACAGGTAGCCCTCCAGGCTTTTGGCTGTCGGGTCCAGGTCGGAGACCAGAGCGATCTGGCCAGGAGCGGCATCGAGGAACCCCTGCCGAGGGCCAAACCCCGCTTGCTCCAGCCGTGCTGCAATGTCGAAGATGGTCGCGCCCTCCGGAATGGTAACCGACTTGGTGTAGACGTCGCCGCGCGCAATTCGCGCATAAACATCCATTGCCGAGGCCGCATGATCGAACCGGTACTCGCCCGCGCGCAGCGTCCCGCGCTTCCAGAACCGCAGCACATCGAAGGCGAAGTGGCTGCGCAGCACGCCCGAAGCCTCAAGCTGCTGCCCAATGCGGCTTGTGGACGAACCCGGCACCACCTCGACGAAAGTCTCCGAAGATGGGCCAAACGGCGCCAGCACAAGCCACACTCCCGCTCCCGCCGCAAGCAGCGTCAAGAGGAAAACGATCAAGAAGAACCCAGCCGCGCCCGAACCCTTCTTCTTCCTGCTCTTGCGTTTGCGGACTGCCATTCAGTAAATGTCAACCCTTCGTGTACTTGAGACGCGTGAGTTCCCCATGAGGATTCTCTGCCTTTGATTGTATCGGCTGGGCTTGGGCCGAGTTGTTGATTTTGATTCACTTTCCAAGCCGGCTTAGGATGAGTGCTGGGAGCTCATCTCTGCAGACTCAACCACGCTTTCTCGGCCTGGACATCGGCAACCGACGCATCGGCGTCGCCGTCTCCGACGAACTCGGCCTTACCGCCCAGCCGGTGCTGACGCTTGAGAGGCGGCGCAGCGCGCCCGGCGTCTCGCGCGACGATCTGCGCTCCCTGGCGCGGCTCGCTCGTCGCTTCGGAGCGGCGGGCATTGTCGTCGGTAACCCCGTCCATCTCTCCGGCGACGCGGGCCCGCAGGCGGACAAGACGCGAGCCTTCGCCGCCCAACTGGGCGAACTGACCGGCTTGCCCATTCACCTTTGGGACGAACGCCTGACCACGCGCGAGGCGCATCAGATCCTCTACGAAGCCGGCCACGCGCGCCAAAACCATCGCCGGGTCGTCGATCAGGTTGCCGCCACGCTGATCCTGCAATCGTTTCTGGACGGTAAGGCAGCTTCCAGCTCTTAGCTTCTAGCTGCTAGCGCTGACCTTCTTACAGATCGGACGTTCGGGGCTTTGGGGCGCGTCGAGCGGATTTTCGGTTCGAAGCAGCCAGATT
>JBEKVS010000246.1:0-9117 GCA_049513795.1 Occallatibacter sp. | reverse complement strand
GCCCTTCATAGTCGATATATAAATCTTCCTAGTAAAGCAGTCCTGGTGGATCATCTCCCCGCTACCGCCGTCTTGCAAAGGCCAAGATCGATGCCATAAGTCCGATATAGGTCGGACAGATATTTCTGAACTGAGAAGTTATCTTGTACTAATCGGCGGCCGGCTGAGCCCATCGATTCGCGAAGCGCTGTATTGGCGATCAGCGCAAGCATTGCCTTGCTCAGCGCTTGATGGTCAAGTGCTGGATAGACAAGACCGTTCACTCCATGGCGAGCGATTTCGCGAATGCCGCCAGAATTCGGCACAATAATGGCCAGCCCGGTCGCCATGGCCTCAAGAGCCACGATTCCAAACGGCTCAAACGGTGCTGCATGGCAAAAGACATGGCTGGAGCGCAAGACGGCTGCCACATCAGCGCATGTTCCGAGAAACTTCACATTAGCAGTCACTCCTAACGATGCCGCGAGTCGTTCTAATTCGCTTCGCTGCTCTCCGTCTCCGCAAACTACCAATGCGGCATTTGCGCCTTCCAATCGCACCAACGCGAGGGCTCGAATGCAAACGTCGACACGCTTGTTCACTCCGCGACCAAGTGTTCCAACCGCGCAGAATACCGTCGTCTCGAGGGGAAAGTGAATGCCGTTCGCGGGTGGCCCGTTATTGCTAAACCGAGCCAAGTCAACGCAGTTGTGCAAAACCTGCATTTTTGAACGAAAGGTGCCATGCGTGCGATGGGTCCAGTCAGCCAACGCCTCACTGCAGACCACAATGCGATGCGCAAACGCCTGAGCGATAAAATTTGCTACGCGAAATTTCCACGAGTTCATGTAGAGATCACCTTGCTCAAAACCGACGCGTAGCGGCACTTGCGCCTGCCAGGCGGCAAACAAAGCCAGAAAACGGCTCCAGGTAAGGTGCGCTTCCACTAAGTCAGGATGCAATTTTGTAAATAAACTGCGAAGTTGGCCGGTGGCCGCGAGGAATCTCCCTTGGCGGAAGTAGGGGCGTAGGTCCAACAGGTGCACAGTAACTCCAAGATCCCGGATTTCTCCGCTAAGTTCTCCGTCGCCAAATAGGCTGACCACGTGGTGCTCGATGCCAGGGTACACAACTGCTTCGCGCAGCATGGTGATAAGGTGGGTTTGCGCACCTCCAGTTCGGAGTTCGTCGATGACGTGTATCTGAAGCACTTGTTCCCCTTTATCGCCGGCGCGTGGTGCCACGTCCGATACGACATGATCTAGGTGACGTTGAAGCGAAGGCCTATTGGTGGAAAGTCCGCATAGAGCGCTACGCCGATGCCGATCAGCCTCAGGTGAAGATCAACGCCGAATCATGAGTTCGGCATCTGGCATGGGCCTGGTTGCAGCAATTCCACCTACCCTACGGCTCATATCGCCGAGTAACATCGCACGAGTGCTGGTGTGGATTGTCATAACATGAATATGTAGGAGAGTCACAGTAAATGAGCGTGATAGACAACCGTGCTACGTCGCCATCGCCAGTGCCACTTGGGGCGTCGCCGATATTCCGCCTATTCCGATATAGTGAAAACCACTCGCTACGACATCTTCACGCGATAAGCCATTTCGCCCATCGATGATCAGCAGTCTTTCGACGAGTGTGGCAAGCCGGTTCCAATCCACTTTCCTGAACTCTTCCCACTCGGTAAGCAGCAGAACTGCATCTGCGCCTTTGGCTGCTTCATAAGGATCGTTGGCGTAGGTGATATCTGGCATTTCCTTTTTGGCTTTTTTCATGGCTTCCGGGTCATAAGCCTGGATTTGCGCTCCCTCTGCCACCAGTCGGCGGATGATCGAAAGCGCGGGTGCGAAGCGAATGTCGTCCGTATTCGGCTTGAAGGCCAGACCCCACACCGCAATTTTCTTTCCCCGCAACACCCACATTTCGTTTCGCACCTGCTCTACGAAACGCTCCACTCGCCCCTGGTTAATCTTCTCCACTTCTTTGAGCAGAGAAAAATCGCAGCCGGACTTCTCCGCGATTCGGATAAAAGCCTGCACGTCCTTCGGAAAGCAGAAGCCACCAAAACCGATGCCCGGATTCAGGAAAGCCGGACCGATTCGCGGGTCCAAGCCCATACCGTGAGCGACCTCGGTCACGTCCGCGCCCACGACCTCGCAAAGATTCGCCACCATGTTGATGAAGGAAATCTTCATCGCCAGGAAAGAATTCGAGGCGTGCTTGATCAGTTCGGCCGAATTCGTATCCGTAGCCAGGAAGATTGGTCGCTCGCGCTTTGGGCAAGCGGCATGGATGGGACAGGTAAACTTCTGTTCAACAATCGGTTCGTAGATTTCACGCAACAGCTCAGCAGCACGTGTCGAATCCGCTCCGATGACAATCCGGTCCGGATGCAGGAAATCCTCGACCGAAGTGCCCTCCCGCAAAAACTCGGGATTAGAGGCCACGTCATACTTCAATCCGTTCGTGCTGTGGACTGAGAGATGTTTTCGCAGTTGCGCGCCGGTCTGAACGGGAACAGTGCTCTTCTCGATGATCAGGCGATACCCTGTCGCTCGCTTTGCGATCGTGCGAGCGACCCCTTCAATGGCAGACAGGTCGGCGTCGCCATTCGGCAAAGGCGGGGTTCCCACGCATATGAAGATCGCGTCTCCGAAGACAATCGCATCTTCGGTGGAACCGAAGCGCAAGCGGCCACTCTTTCGAACCGTCTCGATAACATCCTCGAGATGCGGCTCAAACAGGGGCATCACGCCACTCTGTATCTTGGAAAGTTTTTCAGCGTCGTTTTCGCTGCAGAACACATCGTGACCGACTTGCGCCAGGCACGCCGCCGTTGTTAAGCCTACGTAACCTGCGCCAATGACTGAGAGTTTCATTCTGGTCTATTCCTTATCTAGAAATTTGAAAAAGTGAAAGCGATTCAACTGGTCCGATCGGGAGTGCCATTTTGTACATCTCCAATGCAAATCCATTTCTCGGGAAGGGTGCTGTCTTCCTCAGCGGCCATCGACCCCTTTGCCACCAGATGTGTCGCACTCCACTTGGATCAACCAAGCAACGGTTAAGCTCCAAACTGGGAGACTTCCATGTGCGTTTACCGACAGGGCCGGTACGAGATGAGCAGGTCATAGCTGGAGCGCGTGACAGCGCGCAAAAGGCCGAAATAGAAGGCCACGCCAACAGAAATTTCGGCCAGCAGTCGCACATGAATCTCGACATTCAGCGCGGCCCCAGCGTGTCCTATTAGCCAGACAAATGCACCCATCACGGCTGCGGTAGCGACGATCGGCATACATCCCCGCAGGCTGCGTCCAACACTCATGCCGGACTCTCGATGTGCCATCGCCAGTACCGGATAGGCGATGAGGGTGTTCATGATGGCATACGCACGCGCCACGCCAACCGGGCCCTGCGGCAGCCCGATGACGAAGGATGCCATCGAGGTAATCGCAACGACGATGCCCATGTTCAGCATTCCTCGTCCCCGCTGGCCCGCGATGTAAATCCAAGCAGCCGTATTGTGTACTGGCTGTAATATACTCGCGACCGAGAGCCACAGGAGAATGGGCACGACCGGCATCCACTTATGTCCGTAGAGAACTCCCACCAGTTCGGTTGACGCCCCCGCCATTCCTGCTGCAATCGGGCAGATCGTGAGCGCGATACGCCTTAGCCAGAGTACATATACTGTCTCCATGCTGCCTTCGCGCTGGTGCATCGTCGACATCGCAGGAATCACGATGTTGCTGTAAAGGCCGATGGCAAGCATACCCGGAAGCTGCATCAGGAAATACGCGCGCGTGTAGTAGCCGAGATCAATGGCACCCCAGTACTTACCGATGAGCACATTGTCCAGATTGCGCGAAATGTAGGTCACCATCCCGAAGGCCATACTGAAGCCTCCGAAGGCAAGCATAGCCCCGACGGGCGCGAAATGCCTCGGCAGTCGCGGCCAGTACCCACTCATCGGAAAGACGACAGCTACGGTGACAACCTGCGATACCACCATCTGCGCTACCAGGGCCCAGTATCCATAGCCGTGCCACGCCATCATGAGGCTAACCGCCGAGGAAACTACCAGCGCGATCAGGCCACTGACTGCAACCTGGCCCAGATGCATCTGACGGCGCATCAGGGCGGTGGGTTGCGCTGCCACAGAAGCCAGAAATAGCGCAACACTGCACGCTATGCTGAGCTTTGTGAGTTCGGGATGGCCGTAGAACCGCGCAAGAGCTGGCGAAAACACCATGCAAAGCGCCATCAGAAGCAAGCCGAAAGCCACATTGATGGCCCAGAGCATATCAATCTGCCCGCGGGTCAGATCCCGGTGTTGCACCGTCGCCCAGGAAAGTCCGAAATCTGAGAAAGCCTGCACCAATACGGTAAGTGTCGCCACCATGCCCATCAATCCGTACTCGTAGGGAGAGATGAAACGGGTGAGTATCACCGAGGTGCCCGCCGATAGCACATAGCGGCCCACCATCGATAGCGCCATCCAGTTCAATCCACGGCGCGCCAGTTGCGGCACGTTATCCTGGTGAGGAAGGTCGAATATCGTCGCGTTCCGCTCTATCGTAGCGTTACCACGCATGAATGCTTATCTCGCCTGTCTTACTAAGTTACAAAATGTCTGGAATGTTTTCTTGGTGGGCCGATGTGACTGGATTCGCCAACCTCAAAAATGCGTTATGACTGCCGCTCCGGTTGCCATGCCAGTCGCAGTCGCGATGACTTGCAGCGGTGTCAGACCGGCTGCTTTCCAGCCATTGATCGGGACATAGAGGATGTCGCCCTCCTGCATGGGAATGTCCGGTGCCTGATTCGATAGCAACTGCTTGAGATTCAATACGATGGCCTCACGCCCCCGTGGTGTCGTACGCACCAGCATTGCTTTCTTAAGCGCCGCCAATGGACTGGGTCCCTGAGCAAGTGTCAGAGCCTGAATGATCGTGAGGTGGTCTCGGCTGGTTTCCAGCAGAAAGCCTCCGGGGTGCTGTACTGCACCGACTACGTACACCACTCCAGAGCGCTGCACTGTGATTGAATCCCCCGGTTGGATAGGGTTGTCGCTGCTCTGGGAGGGGTTCGCCGAATTGTAATGTATTTGCTGTGGATGTACTGGGTCCTCGCGATGAGCAATCAATACGGTTGCCGTGGACGACTCAGTTAACCCTCCGGCGACGGTTATCATCTCTGCCACGGTCTTGGTGCCCAACAGCGGATACGTACCCGGCCGCTGAACCTCACCAGTAACGGTCACTCCCTCCGAGGCATACTCCTCCACCATGATCATCAGGTGCGGCCTATTCATGATCAACGAATCGTGGAGACGGTTTTGTAAGTCCGCAGCAGCACCTTCGGCAGTCAGACCGGCGACGTGCATCACACCACCGACTGGCAAAGTAACTTCCCCTTTCTCGTCCACTCGAAGTTTTCCGGACAGTTCGGGAGTGTCGAACACAACGACGTCGATGAGGTCCCCCGGCGCGATGCGTAACGCCGGAGCTTGACTTACCGCATCTGCCGTTGCAAGACCCGGTGGAACCTGGGCGCAGAGATTATTGGTAGCTCTTAGAACAATGCACGATGCGAGAGTAAGTTCACAAAGACCTCTACTTATCTTAATCATTGGCGGCCTGGCTCTCCAAACTTCCGTAGTATGAATAGTAATAACCATTGGTGGCAGTGACCGAGTTCAGCACAACCCCCAGAATCGTCGCCTTGGCCTGACTGAGTACGCTAATTGCGCGCCGCAAAGATTTCCTCGGAGTTTGTCCGGAACGTGTAACAAGAATTACGGCTGCCACCGTTCGGGCCAGCAAGGAGACCTCAGCGACGCTGAGGATAGGAGACGAGTCAAAAATTACGAGGTCGTATTTGGATTTCCACGTTTCCACCAAATCGCGCAGCCTCTGCGTCCCGAGGGTCTCCGCGGAATACGGCGGTAGGGGACCGGCTGGCAGGAAGAAGAGCGTAGGAACCTCTGGCAGTGGAGAAAGGATCGCTTCCTCCTCCGAGCTATCCCCGAGTAGCAGTGAACTTAAGCCGGGCGTCTGCCGCACTTTGAAAGAACGATGCAGCGTCGGACGACGAAGGTCGGCATCGACCAGGAGTACACGGGAATGTCGTTGCGCCATAGTGATGGCGAAATTGGTGGCGATCGAAGACTTCCCGTCGGCAGGCTGAGGGCTTGTCACAAGGAGGCTGCGAAAGGGAGCATCGAGCGAACTGAACAACACCGAGCTACACATGCTGCGGAAAGCTTCGGCCTCGGGCGAATCCGACAGCATCGGATTGAAGAAACCATCGATACCCTTTTCACCGGGCAGCTTTTGGCGCGCCCTGGCCAAGGCGCCTTGGAATTTTGGAATAATTGCAATGAGGGGCGCGGCGCAAGAGTTTTCCAGATCTTCAATGGTGTAGAGAGTGTGGTCCAGCGACTCCGCCACGAAGGTTATAACGATACCCACTACCAGCCCGAGCATAACGCTGAGCAGCGCCGTCTGCATTTTCTTCGGCCACGCGGGCCATGCCGGGGTAGTGGCTTGGTCCAACACCAACTCATCGACGGAACTCAGTCCGGCGGTGATGCCAGCTTCTTTCAGCTTGATCTGCAGTAGATCGTAAAGGCCCTGGCTCGACTCAACATCATGCTTTAGAGTGTAGTATTCGCCCGCAGCGCGAGTCAGCTTCAGAGTTTCCTGCTTCTGCTTCTCAAATTGCGCGCGCATGCCGCGCTCTGTGGCTTGTGCGGTTTGGAGATCCTCTTCCAATCGCGCCGTAATGGTGGCGATCTGCGTGGCCACCAGACCATTAACCTGCACGAGTTGTACTTGTAAGTCACCGAGTTTTGGGTAGTTCGGACCAAACTTCGAGCTCACTTCGGCGATTTGCCCTTGCAGTCCGGCCTGTTGCGTTCGAAGAACCGTGAGCTCAGTCGTGGGCACAATATTGCTGATCAAGTCTGGATTGCCAGAACTAGCAACGTGGTAACGGACTTCCTTAACAATACGATCGGCTTCGGCCTCCGTTAATTGCTCATTCAGGATCTTAAGTTTTTCGGTCACAATGTTGTCCGAATCGTCCACTCCGACTAGACCGTTTCGCTGCTGAAAATCAACCAGTTTCCCTTGCGCGCCATCCGATGTGGCGCGGATGTCATCCATCTGCTTGCCGAGCCAGTCGGAAACCATCTTGGCGGATGTATAACGACTGGAAAGGTTCCGCTGCATGTAGGACTCCAGCAGCTTATTTACTATGATCGCGCAGAGCTTCGCGTCATGATGACGGAAGCGCACCTTGATGATTCTCGTCTCCGGCACTACCTCGATCGTCATGCTGCCTTCGAATGACCTGAAGAAGCTCGCGCGAATCTTAGGATCCATGCTGTCCTCATGATGATTCAGCATGTCTGACTTAATCTCACCGCCGCTCAACTCTCGAAGTTGCTCCGAATCAAGATTTCGGAGTACCTCGACAGCTACCGCATTGCTTCGCAGAACTTCGACCTCGGTCTTAAGGGTTGTCGTCGTGTCATCGTCCATCTTCAGCATGTCCGCCAGGCCTAGCATGCTTGACCGGTTTGGATCGATCTCGATGCTGCCGACACTCTCGTACAGGGGTGTGACCATTGACAAATAAACAAAGGAGCAAACAGCGGAAAGCAGAATGCAAACGACAATCAATAGGGCGTGCTTTCTCAGCACGCGCACAATTTCATGGAGCGTCAGGGCGTCCGACCTGCTACCGCCAGTGTCGAGCAAGGACGATGCCGTCGAAATCACAACGGGAACCTTCATTATTTCCTTAGTCATAGAAATGAAACCACGCTTATTGTTCCAGTCATGATGCTCAACGCAATTGCAAATCGCAGCGACAACTGGTGCTATTTACTCTCTCTTGGAGCGGAAGCCCCGAACATGCAGAATAGTGATGAAAGGTGGTCCAAGTTGTACGTCACACTCGTTGCAATCCAAGTAACTCCTCCGCGAACCCGCTTGATGTAGAGACAACGGACACCATCGTGGGATCGTTCAGTGCGAGTAATGGGCAGCGTGGGTCGATACAACGATATCGCCCACGGTGACGACAATCGCGGGTGCAAACCACCAGGGGTAGCCCTTGCTTTTGAGGTAGTAACCGAGATACGCCACACCCGCCTCAGCGGGCAGTCCCGCACCGTACATGGCCGCGCGGCTATGGAAGGCATTCGGTACATCGGTGCATGCTCCTGAAAGCAAACACCTTTGAGTCAATTCAGCCGCGGCAACGGAGGAACCGAACATCACGCCGTTTACGGTGACGAACCGCCAGTTCGCCACGTTTGCATCGAAATACAGACCACCGACGGCAGCCGCTGGTGCGACGCTCGATTTATGCTTCGACCATCTGTTTGATTCAGTAGGTTGGTCGCTCCGCACTGCGCTCGGGGCGTCTGGCGGCGGATCGCTGCATTGGGGGGTGTCAGAGTGCACTGATTCTCCGACGGCGAAGCTGGCAGATTTTTCCCCGTTGCTGATCTCAGCCGCGCCCGCTCGAACGAGAATCGTTCCGCAGCTCAGAACAAATGGGTCACCAATGACTAGGGTTGAGTTCGGAGCCAAGTCCAGTTCCGCACCCCCAAATGTAATGGTGCTCGATTCAGCGAAAGTTTGGACTTGGGAGGCCTCACGGAGCAGAACGCTGAAGTACACGGCGTTGCCATTCAGCGTGGTGCCCCAGCCGGGATAGAGAACTCCTGTAGACTGGCCGATGGCCGACCCAGTAAGAAGCATCATAAATATAAGCAACTGCCAAGACCGTCCACCAAGTGCGTTGTTCATGTTCGACTCGTTGTAGCAGCAGTAGTGCACTGCATTTGAATTGTCATTTCGTTCAACTGCATATGGGTTTCACTTCGTTTTACGGTTTGTCGACATCTGCAGGGCTTACACGGCCTCGCAATTTGTCGAAATGCATGATGGTGCAAACTCCGAAATGCCGGCCCCTGCGGCGATTATCTCGACGCCTGGGTACAGACAAGGATGGCGTGCCAAATCTCTGTGGATTCTGTCGCCCCGTCCCGCGTTGGAGGCTCTGAGATCTGATTACCTCCAAAAAGGGGGTGCAGGGTTTGTAAACCTACCACGG
>JBEKVS010000245.1:0-9135 GCA_049513795.1 Occallatibacter sp. | reverse complement strand
AAACTTGCTCATATCCAGCTTGGCGGACATCTTTTTGATTAGAGTCTCAGCCAGTTCGAGAGAGTCGGCGTTGATCGCTGCCGGCTTGATGTCGCGGAAGTAATCATTCTGGTTCCGCAGCTCGTTCGAGAAGCGCATGGTGTAGGCCATCAGGCCGCGATCGTCATTCGGTGCCGGCATCACGGCAACAATGTTCTCGCGCCCGGCGAACGCAACTTTCCCGATGGCCGCCTTGCCTGTATTCACGAGTGCCTGCCGCACGGTGGTGAAGGCCTCGGTTTGAGAGTCGTTTTCGGGAACGACGAAATAGGGCTTCTCGACATATTCCGGGTTCAGCTCACTCACGGGCACGAACTGCGAAACAGAGATTGTATGTTTGGAGGGAACGCGGAGATTCTCTAACTCGGCAGGCTCGATAATGACGTATTGGCCTTTCTTATATTCGTAACCCTTGACGATCTCGTCCTTCTCTACCGCGGTGGTCGCTTCATTGTTCTCGACCGCGCTCTCGAGCACCTTCTGGTGGCGGATGCGCTCGCCGGTTCTACGGCTGATCTGGTGAAAGCTGATCTGGTTTTTGCTCTCGGTGGCCACATACAGGCTCACACCGAAAGACACCAGCGATACTTGTAGATTCCCGGTCCAATAGGGACGTGCCATGCGACCCCCTTCGAGTTATTCGGCCCCGCGCCGAATCGATACCGTAGATTGAGGAGTTTACCTCATTATGCACCAGGAGTGAAGCAGAATCGTCTACACATTTCGTTCCTTCTCCCTATCTTCGCCTGGCTGAGTTATCGCCGGATTCTTGCTGGCCGAAGTTACATCGATCAATCTATCTTGACTCCTAAGGCACGCAGCATTTTCGCGTCCAGAGTCTGTTTGGATGCGTCCAAATGCAGCCACGGATCGTGGCGCAGCCGGCTTTTCCAACTGGCGAAGTTCGAGACAAGGAATCTGGGCCGAGCGACGGATTGCAATTCCTTCCACTCCAAAGGGACGGCGACGGGGACATCGGGACGCGCGCGCGTCGAGAAGGCCGCGATGGCCGTTGCTTCCCGGTCATTGCGCAGATAGTCGAGATAGATTTTGTTGGTGCGCGCAGCCTTGGACATCTTGGTGAGATAGAGCGCCGGATTCGACTTCTCCATTTGAAGAACGACCGCGTAAGAGAACTGCTTGATGATCGGCCACTCGTACTTTGGCTGGATGGGCACCACCACATGCAGCCCCTTGCCGCCGGTGCTTTTCACGTAGCTGGTGAGGCCGAGTTGCTTGAGGCGGGAGCGCAGCTCCTCGGCGGCCGCGGCCAGCTTGTTCCACGGAACACTTTCGTCGGGGTCAAGATCGAAGATAATGCGGTCGGCTTTTTCGTACGAGTTATTTTTCGAACCCCAGGGATGGATTTCGAGAACTCCAAGTTGCGCGAGGCCGAGCAAGCCTGCGGCTGTGTTCACGGTCAGAAACTCTTCCACCTTTCCTGTCTTTCGATTCGGGATCGAAATCTTTCCGACTCCAGCGGGCAAACCCGCGCTGACGTGCTTTTGAAAAAAGCACGACTTACCGACGCCGTCTGGACAACGGACCACGCTGAGCGGCCGGTCGGCGATATGTGGCAAGAGATGTTCGGCGACGGCCGAGTAATATTCAGCAACTTGCTGCTTGGTAACTCCACTCTCGGCGTCAATGACTTTCCCGGGATGCGTAATGCGCACGCCATTTAGATCGAGCTTGGTCAGGGCGGGTCTGGTCAGGCTGGGCCTGGCCGTCTTGCTCTTCGCATCGGAAGCTGCGGACGGATCTGGCGACGCAGGCGGACAATCGGAGCAATCATCTTTTGCTTCCGGCCCTTCCCGGGTAACTTCGTGCGGGATTCTGTCTTCACGAAGACCACGGAATGACGATTGGCGAATAAGATTGTCGTTGGTCCAGGCGGAGAAACTAACTTGCGCGACTAACTCCGGCTTGACCCACGAAACCTTCCCTCTAGCGTCTGCGGGAAGCTTTTCAAATGGGGTGGTCTTCTGCATCAGGGGATCGAGGCGGTCACGCAGTTCGCGATGGGTCTGGTCCGAGAAGCCAGTTCCCACGCGGCCCGCGTAGCGAAGCTTTGCGCCTTCATAGTAGCCAAGCAAAAGGGCGCCGATTCCGCGCACGCCTCGCTCGGGAGCGGTGAACCCTCCAATCACGAACTCCTGCTGCAAGGCGCATTTCATTTTGATCCAGGCGTTGCTGCGGCCCGAGGAGTAGGGCGCAGAAGCGAGTTTGGATACCACGCCCTCGGTGCCGAGCTCGCATGCCTTGGCGAAGACTTCGGGCCCTCTGCCTTCGATGTGCTCGCTTACACGCAGCGCAGATCCTGCTTCAGCGTGCGAGAGCAACTCGGCAAGAATGGCCTTGCGCTCTGAAAGTGGAAGATTGCGAATATTGTGTCCGTTGAGGTGAAGCAGATCAAATGCAAAGTAGACCAGGCCGTCTTTCTTGCCGCCATTCTGGAAGGCTGCCTGAAGGCTCGAGAAGTTGCTTCGCCCTTCATGGTCCAGTGCAACGTACTCTCCATCGAGGATGCAGGACTCGACTTTCAATTCGGCGGCGGCTTGTGCAAGGCTCCGCATGCGGTGGGTCCAGTCCAAACCGGTGCGCGTGAACAGCTCTACTTTAGGTGTATCGCTCGCGCCATTCTTTCCTTCCACCACGCGAATCTGTATGCGGTATCCATCGAGCTTTAACTCGTGAATCCAGTCATCGCCCGATGGGGCCTTGCGTCCCTGCTGTGCGAGTTGCGGCGGAATGAAGCCCGGAGTTGCTTCGCGTGGGGCCTTGCTTAGAAGGCGTTCGAGCTTCTTTCGCTGAGCGGCATCGGCTTTGGGAGTCGCGGCTGCGGACCGCGGCTCACGCGCAGCGTTGCTGACCAGAAAGCCCTGCTTGGAATCCCAGACATGGTCAGCAGATGCGGCGATCTGCTCCATGGTTCTTTGCGTCACGGCGCTATTCGGAGCTTCATCCGTGATTGCCGGCGCGCCTTCGGGCTGGGCCCATTCGTCATGCTCCTTGATGAGGAGCCAGACGGGCTTGTCGGAGCGGTCGCGGTTGTTCTTCATGCGCACCAGCGCCCACTTGCCGCGCAGCTTGGCGCCTTTCAGCTCCAGCTTGAGGTTTCCCTTTTCCAGTTCACGATCGACGTCGCCCAGCCCCTTCCATTCGCCGTAATCCCAGATCATCACGGTGCCGCCGCCGTATTGGCCCTTGGGGATGGTGCCTTCGAAGCCGCCGTATTCCATGGGATGATCTTCGACTTCAACCGCGAGTCGCTTGTCTCCGGGAAAGTAACTCGGGCCCTTGGCGACGGCCCAGCTCTTGAGCACTCCATTCCAGCCCAGCCGAAAATCGTAGTGAAGTTGTCGCGCGGCGTGCTTCTGAACCACAAAAGGCAAGGCCTGCGCTGTCTTTGACGATAGGCTCCTCTCGCCGCCTCGCGGTTCCGCGGTGACATGAAAATCGCGCATCTCGCGATAACGCGCAAGCTGTTGATCTACTCTCGCTGCCGGGTCGGAGCTGGTTTTATTGCGTGGAGGCATCGGTCTTAGCTTGTGTGAGGATTGCGAAACTTGAAATGAATCTGGACGTGACCTGTTCGATCAGTGACTCCCGGTTGCTCTTGGTGAGTAATTCATGGCCCGCGCCATTTATTGACACCATGTCAGTTCGCGCCGGGATCAGGCTCAACGCCGATTGCATCTCTGCCATGGTAGCGAATCCGTCGCGTGCGCCGTGCACGAACATGGCCGGAACCTGGAGCGATGGAAAGTGCTGGGTGCGCAGCTCGGCAGGTTTTTTGGGCGGATGGAGAGGATAGGAGAGCAGCAGAAGCGCCTCAACCAAATGCGACTCGGCCGCGGCAAGCATGGACGCTTGTCTTCCTCCGTACGAATGACCGCCCAGGAAAACCCGGCCGGCCGTCAATCGGCGCATCGCAGCAACGGCCGCACGCAATCCAGCCTGGTCGCGCTCCGCACTTCCGCGCGGCGGCGGCCCATGAGGGCGAGACTGCCGAAAGGGCAGATCACAGCGAAGCACCATCCAGCCCGCTGAGTTGAACGCATCAGCCAGCGCCCTCAGCAGCGGGGCTGTGCAATTTGCTCCGGCACTGTGCGTGAGGATCAGGCAATCCGCATCGGGATGCGCAGAAGGATGCAAGTATCCTCGAACCGGCGCATCCATGTTCGATAAATCGGAGAATGCCTTGGGTTCGAGCATGGCGCTTCCTATTTCAATAGGATTCCGAGGTTCAATAGGATTCCAAGATAACTCCCGATTGGAAATCGACGATGCTGCCGCTCTATCTATAAGACGTTCTGCCTACGATTGCGCGGGGCGCGGGAGCGGGAACCGAAGCCACCGGCTTGCGGCCGAGTTCGGGGTGCTGCGACAAGTACCAGGCATAGGCCGCGTCTTCGCCCTGCTCCGCGGTGATGGTGCAATAGGTGCAGCGGTCGCCTTCTTTGCCGACCTTCTCGTCGCCGCAGTCGGCGCAGTAAACGGGATGGGACGCGTCGTAACAGTCTTGAGAGCAGAACACATCGCCGCTCCGGTCGTCGACGATGACGCCGTCGTCGAGGTCGAGGTCAGTTCCGCATTGGGTTTCGCAGTTCTGGTTGGCACAGCGGACGGATTTACTGGAACTCATCATGGGTTGACCCTCCCGCAATTCACAGTGTCGAGAGCGATTGAGGACTGCCGCAACCAGAATTCTATCTGGTTCGGAGCTGGCCGGGCTATCTTGGTCGCCGATATTCTGGATAACTTTGGTTGTATTTGCAAGAGGTGTACCCAAAGCGCAAATCCCAGCGGGCAGGCTCAGAAGACGATATGACCGGAGGCGGCAATTCCTGGAAAATGCGGAATGAGCCGGTAATGGGTTTTTCACGCAAGATGATTGCCAGCCAGCCGAAAGAACTACCTTACTGCCCTCAATACGCACCCTGACAGGATTCGAGCCCGATCAGCGGAATTCGTTGACATCTTCAACCATGCCGCGATAGCCTCTCAGACCTAGGGTTAAAGTTACGTGGCAGATTCGCCTGGACTCTGACGATCGTTCTCGAATCCAAGCGAGTTTCGCGGGCACTATCTAAACGATGGCGTGGAGTTCCCCGCTCCGCACCGAAAGATCGCTACGCACTTTGTCCCCTGATTTCAGGTTCCAGGACACTTTTCTCCAAAAGAGGATCCCACTATGCCGTACATCGCCAGCGTCCAGCGTCTGTTGTCCTTTCTGCGGGTGCGCCCTTCACAGGCGCACGGATTTCCAACTCGCTCCGTGTCCACAGGGGCGACGTGGAAGCGCAACCTGATCGCAATCGCGATCCTCGCAGTCGGGTCGACGACGGCCGTCAAAAGCCAAGCGCAGTCGTATAGCGGAGGGAAGAACAGCCGTGCGCTGGTGGTGCAGCCCGTTGACGAGAGCAAGCTCGCGACTCTCTATGGAAACACGCGGCCGGAGGCCATTCCTGCCAATGACAAGGGCGCCGTCGCCGATAGCCTGCCGCTGGACCACCTGCAGCTGTTCCTGCAGCGTCCGCCAGAGCTGGAGAAGGAGCTTGATACGCTCATTCAGGACCAGCAGCGCAAGGGTTCGCCGAACTATCACAAGTGGCTGACGGCGGCCGAGTTCGGTGACCGCTTCGGTTTGGCGCAGAAAGACGTTGAGGCGGTGTCGAACTGGCTCAAGAACAAGGGCTTTCAGGTCGACTCGGTCTTCACCAACGGCATGACGATTGAGTTTTCCGGTAACGCGGGTCAGCTCAAGAACGCATTTCATACCGAGATTCACAATCTGGAGGTTCGCGGCGAGAAGCATATCGCCAATATGAGCGACCCCAGGGTTCCAGCCGCCCTGGCTCCGGCGATCGGCGGAATTTACTCGCTGAACGATTTCCAGCCGCATAAGATGCTGAAGAAGCGCAAGCAGTACACCACCGGCGGCTCGCAGTGGCCGTACCTGGTTGCGCCGGCCGATCTGGCCACACTCTACAACCTGAACCCGGTGTTCGCGGCTGGGTACACGGGAACCGGGCAGACGATCGTCGTGGTCGAAGACACCAATGTCTACGACACAGCCGACTGGGATACCTTCCGCAGCACCTTCGGCCTGACGGGCTACACGAATGGTTCGTTCACCCAAGTCCACCCGGCACAACCTGCAACAGGCGGCGCTGCCTGCTCCAACCCCGGAGTAAACGGGGATGAAGATGAAGCCATTCTCGATGCGCAGTGGGCAAGCGCTGCCGCGCCCGACGCCACTATCGTGCTGGCCTCGTGCACCGGGGGCCGTTCAGTCTCGGCGTTCGGCGGACTGATCGCAATCGAAAACATTAATAATGGCGCTCCACCCTACCCGCAAGTCCTCAGCATGAGCTACGGCGAGTCCGAGCCCGACGACGGCGCCGCTGGCAATTTGGCGTTCAAGACCGCCCTCCAGCAGTCGGCGGCGCAAGGCATCTCCGTGTTCGTCTCCTCGGGCGACGAGCTGGCGGCTTCCTCCGATGGCGGAGATTACTCCGCCACCCGCGGCATCAACGTCAGTGGTTGGATGTCGTCTATCTACAACGTTTCCGTAGGCGGCACCGATTTTGCCGACGCGTACCTGGCTCAGGAAGGAAACCCGCCAGTTCAGCAGAGCACCTATTGGAGCTCCACGAACACCGCCGCTTACGGCTCGCTGCTCTCTTATCTTCCCGAGACGACCTGGACCAATTCCTGCACCAGCGCTTTGTTCGATACCTTCAATTCGACGACGGCCGCTGCCCTTTGCAACGTCGCGGGCCAAAGCACAGCCGAAATCTACGATTCCTACGGTGGCAGCGGCGGCCCCAGCAATTGCGCCACGGGCACGGCCTCAACCTCGGGCGTTGCGAGCGGAACCTGCGCGGGCTACTCCAAGCCTGTCTGGCAAGTCGCCCCGGGTGTTCCGGCAGATGGGGTGCGCGACACTCCCGACCTTGCGCTCATGGCCTCCAACGGCCAGTGGGGCCACTACTACCCCTCTTGCGACTCAGATCCTGCGGACGCCATACCACCCGCTGCGAACGGCTGCACCGGAACGCCCGACAACTGGGCTGGCGGCGGCGGCACCTCGTTCTCATCGCCCATCATGGCCGGCATTCAGGCCCTCATCAACGAGGCCACGGGCAATACAACAGGCGTGGGCAACCCCAACCCCCGCTACTACCAGTTGGGCGCGCTCGAATACGGCTCCTCGGCCGGCCTCTCTGCCTGCAACTCGTTGCTGGGCGCGGGCATCGGGAGCACATGCGTATTCAACGACATAACCCTCGGCGACATCACCTCGGCATGCAGCGCTCGCTACAGCAGAGGGTCGCTCGTAGGCACCTTCAACTGCTATGGCTCCGGCGGAACATCGAGCGCTCCGGTCTACGGTATCTCATCCCTGTCCAACTCCACCCAGGAGAATGCCTACGAAACCGGGGCGGGTTGGGACTTCGGCACCGGCCTGGGCTCGGTTAACGCCTACAACATGATCCAGAACTGGAATGCGGTGGTGACCTCAACCGGGGTCGGGGCGGATCCCAGCCCCGCCATCGCAGGTCAATCGGTAACCCTGACGGCCACCATCACGCCGAATATTGGAGATACCGAAACGGGCAGTGTCAACTGGAGCACGAATACCGGCTGCTCGTCCTCGACCGTTACCGGAGGCGTGGCTACCTGCACGACATCGTCGCTTCCAGCGGGTACTGACACTGTCACGGCGACCTATTCCGGAGACACCAACTATGCCGGCAGCGGCGGCACATTGACGGGGCTGGTGGTCAACATCGCCGTGCCGAACGTGGTGGGAGATTCGGAATCAGCCGCGGAGTCGGCGATTACAAGTGATGGCCTCGATGTGGGAAAGGTGACCACGGCCTCAAGCAGCACCGTGCCCATCGGCGATGTGATCAGTGAGACTCCGGCGGCCAACACGCCCGTGGCTCCCGGTAAGGCTATCTGCCTGGTCATCTCCACCGGGGTCGATGTACCCGATGTGGTGGGAGAAGCGGAGACGGCGGCGAGCAGCGCTATCACCGGCATTGGCCTGTCGGTGGGGACGGTGACCACGCAAACCAGCGTGGTAGCCGTCAATCACGTAATCAGCCAGAGCCCGGCGCCGGGAACCGCGGAGAATGGCGGAACACCGGTCAACCTGGTCATCTCCAGCGGCCCGGGAGGGGTTTCTGTTGTCTGGCCCACGCCCGCGCCCATCGTCTACGGCACGGGTCTGAGCACTACGCAGCTCGATGCCACGGCCAACGTAGCGGGAAGCTTTGTCTATAACCCACCCGCCGGAACCGTGCTTGCAGCTGGCCAGCACACTCTCGATGCGACCTTCACACCCGCCGATACCGCGGAGCCGACGGTACTCAAAGAGGTCAAAATTGAAGTGGAGAAGGCGACACCGGTTGTTCAATGGAATCCGGCGCCGATTCAAATCGACACCAAGTTAACCAGCGCTCAACTCGACGCAACCGCCAACGTTCCTGGGAAGTTTGTTTACACCCCTGCCCTGGGGACAAAGATCACCTCTTCGACAGCGACAGTGAAAGTGGTATTCACTCCGACGAAATCAGCCGACGAGAACACGGTCACCAAAACCGTATCTCTGGAGGTGAAACACTGATCATCGGAACGGGCGTTCATGCAAAGGAAGAGGACGCCCGCCGAGCATCTCGCTCCAGATAGGGTGACTGAAGCGCGTAGTACGAGGCGCCTCGCGCGTGGGAACGTAACCCCACGGCGAGGCGTCTCGCTTTTTGGGACCTGCAATGCGTTCCCCTTCTCTCTGCAGGCTGGAAAACGGATCGAAAAGAAGCAGAATCGCCGGAACGACTCGCCTTATTGAACGACCAGCCTTATCGCGGGATGGAGCCTAGCCGCGTCCACATCCACATCACGCGGCGACAGGGGAGGGACTCATGGCAGCGAATGATTTGGAAACGACCCGCGCTGCTGTCTGCCCTAATGTCCATCCCGAGGATCCCTGATCAGAACAGCATCCGCCGACACTGTGCCTCGTGCCAGCGCCAGCCATCCATCTTTCGACCAGCGAAAGTTGAAGATCCTTCCCGAGGTAAA
>JBEKVS010000244.1:0-9196 GCA_049513795.1 Occallatibacter sp. | reverse complement strand
CAGTTGGGGAATTCTGGACGCAGTCGTCCCCCTGTCCCCTCCAATCCGCGCCGCCGTCAAGCCATCCTGCCGGGCAGATATTGTACCCGTCGTGTACACCGTAGTTGAGCAGCCAGGATTCAATAAACACCGCGCTATTGCCGGTTGGCCCCCCAGTGAGGGGACCGTAATTCGAGGTCACTATGTACTGTTGCCATGACAGGCACCACGAGTAGCCGTCGCATGCTGCGGAGTTTTTGTAGAAGTTCGTATTCAGCTGCAGTGTGTATTCGTTGGGCCCGAGAACGCCGCCATCATGATAGGCAGCGACGCCGATGGTTTTTTCCGATTTCACGTCCTTCGTTTCCGGAAAGCCGCCGAGCACAGAGCTGAAATAGTGCCCTGTGGGAGCTTGGGCGACATAGTCACGGCCGTTGCCGGCTGTGAGCTGGTTAACGCCCATGGGCAGCCCGGACCGGTACCCTGACGGCTCTTCGCATCCCACCTCTTCCCATTGAGTATCAGGGAACGTGGCATGGAAACAGCCGGCCGCAGGTGTGGGCAGAGTGTGCATGGTTTGGCGCCAGGCCTGCCGTGCCTGGGCTTCCGCCGGGTCTAGAGCTTTATCGGGCACATTCGTCGCCGATGGATTCGAATCCGTCGAGACCTGAGCTTGCAGTCCAACGAATCCGGTAGCAATGGTAAGGGAGAACGCAAGGCAGAATTGCCCGATTTTTGTAACTGAGAGATGGTTCATGGCACAGCCTCCTTGATCTGAAGCCGCCTCCGAAGCCTGCTTTGCCCTGGCCATGCGGCCTGTCGTCGCGGCGAATCAACCTGCGATTCCGCCAGCCATGGCAGCGAAACATGTGCGCATTGGGTCAGGATTGGTTACGACTCACTTGAGTGGGCGTCAACCGAGCAGAAAATGACTCATCGATCGAGACTCCTGGCAACGGCTCGCCAATTTGATTGCCGTGTCTCGGATAGCTATAGTGGGTATTTCCATAGCACCGCCGGCTGCAGAACCCTCCGTCGGCGTTGATTACATCTAGTTGCAACTTCACAAAGGGAGACCTAATGAACGCATGCACGAAGTGGACCCTGATAACGGCAATCACGATGACGCTTGCGCCGATATTGCATGCGCAGGAAGCCTATCCTTTCCAGAATCCGAAAATCCCGCTTGAAGATCGGGTCACGAACATTCTCTCGCTCATGACGCTGCAGGAGAAGGAAGCCAGTTTTGCTACCAGCACCGCGGTTCCGCGTCTGGGCATTCCCGACGCTGGGTCCTCAGAAGGCCTGCACGGACTGGTGCAAGGCGGCGGCTTTGGGGGCAAGAGCATCACGACAACCACCTTTCCTGAGGTCATCGGCCTGGCCTCAAGCTGGGATCCGGAGTTGATTCGCAAAGTCGCCGCTGTCGAGGCCAATGAGGCTCGCTATATTACCCAGAACCCAGAATACAAGCATCCTGCGCTCGTTGTGTGGGGCCCAAACGCCGATCTTGCGCGCGATCCGCGCTGGGGCAGAAACAACGAGAGTTATGGCGAGGATCCTTTTTTCGTTGGAACCATGTCAGCCGCATTCGCTCATGGGCTGCAGGGGGACACGCCAAATCAGTGGGCTGCTGCCTCTCTGCTCAAGCACTTCCTTTCCAACAGCAACGAAACCACGCGCGGCCATTCCAGTTCGAATTACGACACCGCGCTTTTCTGGGATTACTATTCGGCGCCTTTCCGCATGGCGATCGAGGATGGCGGCGCGACGTCGTTGATGGCCTCCTACAACGCGTGGAATCACGTTCCAATGACGGTAAACCCGGTGATCAAGAATATTGTCGTCAAGCAATGGGGCGCCGATGGCATCATCTCCTCGGATGCGACCGCCGTTGAGCAACTTGTAACTGGCCACAAATATGTCGCGGATCAGCAGACAGCCTTGGCCGACACGGTCAAAGCCGGCGTCTCGCAGTTACTGACGTTTCTCCCCGACCTGCCATTCCGTCTGCAGAAGGCAATCGACGCCAAGCTGCTGACCGAGGCCGACCTCGATGCTGCGCTGCGCGGCAAGTTCCGCACCGTAATTCGCCTCGGACTGCTCGATTCACCGAATAGCAACCCGTACGCAAAGATAGGAACGCTGGGTGAAGCAGAGCCATGGAATACACCCAAGCACAAGGCTCTCGCGCTCGTCGCTGCGCGAGAGTCCATTGTGCTGCTGAAGAACGCCGATAACTTGCTACCCCTCGATCGCAGCCATCTGAAATCGGTTGCCGTCATCGGTCCGCGCGCCAACGATGATCTTCTGGACATGTACGCCGGAAAATATCCTTATTCAGTAACTCCCCTTGAAGGAATCAAGAGCAAAGTCGATCGGGCCACCATCGTGAATTACGCGGACGGAAGCGACATGGAAGCCGCGGCGAAGGCTGCGCATGAGTCGGAGATTGCCATTGTGGTGGTCGGCAACCATCCAGTCTGCGGCGACAAGTTCAGCGGCCAACTGTTCAACACGGACACTTCAACAAAGCCCTGCGCTGACGTAACGGAAGGACGCGAAGGCCGAGATCGGGAATCGATCAATCTTTCACAGGAAGGCCTGATTCAAAGAATCTATGCCGCGAATCCCAAAACAGTTGTGGTGCTGGTTTCGAGCTTTCCCTATGCCATTGAGTGGACTCAGTCTCACGTCCCAGCCATTCTGCACACAGGTCACGCTTCGCAGGAGGAGGGCAATGCCATCGCCGATGTACTGTTCGGTGATTACAATCCGGCCGGGCGCCTGAATCAGACCTGGCCCAAGTCTCTCGCCCAACTGCCGCCCATGGATGACTACGATATCCGTCATGGTCGAACCTACATGTACTTCAAAGACGAGCCGCTCTACTCGTTCGGCTATGGCCTCAGCTACACAGCTTTCAAGTACTCGAACTTCAAGGTACACGCGCCGTCGATTTCCACAACCGGGGATACAACGATCTCGGTGGACATTCAGAACACGGGGACCAGGACCGGCGATGAAATTGTGCAGCTATACGCGCATCGCGTGCCCGTTGGGCTCGGCGACCCGAAAGAACAGTTGAAAGGTTTCAAACGGCTGACGCTTGCGCCCGGAGAAATGCAAACTGTCACTCTCCCGATCAAGGCATCCTTACTTTCAGCATGGGACGACACCGCACAACGACTCGAGGTGAAGTCCGGAGGCATAGAGTTGCTGATCGGGGGTTCCTCGTCAGACATTCGCGGGAAGCAGGACCTGCAGATAACGCGATAGGACTTGAGCCGCTGCCGGCCTTTCCCGATTGTTTGGGTCAGGTTGCACCGCCCTCTTGTACGAAAAACTTTCGACTTGTTCTAATTAGCTTAATGATTCAAGACGATTCTCACTGGATTATGTACATCACCGATGTGCTCGACATGGTGATTGGCTTGGTGGGAATGAACGCCACTTTAAAGGGAATGGTGTAGGTGACCGTGACCTGCGCGCGGCTGCCCGGGTTCTGGTTTCCATCTGGGAACGACGCTGCCACAACGACCGTGCCCCCGCCGATATTGGGCCAGTTCGAAGACGAAACGAATGTGTTGATCGCAGACGCCGATGCCGTGCAGGAAGCTCCGCTACCGGTTGTACAGGTCGCTCCGTGAACAATGGCATAGCGCGAGCCCTCGCGGGCCAGTTCCGAGAGCGACTGCAGCGTATAAAGAGCAATGCAAACTTCGATGAGGCCAAAGACGAATGCGAGCAGCATTGGAGCGGTCAATGCAAACTCGACCAGCGCTCCTCCCTCCTGATCGCCCGCAAGTCTCCAACTCCACTTCAGCCGCAGGCGTGAGGCATTCCCCTGGCAAAACATTCGACTGATCCCCCACGCGCGGCGACTTCTTTCTGGCCCGACGTAGCCTTGCCCAACGTCGCCTCGTCCAACATCGCCAGGCCCAACTCCGGTCGGATCTTGAATCTCCTCCCGCATGGCTATTGGGCTACCTCCATGGATGAAAAGCCGCGCAGGGTGAAGGTGCTTGGTAAACCCGGGCAGAAAATCGGCGGTGAAACGGTTGCGCTGGTTGACACCTTCACGAATTCCAGGCTGTGGTTTGATGTTCCAGTGCATGCCGCATTCGCCGCACTGGCCGTGGCGTACTCGGTTCCTCCGAGCGCCAGTGAGCACGCGTAATAGACGCTCGTCGATACTCCTAAACTGGTCCCGAACTCCGGCGCCTCACCTTGCGCGGCAGTCGTAATTCCCGAGGTGCTGGCGGCATATGTGGTACTCATCATGCCGTACATAGCTCCCGCATGCGCGGCGTTCGCTATCTCAATCGAATCGTAGACCATGCTTCCCAATTCCACGGTCCCGACCAACATCGGAAAGAGGATGAAAGAGATCACCAGGGCCGTTTCAACAAGCGCGTCTCCTCTTTCCTCAATCCGGAGACAGTTACACCGCTGCAGGATCGAGTCGAGCAGGCGCAAGATTCCGGGCCTCAGTTTCCCATCGCGCTTCGATCTCACTCCGTCACCTTGCCCGCCCCGCCCATACCGAGAGAAGCCATTGTTGAGGCCGTCGCACTGTCCGTGACGGTGGAGCCGCCCTGGATCATGACCGTATAGCCCACAATAAGGCCGCTGAATGTTCCCGTGTTGGTCCCATTCCCGAATTGGAGATCGCTGTTGGGCGCGTAAATAGCGCCGGTCAGTGTTGAACCGGATCCGCCGCCGAAAGTGAACGTGTCAGGGGTCGAACTGGAAGAGTTGCCATCCCAGAAAAGAATCCCGCTAAGGTTTCCCGAAGTAGGAGCGGTCAGGTTGAGAGTTGCGCCATTCTCCACGCCATCTGCTCCGCCGCCAACTGCGTTCGTGGAATTCGAGCCAACCTTGGCCCCGTTGGCAAAGTAGAATGTGACTCCCGTCCCGTTGATGGTCGATCCGCTGTTGGTGCTGAAATTCTGCGTGATAATGTACGTCCCAGCCCCGAGGGTCAGTGTGGAAACGTTCGAGGTATTGAAATTGCAATACGTGCCGGCAGTAATTGACTCCGCCGCGCCTCCCGCCGTGTTGTTCTTCATCCATGCCGGATCGATGCAGGCTCCAGATGTCGGCGCCGTCAGCTTGCCTGCATACGGATCGGAGCACCCCCCCTGCGTAACGCCGTTGGTGGCGTTGATTGTGCCTCCGTTCGCCGCGTAGTCGCCCCCGGGGCTGTTGATCGAATATGCCGTGATGGTGCCGCCGCCCTCGGCAGATACACCGTAGCCGCTGGCTCCGTTGCCGCACACGCCGCAGTTCGATGAGGTCAGAGACGCTCCGCCCGCAACAGAAACCGATGAATCGACACCGGGGTATCCATAATTCGGCGCCGAAGACGTGAGATATCCAGCGGTGCTGAGTCCCATGATGCAACTCGGAGTCGACCCGGATGTTGCCACCGCTCTGGCCGCCACCGTGATCGCGGTCATTCCGTGGTTGAATGCGCCCAGCATCAGAGTCGGGACCGGCATGGAAACAATGGCTTCCGTATAGCTGGAATCGCCGGCATAATTCCCCGTCGTGGGAGGTGAGTGCACCGTGACGGTGGCTGGATTCGTAGCGGCTCCGGAGTCGAACCCATTCAGCTTGGCGACTGCTTGAGCCGCACCCAGCATATTGGCGGAATCTGAGGTAGACTCTTCCGCCGCGGCCATCGCAGCAGCATCAGCCGCTGCCTGGACCATCCGCTTTTCATGGAAGAAATATCCCATGTCGACGGCCAGCGCAATGAAGCCAAGAGCCAGCAGGCCGAGAAACGTCGCTATCAACACTGCCGCCTGCCCACTCTCGTCTTTGCGGACCTTCATCTTCACTCCTGGCCATGTGCGACCGTGACTGGATACGGAGACACAATCCTTCGCCCCAGCCAACAGTCTTCCGCTAATCCTCGAGAATTGGACTTCTCAAGCATCTCTGACTGGAGGGATGCGGGTCCTCGCAAATCCGAAAAAGGCGATGCAGCGAAGCCGCCGTGGAGGCGGAAGTGGCCCTTCTACCCTTGTCGGCTCAAAACGGAGGCCGATCAGCGATATTCTCGTTCTTCCCCTTGCGGCCGCCAATCCCACCTTCGATGCAGCCCGGAATGCGGCAAAACCTGTCGACTAGATTAGAGACTCCTAATGTGTCATCAGTTTTTATGAGTTATTTACACTCATGTTTTCCCTTGACATCTTGACAAACTCACCCCAGCTTCCCTATCGTTAGCAATTGGGAGCCTTGACTGCTAGCAGGTGGCTCGCAGAACTGCTTAACCAGTCCGCGGATTCCCATTCTGTGCGCTGCCCAACGCAGCTTCCGAAGTTTTTGTCTCGAAAACCACTCACATCCCGCAGACAGGGCTCAACCCTGTCGGGGCCTGAAGGAGAAGCAAAGCAATGGCATCAACATCCGTAGCAACCACTTTCACGCCACTCCATGACCGCATCCTCGTCCGCCGTCTGGAAGAGGGCGAAACCGTCCGCGGTGGAATCATCATTCCCGATAGCGCCAAGGAAAAGCCCCAGGAAGGCGAAGTCATCTCCGTCGGCAAGGGCAAGTCGAATGACGAAGGCAAGGTCTTCCCGCTCGATGTGAAGGCGGGCGATAAGGTCCTGTTCGGCAAATACTCCGGCACCGAGATCAAGATCGACGGTGAAGAGTTCCTCATCATGCGCGAAGAAGAAGTCCTCGGAATCATCAAGAAGTAAGCGCGCCATCCGCGCAGTGAACAGTGCTCAGCGGTCAGAAACGGACCCATACGAGAATGTTCATCCTGACTATGAATTCCGCCAAAAACTACGGCTCAAAATTTCAAACCTGAATCTGATCACTGAACACTGTTCACTGATCAATGGAGAAAAAAATGGCAAAGCAAATTCTGCACGGTGAAGATTCCCGTCAGGCGATTCTGCGCGGCGTCAACACGCTCGCGGACGCCGTCAAGGCGACGCTCGGTCCCAAGGGCCGCAACGTCGTAATCGAGAAGAAGTTTGGCTCGCCCACCATCACCAAGGACGGCGTGACGGTGGCCAAGGAAATCGATCTGAAAGATCCGCTGGAAAACGTCGGCGCGCAGCTCGTTCGCGAAGTCGCCTCCAAGACCTCCGACGTTGCCGGCGACGGCACCACGACTGCCACCGTTCTGGCCCAGTCTATCTTCAAGGAAGGCGTCAAGACGGTTGCCGCCGGAGCCAACCCAACCGCTCTCAAGCGCGGCATCGACAAGGCTGTCGTCACCATCATCGGCACCCGCGACAAGGACGGCAAGTGGACCGAGGGCGGCGCACTCGGCGCGCTCTCCAAGCCCGTTGACGAGGGTTCGGTTGCCCAGGTCGGAGCCATCTCCGCCAACGGCGATCAGGAGATCGGCGACATCATCGCTCATGCCGTCAAGGTTGTGGGCAAGGACGGCGTCATCACCATTGAAGAGTCCAAGACCATGCACACCGGTCTCGAAACGGTCGACGGCATGCAGTTTGACCGCGGCTACCTCAGCCCCTACTTCGTGACTGATGCGGAGCGGTTGGAAGTGGCCCTCGACGATCCCTACATCCTGATCTACGAAAAGAAGATCAGCGCGATGAAGGATCTGCTGCCCCTGCTCGAGCAGGTTGCACGCGGCGGCAAGCCCCTCCTGATCATTGCTGAGGACGTGGAAGGCGAAGCGCTGGCGACCCTCGTGGTCAACAAGCTGCGTGGCACCCTCAACGTGGCCGCCGTCAAGGCGCCCGGCTTTGGCGATCGCCGCAAGGCTATTCTGGGTGACATTGCCATCCTCACCGGCGGCAAGGCCATCACCGAAGACCTCGGCATCAAGCTCGAAGGCGTCAAGCTCGAAGATCTCGGCCGTGCCAAGCGCGTCACCATCGACAAGGACAACACCACCATCGTGGACGGCGCAGGCAAGTCCTCTGATATCGAGGGCCGCGTGAAGGAAATCCGTTCGCAGATCGAGAAGACCACCTCCGATTACGACAAGGAAAAGCTGCAGGAGCGCCTTGCCAAGCTGGTTGGCGGCGTTGCCATCATCAAGGTCGGCGCAGCCACTGAGACCGAGCTGAAGGAAAAGAAGGCTCGCGTTGAAGATGCGCTGCACGCAACCCGTGCTGCGGTCGAAGAAGGCATCGTCCCCGGCGGCGGCGTGGCGCTGGTTCGCGCCATCCCCGCGGTTGACGCGCTGATCAAGACGCTCGAAGGCGATGAGAAGATCGGTGCGCAGATCGTGCGCCGTTCGCTCGAAGAGCCCCTGCGCCAGATCGTCGCCAATGCCGGCGAAGAGGGCGCGGTGGTCGTGGCCAAGGTGCTTGAATCCAAGCAGCCCCACTACGGCTACAACGCAGCTACCGGCGTGTTCGAAGACCTGGTCAAGGCCGGCGTCATCGATCCCACCAAGGTGACCCGCACCGCGCTGCAGAACGCAGCCTCGATCGCCGGACTGCTTCTGACCACCGAAGCACTGGTTGTCGAGATCCCCGAGCCCAAGGCTGCGCCGGCAGGCGGCGGCCACGGCGGCGGCATGGACGGAATGTACTAGCCACCTGCGGTGGGGCAGACGCCGGATACCCTCTGGGTGCGCCGCAAAAGCCAGCCGCAACAACAAAGGCCTCCAGCTTCGGCTGGGGGCCTTTTGTTCTTTTCGCCGACCAGCCAATCCGGCCCGCGAGTCACGAATGCCGCGGCCGCCAATGCCGCCGCTCACCTGCTCACTCGCCATGTGCGCACAGCCCACGCTAACTCGCGGCCTTTCTTCGAACGCTTATCACATTCAATTTCAAGCTGCCGGTCTTACAATCTGTGGCCATGAATACCGCACAAGCTTTTCCTGCTCGCAAGAACACAGCCGGCCTGATTCAAAAACAGATGGCCGGTGAGTTGATGCTCTTTGACCCCGGATCAAAGAAGACCTTCTGCCTCAACCAATCCGCCGCCATCGTTTGGCAAAACTCTGATGGCCGCACCTCCGTCGAACAACTTGCAAACCTGGTCGCAGCTCAGACCGCCATGCCCGCCGACATCCGGGTTGTCGAGTTCGCCCTCCGCAAGCTCGACGAATACGGCCTTATGGAGCAAATCACCCCACCCACAACCGGCGACGCGAACCTTGGGCGCCGTCAGCTCTTCATCAGGCTGGGCTGGGCCGCTGCGCTGCTCATTGCCATGCCACTGGTGACCACGGTGAAACCTCCGAAAGCCTATGCCGCCAGCG
>JBEKVS010000243.1:0-9202 GCA_049513795.1 Occallatibacter sp. | reverse complement strand
TGACGCGCGAGTTTTATCGCAATGTCGACCTGCATCTCCATGTGCCGGAAGGCGCGATTCCGAAAGACGGTCCATCGGCGGGCATCACCATGGCTACGGCGCTGGCCAGTGCGCTGGCCAAGATTCCTGTGCGGCGCGACATCGCCATGACCGGCGAGATTACGCTGCGCGGCAAGGTGCTGGCCATTGGCGGATTGAAAGAGAAGCTGCTGGCTGCCTTGCGCGCCGGCATCTTCGAGATCATCCTGCCGCGGGCCAACGAGAAAGACATTGCCGAATTGCCGGACAACATCAAGAAGGCGATGAAGCTGCACTTTGTCGATCAGATGGACGAGGTGCTCACGCTGGCTCTGGAGAGCCCGTTGATCGCTCTGGCTGAGGAGAGTGACGTGCTCTCCGTGCCTCCTCCGACGGAGATTTCAACCGGCGTGCCGGCAAGGCAATAACTCTGAGCTCCGAAATCCCAGATCTCAGAATCGAGATCCTTCGACGGGCTCAGGACAGGCTCTGGGGCACCCAGCGGCGGGGTGAAGTGTGAACGACCGAGGCGAACCAGCCCCGTTACAATCGTCTTGATGGCCAAATGGTACCGGCGGGTCTTCCTGCTGGCGATTCCTCTCATCCTCTCCAACCTTACCCAGCCGCTGCTTTCAACGGTGGACACAGTGCTCAGTGGCCATCTGCCGGGCCCGGCTGCGCTGGGCGGCGTGGCGGTGGGCGGAATCTTTTTTAACTCAGTCTTCTGGACTTTCGCATTCCTGAGAATGGGCACTACAGGGCTGGTGGCGCAGGCCTATGGCGCCCGGAATCACCGCGAACTCAGCCTGCACTTCGCCCGCGCGCTTCTCACAGCAGGTGCCATCGGAGCGGTGATTTTAGTCCTGCGCGGACCGCTCATTTCGCTCTCCATCGCACTGCTCGGCGCGGGACCGCTGGTGGCGCAGAACGCTGCGGTCTATTGCCATATCCGCATCTGGTCGGCTCCCGCGGCGTTGGCCAATTATGTGATTCTCGGTTCGTTGCTGGGCCTGCAGCGCGCGCGTACGGCTCTGGCCATCCAAGTCACCATCAATGTTGTCAACGTGGTGGTCGCATTGTGGCTGGTGGTGCGTCTGCACTGGGGTGTAGCCGGAATCGCCACCGGCACAATGGTTGCCGACTATGCCGGCCTGGTGGCAGGTCTGGTGATTGCCAGCCAAGCGGGTGCGTTGACCGACAGCCTGTCGGGCAATGAGGAGTCAGGTCGCATTCGCTGGCGGGAACTGGTGCACGGCCCCAGCCTGCGCCATTTGTTCGCGCTGAATCGGGACATATTTCTGCGCACACTGTGCCTGGTGGCCGCGTACGCCTGGTTCACCCGCTCGGGCGCGCGGGCCGGCGACGCCACGCTGGCCGCTAATGCTTTGCTGCTCAACCTCCACCTCATCGCTTCCTATGGCCTCGACGGTTTCGCCAACGCGACCGAGGCGTTGGTGGGTGAAGCAATCGGCGCGCGCCGCGTTCAGGATTATCGTGCCGTGCTGCGCGCTTCCGCGGTTGCCGCTGGCGTCGTGGCTCTGCTCTTGTCGTTGATTTATTTGATCTTCGGCAGCGAGTTGATCCGCCTATTCACCAACCAGGAGCCCGTGCGTCTGCTTGCGGAGCGCTTCTTACCCTGGACGGTTGCCATGCCCTCCGTTGCCGTATGGGCTTTCCAAATGGACGGCGTCTTCATCGGAGCCACGCATGGCCGCGATTTACGCAACTCGATGCTGATCTCCTTCCTGGGGTATCTGGGGCTGGCCATTGTGCTCGAGCACTGGTTCGGCAACCATGGGCTCTGGTGCGCGTTGATGGCCTTCATGGTGCTGCGCAGCGCCACACTGGGGCTTCGCCTGCCGGGCATCGCGAAGAGCTTTGCGGCTCCGCCTGAGCCTTCACCGGCCTTGGCGTGACTGCCAAGGCCGTGATTGCCAAAGCCGTGATCGCCACAGTCAGAGCGCGAACGCCCGCTCCTGTATCCTGAGGATTGACGGCTTGAACCGTCTGCGTCCTGGTATTGCCGACCCGCTTACTCGCCTTCCCAAACCTTCTATGCGCTATACAACCCAGTTTCTACTTTCGGCCATGGCGGCGGAGCAGTTTCCCGTTCCGGACGTGCCGGAGATTGCCTTTCTCGGCCGCTCCAATGTGGGCAAATCGAGCCTGCTGAATGCGCTCACTGGCGAGAAGTCGGCCAAAGTCTCGTCCACTCCTGGCCGCACGCGGGCGATAAATTTCTTTGCTCTTCTCGATCCAAGCCAGCGGCGCAAGCTCATGTTCGCGGACCTGCCGGGCTACGGCTACGCCAAGATTTCGAAGTCGATTTCAGCGGGATGGCCGGCGTTCATCGAGCCCTATCTCGCTATTCGTTCCACGCTCAAGCTGTGCGTTTGCCTGGTTGACTCGAACGTGCCGCCACAGCAGAGCGACGGTCAGCTGATTGACTGGCTGCGTGCGGCGGGACGGGAGTTTGCGGTGGTGGCTACAAAGATCGACCGGCTCAGCGGCAATGAGCGAACGCGCAGTCTGCTGGCCCTGAAAAAGGGTCTTGAGCTGGATGAAGTTCTTCCCATCTCGGCAAAGACAGGCTACGGGATGAAAGAGCTTTGGACTCGGATCGAAGCTGCGGCCGAAACGAAGAGCTGAAGATAGACAGTTTGGGCCGTTGCTTTTCCGGGTGCCAATATCGGGACCTGGGGAACTATCAGGCCGTCTGCACTTGCGGCTTAATTGAGAATTCTTGTTGGCTCCGTTTGAGGCTGATCTCAACCTCCACGCCAATCGCACCGTCGGCGACCGAGCGCTGAACCCGCGAGACAAATTCCTGTGCAACTTCGGGCGCTGCCCGCATCACTCTAAAGCCTTGCGCAAGTCTGCCCAGGTAACGCGGGGCGAGTCGAAGCCAGCGTCCGGCGTAGTTTGCCGCATGGCCTGCTTGGCCACAAAAGCTTTCGAACGCTAACACGTCCAGTTTGGGAAGCCATCGCGCCGGCGATGAGGGAACGCTCCAGACAATGAGTTCGCGGTCGTCTTCCAATTCACCGTCTGGAAGGCGCCGTGAGCCCTGGCCAAAGGCTGCCGCGACCCAGGTAGGAGGTGGCAGAAGGTCGGGCAACACGCCCCGATCCTGCATTTCCCGTTCAATGAAATGCGGGGCAGCGGCGACGCAGACGGCAACCGTCTCGCGCTTGCGAATCTCATTTTTGAGAACGCGCAGGGCCTCGTCGAGCGAGGTAACGAGAAAGTCGGCCACTCCCTCGCGAATGGCTTGCTTCTGCGCTCCGGGATCTGCGGTGGCGGCGAGCGTTGCTGCTCCGGAGATATTGCCCGCAACCATGAGCGCGCGGCCGTGGTCGGCCAGCTCTCCCGCGTAGAGCAGTTTGCCGCCGAGACCTGGCTCCGCATCTTGCTGCGCTTGGCTACAACCAAGCAGGGCCTGGTAAAGGGCTTCGACTTCTACCGCAAAGTTGAAGGCTGCCGGCGGAATGCGATCAAGCGACAAGGGAAGGCTCACTATTCCTTGAACTTATCATTCCCTGAATTTTTCGATCGTGGTCATGGGCCGCACAAAGAAGACGAACTCTCCTGGATTGGCAATCACCTGGAGCTTCTCCGGAATCTTCTTCCCGATGCAATTGTTCGGCGCGACGATTCCAGAGGCCACGATCTGGGCAACCGGATACCAGCGGTCCGGCGACGGTGCGTGTTCGGGCGAGCCACGGTCTTTATCGGCGTCGCAATTGACATAGGTCAGTGTGGCGCTCTCGTAGGTGGCGTGGATGGAGAGTTCGGCCGCGTCGCCGGGCAGCGTCAGCTTGCCTGTGCCGTCGTCGTTCTGGCGGACCCAATCGCCGTGAACCGGCTCCAGGTGGTTCATGCGCACCAGAAAACTGGATGAGGCGATGAGGATTCCGGACTTGCTGTCGAGCATGCGAACGGTGATGGTCTTCGGGGTCTGTGCACATGCGGAGCCGCAAAGAACAACCAGGCACGCGGCCAGGCACGTGAACGAAAGCGCTACGCGCTCGAGACTTGGAAAGCGGTTGCGGCTTTGAAACCTGGTTTTCGATGGAATCGCCAATGAGATTGCCTCCGCGCCTGCATGCGGATTGCGACCCGCCCGGCGCTCACCACGTATTGTACGGTTGCCCGTCGGAGCCCACTTCATCCGAGCCGGAATGAATGTCGTCTATGCCGGGGTCGGTTTCATCCAGCGAGTGCATGGCATCGCTGGTGTCGGTGACCCAGGTGGTGGTGCTCTTGGTCATGGGGTCTTCGGGGATGGACTTGATGTACCCGTCGGTGAGCAGGTCGTCGAGCGACTGCGGAGCCTTCTGCTTGTCCATGGTGTAGGAGTCGATGGCCGCGCGCAGGGTGTGCAGATCTTCTTTGAGAACGGCTTCACGCGCATGGCGAATGGCCTGGATGTAGCTGGGCACAGCCACCATGGCCAGGACGCCGATGATGGCCATGACGATCATCAACTCGACCAGCGTAAAGCCCGCGTCCTGTTCTCTGCTTCTGCCCACTTCAACCCTCATTTGTTCTCTCGACCGCGAAAAACCCCATGCCTCTGTCGATGCAAAAACCGAGCCCCGCTTCTCCTGCCGGCACTCCATGCGCCTCAAGTGCCCCTGGCAATTCAAGTATGCGACTTCGGCAAACTTGAAGTGAAGCGCGCAAATGCCGACCACGGCATAAGTCACCAAGTTGAATACTTGGTCCCATCCAACCCCGTTCCCAGCGACTTCGAATACACGTCGAACACACTTTGCCCGCCGTATGAATCCGATGTCGGATCGTCCTGCATGGAGCGCAATCCCCATTCGGCTTTGCCGGTCATGGGGTCGATGGGAATCTTGCGTAAAAACTTCACCTTCTTGCCCTGCACATCGACTCCGTTGACCAGCGTCTCCAAATCGGGCGGATAATTCTGGCTGTCCACCTTGGTTTGAAAGGCGTGCATGTCGGCGGCATCCTTGTAGTGGTCAATGGCGTCGCGCATCTCCCACAGATCGCGGCGGAGTTCATGCTCCCTTTCCCTTTTCACCGTGAACATGGTCACGGGAACAGCGGCCGAAGCGAGAATGGAGAGAATGGCCACGGTGACAATCAACTCGATAAGCGTGAGGCCTTTCTCCTTTTTTCGGCCTGGCTTGCACCTCGTATCTCGTTGCGTCCGGATTGGTGTGGTTGCTCTCATGTGTCTGGCGGTCTAATGCACCGCGATGGTTACCTGCGAGCCTTTGGCCTGCGTAAACTGCTGGTTGCTGTTCATGGCCGCCGCCTTGGTGAGCGTAAGCGAGGTGTTCCCGGCTACCTTGGGTTGGAAGGTGAGCACACAAACCACGCCCGCGCCACTGATACCCGCCACTCCCGGCGGCCGAGCGGCGTTGATGGTGATCGAACCCGGGCCGTCGTCGCGGTGCACAAGCGCAACGGCCTGGTTATCCTTGCCCAGCAGATCGCCGCTGCTCACGTTCACCAGAGCCAGGACGGCCGGATCGTACTGTACCTGCAAGGGAACCGAATCGACGTCTTTTCCGCCGGTCAGCACGACCGGGACCTCAAATGACTTGCCCACGGAGATGGGCCCGCCGGGCGGGCTGAAGAGCACATTGATCGCCGAGGCGTCGGCAGCTGCGCCGGCATTCGGTGGTTTTGCCGAGGATGCCGCTGGCTCTGCCGGTCCAGGCGGTACCGGGGCTGGATTGGTGACCGCGGCGGCCGCGGTCTGCCCGTTCACATCCGCTGATGCGCTCATTTGCGCCAGCGCCGCCGGAGCAGCCGCCATGGCGCTTTGGCCAGGCAGCACGCCCACTGTCGGCCGCGCGGCCGGTGCGGGTGCATGATCGGGCGCGGGGCCTGAAGGTGCAGGGCTGGGAGACGCAGGGCTGGGCGAACCGTCAGGAGTGGTGGGCACTGCTATGCGGCGCAACTCGACCGCCGTGCCGGCTCCGGTATCGATCGGACGAAGATTCGTCCTGTCCAGGGTCTGGGTGCGCACTATGTGCGGGACCACGAGGAATACCAATTCATCGTCGGAGATGGTGTGGTCTTTCGAACCAAATAGATACTTCAGAATCGGAATTGAGCTCAGCCCGGGAATTCCCGTCCAGCTCACCGCATCCTGCTTATCCTGGATGCCGCCCAGGATGCTGGCCTCGCCCTCGCGCAGGCGGATTACCTGGTCTACAACGCGCTGGCTCAGGATTGGCTCGGTCACGCCGCTGATGGTGACGGATCCGCTTTGCGAAGTGACCTCGATCTTGATCTTCAGCGTCACGTCGTGGTCATAGTGGACGGTCGGTGTCATCTCAATATTCACGCCCACGTCCTGATATTGGAACTGCGTGTTCACCAGCGAACTGACCACGGCGGTAGCCGCGCCCGTCTGGTAAGAACCGGTAGCGATGGGAATGCGCTCGCCGATCTTCATGGTGGCTTTTTGCGCGTCGGTGGCGCGGATGCGCGGATTCTGCAGAATCTTGGTGTTGGAATCGGTCAACAGCAGGTTGGCGGTAGCCGAACCGATGGTTACCTGGAAATCCGTTGCCTTTAAGTGCGACAGGTCGTAGAGCGATGGCGTGGTGCCATTGTCGGTTGTACCGGTCGTGCCGGTGGTGCCAGTGGTTGTGCCAGTGGACGATGTGGAGGAGTTGGGCGGCTGCAATGCAATGCCCACGCTGCTGGGCCAGGCGATGCCCAAAGTGCGTTCCCAGTTCTTGCTTACTTCGAGAACGGCAATGTCGACCACCACTTCAGCGCGCGCTTTGTCCAGATCGTTGATGAGCATCTGCGCCAGCATCAGCTCGTCCGGCGATCCGCGAATCACAATGGCATTCTGGCTGGGCACGCCATAGATCTTGATGCCGGTGATGACGTTGCGAATCGCGGTCTGCACATCGGTGAGGTCATTCTGCTGCCAGGCATTGGTCAGGTAGAAAGTCTGCACCGCGGACTCTTCCAGATCGGTCCGCTTCTGGCGAGTATTCTGGGCGACGAAAATCGTGTTGTCGGTGACCGGCCGCCAGAAGGTGTTCGACAACGTGCCGACAATGCGCAATGCATTCAGCAATGACTCATTGGCCAGGTCCACGGTGATGCGCTTGGCGGTGTAGTCCGGATCGAAAAGCACATTGATCCCGGCCGCCTTGCCGATGGCTTGGTAAACCACTTTGGCGTCTTCGGTGTAGTGCATGGTCAAAGGCTCATTGGACATCGGCTTGAGCATGACCGGCGATCCAACCGATTCCAGTTCCTGTCGTTCGCGCGCCGTCTCCGGCTCGCTGCTGTCGCCCTGGGGCGCCGTTTCTCCGTGCAGCTTGCGCACCCGGGCGATCGCCTGCTGCGCGGCCTCGTTACCCGGGTCGATCTCGGCGGCGTGCAGAAATTCCACGAGCGCACCTTGTTCGTCGCCGCCATCAAGCAGCTTGCGGCCCTTGGTCATATGCGCGGCCGAGGCCGAAACACGCACCCGGTAAAGGGCTGTCTTGTAGCTCAGGTCGCTGGGCGCCTTGGCCAGGGCTTTCTGGTAGAGATCGAAGGCGGCGTCGTAGTCTTCGTGCGCCTCGGCGGCCTCACCCTTCTTGAACATGGAGTTGGCCGACTCGGCGTGGAGTTGAACGCTCGACTGGCCGAAGAGGGCCAGAACAACGAAGAGCGCAATCCAAAAAGCTGCTCCAGAATTCCAGGAAGCTGTTCCGGAATTGCAAGAAGCTGCTCCAGAACGAACGGATCCGGACACAGCCGGTACAAAGGCGCGGCGTTTCATCGAACTCCCAGGCGTCCAGGCCAGCCCACATGCCGGACCAGGCTCTTCCGGGCTGCCTTGGCTGCCCTCGACGCGAATTCTAGCGCAATCCCTGTCGCGAATCTCGATGCAAATCTTGTAGACAATCGATTTCATCCCGCGATGCACCATTTTAGCAAAGCCCCAGACAAACGCGGAGAAGCCCAGATTCGGATGGGGCATGCGGAGCGTTACGAATGTAGCAGCGAGCGTTACGAATGGTACGATCAGAGGTTGAGGATGCCCTGTGATGGCCCGCCAGACCAGCCACGTGATTGTTCCGAAGGATGAGTCCGGCCCTAAAAAGGCGGCTCGTCCGCGCGATCCCGTGGCCAGCGGCGAGCGCGATGCGGCGCACAATCGCATGGCCAGCCACAACTATTTCCTGCTGGAAAAGTTTGAAGCCGGCGTGGCTCTGCGCGGCACCGAGGTCAAGTCCATCCGCGAAGGGAAGGCCAATCTCAGAGACTCCTACGGCCTCATCAAGGACGGCGAGGCATTTCTGCTCAACCTGCATATCGGTCCCTACTCCCACGGCAACATGGCCAACCACGACGAAACCCGCACCCGCAAACTGCTGCTGCATCGGGAAGAGGTTCGCAAGCTACTGTCGAAGACGCAGATCAAAGGCCATACGCTCATTCCCACCCGGCTTTATTTCCGCAACGGGCGGGTGAAGTGCGAGCTGGCCGTGGCCAAGGGCAAGCAGGATTGGGATAAGCGGGAGACGGAGAAGCGCCGCGAAGGCGACCGCGAAGCGCGCGCAGCAGTCAATGCCAGCAAACACCGCATGGGGCGGTGAGGTTCCCTTGAAATTCCGCGCTCGGCGGATCGCCGGCTCGATCAACCCGACTCAATCAACGGATGACTTCGATCTTGATTCCCAGATCGAGTTTCGTCCATACGCGGTCGGTGGTGTAGACCGTGGCCTGGCGTTCGATGGCCAGGGCCAGGCACGCGCGGTCGCCCAGCGACAGACCGAAGGGCCGGGTGATGGCTTTCAACTCGGCTGCGACACGCGCCTGCTCTTGAGTGAAAGGGCATATTTCACATTGCAAGCCCTCGATCCAGCTCCACGCCTGGTACGGTTCTGCGCCGCGATCCATCATGCGGGTGTGAACCTCGACTACGTTGACCGTACTGAGCAGCGCATTCTTGAGGATTGGAGCGACAAATTCTTCACCTCGCTCCTCGAAGAACAAGGCCAGAATTGCGGACGAGTCGAGCGCGGAAACGTTAACCAATCCGCTCCTTCATGGCGAAGCGTGCGCGGTCGGCCGCGAGGTCACGCTGCAATTCCTCTTCTTCGCGGCGGGCCTCTTCGCGGCGCTCAGCGATAAGTTCATCGGAGGCAAGGTTGCCAGGCCGGATGTATTGCGCCACCTCCTG
>JBEKVS010000242.1:0-9211 GCA_049513795.1 Occallatibacter sp. | reverse complement strand
CCCACCCTGACTGCAACCTTCTGCTCGATGCTGAGCGGGGCGAACGCGATGACCTCTGAAAATGCATGACGGTCCTTCCGCAACGCCTCGAAGACGGGGAGCGAGAAGGAGGTTTCGCTGTCCCCAGTATTGAAGGCTCCGTAGGGCTGCCCATCCGGCACGTGAAGATACACCAGCTGCTGCGGATTCGGCACCGGCAGCGAACGCAGCAACACGGCATTCATCACCGTGAAGATCGCTGTGGTTGCACCCATCCCCAGCGCCAGCGTAAGCACCGTGGTCGCGGCGAAGATGGGGAACCTGCGCATCTGCCGCAGCGCATAGCGGATGTCCCGCGCCAATGTCTCAACCATCGGAAAATTCTGTTGCGCCCTGTAAGCCTCGCGAGCTTGTGTCACGCCCCCAAATTCGCGCAGCGCCTTTGTCCGCGCCTCTCGTGCCCCCATGCCGCGCTTCAAGTTTTCCTCGGCCGCGAATTCGATACGTGCGCGCAGTTCCGCGTCGAGATCCGCCTCCCGTCTGTCTCTGCCGATCAGCGCCATCAGGCGGCTGAACATGATGCGAATCCAATCCATCTCCGCCTCCTACTCTGTTCGTAAAGCCCGCATGGGATCGATGCGCGCGGCGCGCAACGCCGGCAAAATAGAAGCGGCGCTCGCAATCAAGGTCAGCGCGGCCACAGACGCCACCAGCACCCATGGGTCCCGGGGCGATGTCTCATAGAGAAAGCTGGCCAGCGCGCGCGAGGCAAGTATCGCGGCAAACAGCCCGGCACCTGTTCCCAGGCCGGCAACGAGGATGTTCTCCCTGAACACCAACGCCACTACCCCAGAGCGCCGTGCACCGAGAGCCATGCGAATGCCGATCTCGCTGGTGCGCCGCGCCGTCGCGTAGGCCAGCGTTCCATATAAGCCAATGGCCGTGACCAGCAGCGCGCAGCCGGCGAAGAAAACAGCCAGCAACGCCATCATCCTCTCGGCGCTCACCGACTTCTTCATCACGTCGTCCATATCCGTCACCACCGGCGCGGGAATCGTTGGCGCCAGCTGCGCGGCCAATGTTCGCGCCGCCGCAGCAAGCGAGCCGTGTGGCCCCTCAGTGCGCACCACAGCGGTGAGCGATGGCTTGGCCTGCTCATCTTGTTGGATGGGCACATAGCCGATGGGCACAGCCGGGGCGCGCAGGTCGCGATACTTGGAGTCAGCCACCACCGCCACGACTTCATAAGACATCTTGCGCGGGTTCACGATCTGCCGGCCGACTGCATTCTGGCCGGGAAAGAAAAGCTTCGCGGCTGACTCATTCAGAATGATCTTCAACCCCGACGCATTGGTATCGTTCCAACGAAAATCTCTTCCCAGCAGCAGAGGAATTCGCATGGTAGCGAAATAAGCGGGAGCAACGGCGTTCATGTTGATCAGGAATTTGCTTTCACCCGGGGCAAAATAACTGGCGTTCCAGCCGCGATGAGACAAGGGCACAATAAATTCAAAACTCACCGAGCTTACGCCCGGTTGGCGGGCCAGTTCCTCGTCGAGTTGCCGGTAGACCTGCATCAGCGCGTCGCCAGTGAGCGCCTGCTTATCCATCTTGAAATTGACGTTGACGATGCCGTTTGCATCGAAGCCCACGCCCGAATGAAAGAGCCGTTCAAGGCTTGTGGCAAGCAGCCCAGCTCCCACCACCAGCATCAACGCCAGCGCCACTTCGGATATCAGAAGAACCTTTGCTAGAAGCTTGCGACGGTTGCCTGCGGGTCTCGCGTGTTGCCCGTCTTTGATGTGGTCGTTCAGGTTTCCTGCCGTGGCCTGAAGCGCGGGAACCAGTCCAATCAGCAGCACCGAGACCATCGCGATCAGCGTGGTAAAGGCAAAGACGCGCAGATCAAGCGACGTATCGAGTTGAAATTCGGAGTTGCTTCCTGCGAGCAGTGCCGCGAGCGCCCTGCTCACCTGGGGGGCGGCAGCCATTCCTACAGCCATGCCCATGATTCCAATCAGCAAGCTCTCAGTGAGCAATTGTTGCACCAGGCGCCGCCGCGTCGCGCCCATCGCCAGGCGCGTTGCCAGCTCTCGCTCTCGAGCCGCTCCGCGCGCTGTGATCAGGCTCGCCAGATTCAGGCATGCGAGCAACAGGATACCCGCGCACATGGTGAACATGGCCAGCAGCGGCTTGCGGAAAAGAAATCGGACGTAGGCAAATCCACGCGATCCCGGATCGGCCACAAAGTGGAAGTGGCCCTTCTCCTTGTCGGCGATGAAACTCGGGTCGTCGGCGGCCTCGTGAAGAATCGGATTGGAGACGGTGAGCAACTCCGCATTTGCCTGCATTAAGGTCACCCCGGGCTTCAGGCGGGCACCCACCGTGATCCACCATGCCGTAGTCCCTGCGTCAATATGATCGCGCGGTGCGTCGATGATCGGGTCGGCCGACAACGGCGCGTAGATCTCCGGCCGTTGCGTTACATCCGGGCCAATGAATCGCTTCGGCATCACGCCCACGATTGTGAAGGGCGTGTTGGCGATGACCAGCTTGCGGCCTACAACATCCGGTGCGCGGTTGAACCAGTTGCTCCAGAAGTCTTCGCTGAGCACAACGGCAAGCCCTGCCGGACTGCCTCCCTTCTGATCGTCCAGCGGGGTCAGGTATCGCCCCAGCAGCGGTGGCGTCTGCAATGCTTGAAAAAACTGGCCGCTCACCAGCATCCCGGGAACATTCTCGTTGCCGGATTGATCCTTTACCTGCAGCGTGTCTCCGTTGTATGCGAACACTTCTGAGAAAACGTCGTGCCGGTTCTCAATACTGCGGAAGAACGGCGTGCAAAACGCCCAGTTAATCGGATCGGCCCCGCCGTCCTCGAAGCGCAGCATGGCCAACTGCTCGGCATGCGGCACAGGCAGCGGCCGCAGCAGCAATCCATTGATCAGCGAGAAGACCGCCGTGTTGGCGCCCACGCCAAGAGCAAGCGTCAGCAGCGCCACCAACGTGAACCCAGGCGATTTGGATAGTTGACGAGTCGCGAAGCGCAGATCGCGGCCTACCTGCTCGAGCAGAGGCAATCCTCGCTGAACACGGTACTCTTCTTGGGTCTGAGTCACCCCGCCGAATTCGCGCAGCGCTGCCGTGCGGGCCTGTTGGCGAGTCATGCCTTGCCTTACTTTTTCGTCAACGGCGAGATCAATGTGAGCGCGCAGCTCTTCGTCGAGCTCCTCATCGAGTTTGCGTTTGCCCAGCAGAGCTGCGCAGCGGCTCAGAAATACTCGCATCGTATCCATGAACGAACTCCTACTCATTTCTCAAGGCCCGCAGCGGCCGAGGCAGCAAATCTATATTCAGTTCCTACGCCGTTCTCAGCGCTTGCATTGGATCGATATTGGTGGTGCGGCGCGCAGGTAAGTAACTGGCCAAAATCGACACAGCGAGGAGGAAAATGGATGCGGCGCCGAGGGTAAGAGCGTCGAGGGCGGAGACGCCGTAAAGAAGTCCGGCAAGACCGCGACCGGCTAAAGCGGTACCGGCGAGTCCAATCGCAACGCCGGCGACGGCAAGCACAAATCCCTGGCGAACCAATAGCCAGAGAACGGCAGACCGACCGGCGCCAAGCGCCAGGCGAATGGCGAGTTCCTGGTGGCGCTGCGCGACGAGAAAGGACACAACGCCGTAGATGCCGATGAGGGCGAGGACGAGCCCGAGCGCGGCAAACGAAGCGAGAATGAAGCTCGTGAAGCGCTTGTCCGCCGTCAGATCGTCAATGTAGACATCCATCGGCTCAATCTCGGAAAGGGGCAACTTGGGATTGAGGGCATGGAGTTGCGTCTGGAGTGCGTTCGCGAGTGTCTGCGGGGCAAGATCGGAGCGGACGAGGACGTCTTTGAAGCCGTAGTTGACATCGGGCATCTGGCGGATCAGCGTGATGAGCTGCGGCACAACGGGCAGCGCTGGGCCGTCGTCTTTCGAGTCGGTCATCACGCCGATCACGGTGACCTGCACGTTGTGGCCCTGAATCCAGGTATCCTGGATGGAGACGTTAGGCGGCGCGCCGAGGAAGATATGTTTGCCGACGGGATCGTCGTTCGGGAAGAAATGGCGGGCGAATGTCTGGTTGATGAGGGCAACGGCGGGCATGTTTTCGCGATCCGTCCCGGAAAAATCACGGCCGCGCAGCATGGGAATGCCGGCGGTCTTCAAGTAAGAGGAGTCAGTGACGCCGAAGAAGGTGGACGGCACGTCTTCAGCACGCGAAACGGGATGGCCTTCGATTGAGAAGAGCATGGTCCACTGCTGGTAGGGCGGAAAGATGGTGGTAACGGAGACATCGCGCACTCCAGGAAGGGCGCGAAGCCGCGCGGCAAAGTTATCGCAAAAACGAGTTTTCGCGTCAGGCGTGGGGTATTGCTCGTCCGGCACGAAGAAGTGAGCCTTGAGCAGGTGATCGACGCGAAAGCCCATGTCCTGATGGACGAGATGCATTAAGGTTTGCAGGAACAGGGCAGCGCCGACAACGAGCATGAGCGACAACGCGATCTGGCCGATGACGAGAGCCTTGCGGAACCAGTGGCGGACTGGCGCGCTCGACCCCCGCGCGCCTTCTTTGAGGGCTTCAACGAAGTCGATGCGGGTGTTGAGGACGCTGGGGGCAAGGCCGAAGACGAGGCTGGCGCCGACCGCCGTTAGAAGTGTGAAGAGCAGGACGCGCGCATCGAGGGTTACGGAGGAGAGCAGAGCCAGGCTCTTGGGATGCCGGTGGCGGATGAGCAGATCGATGGCCGAGGCGAGTACCACGCCGCAAGCGCCGCCAATCAGCGAAATCAGAAGAGTTTCAACGAGAATCTGGCGGATGAGGGTGGCGCGGCGCGCGCCCAGAGCTGCGCGCATGGCGAATTCGCGCTGCCGGGCCGCGTTGCGCGCCAGCAGAAGCGCGGCGAGGTTGGAGCATGCAATGAGGAGAATGAGCGTGACGGCGGCCATGAGCAGATAAAGCTGCGGGCGTAGATCGCCGGCGCGTGAAGCAACGAGCGGCTGGATAAGGACGCCGATGTTGCGGTCGATGGGATAGGCGGCAGCGAGATTGGCAGCGATGGTTTGAAGATCGGCCTGGGCTTGCTGAAGGGTGACGCCGGGCTTGAGCAAGCCGACGGTGGTGTAATCGCGACCGCCGCGCTGCATTTCATCCCAGATGTTCGGTGTTGGCAGAAACGGCTCCCAGAGTTCGATGGGTCCGTCGATGCCGCGGAGCCAGCCGGGGACGCTGTCGGGAATGACGCCGATGATGGTGTAAGGAGAATTGTTGATGAGGACGACCTGGCCGAGGACGCCAGGATTGCGCGCGTAGTGGCTCTGCCAGAAGGACTCTGTGAGGAGCGCAACGTGATTGCGACCGGGTATGCCTTCGTCGGGCGTGAACAGGCGACCGATGAGAGGTTGCACGCCGAGGGCCTGAAACAGCTCGAGCGGCCCCAGGCCGACGTGGAGGGATTCGGGCGTGTCGCCGGGGTTGGAGGTGTTTACGTTCTTGCGCCACTGGTCGAAGACGGCAAGTTTCTCGAAGGTATGATTCTGGCGGGCGAAGTCGCGGGAATCGAGCGGCGAGGGGCCGATGAGATCGTTGTGTTCGACGGAGTAGATACGCACAATCCGGTCGGAATTGGGGAAAGGCAGGGGCCGCAGCAAAAGCGCATCGAGGACGCTGAAGACGGCGGTGTTGGCCCCGATGCCGAGAGCCAGGGTGGCAATCGCAGCGATGGCGAAGCCCGGACTCTTGCCCAGTTGGCGCAGGGCGTAGCGGAGGTCGCGGCTGAGGTGCTCAAGGAAGGGAAGCCCGCGTTGCATGCGGTAATTCTCGCGGGCCTGGGTGAGGCCGCCGAAGGCGCGGAGGGCGTGCGTGCGCGCGCTTGCTGGCGACAATCCCCTTCTAAGGTTGTCGGCAATCGCAAGATCGATGTGCGCGCGCAGTTCTTCGTTAAGATCGTCATCGCGCCGATGACGGCGGAAGAGCGCCGTGAAGCGGGCAAGAAGAGTGCGTAGGAAGTCCATGGAAAGCTCCTAGTTCGAGGGTGCAAGAAAGCGCGCCATGGTGGTGGCAATGCGCTCCCAGTTCTCGGTCTCCTCTTCAATCTGCTTGCGTCCCCGCGGGCTGAGCGAATAAAACTTCGCGCGCCGGTTCGCCTCCGAGGTGCCCCACTCCGACTTGACCCAGCCGCGTTGCTCCAGGCGCAAAAGCGCCGGGTAGATAGTCCCCTGGTTCAGAGTCAGCGCGTTGCCGCTCACCTGCTCGATGCGCCGCGCAATGCCGTAACCATGCAGCGGTCCCATGGATTCAAGCGTTTTCAGCACCATCAGGTCCAGCGTGCCTTGCAGCACGTCCGATTTGTCGCCCATTGCGTTCTCCTGTTGCCGTTCTACAGATACGGTTGCACTTTCATAGGCAGAATGTCAACAGGAAATTGCGAGGTGCGCGTTGGGGGTTGCGTGGAATAGAAGAGCGGCTGGCCGGGGTGTCCGGCAACTTGGGAGCTTGTTTCAGCTCATTCCGCTTTTTTGCTTTTCTCTAACGAGTGATGACCCATGGGTGTAATGAACTCGACTCCAGTAACGACCTGCTGGGCGTCCACATCGAAGGACAGCTCTTGAGGCCCGTCGAGCACGAAGTAGTGAGTCTGCGACTCCGGATAGAGCCGCTTTGGCGTTGACCCCACTGGAATCTCAGCGGTCAGCGCATTCCCATCCATCGCGACTTTTACATATCCATAAGTGCCGATAAAACGCCGCAGAGTTTCCGGCGAAACTGCGACGGTCGAGTGTTCAACCGGTTTGAAATCCGGGAAGCCGTACACCCTTCCCGCACTGCGAAGGATTTCTTCCGTGAGTGGCCCGCCGTCGCCGCCGCTTGTCATGACGACAATACCGTTACCGCGAAGGTAAGCGACCATATCGTCCTCGAAGACACCTGAGCCTTCGTGACGAACGTAAAGATTGCCCGGGCCACCCCCAATCTCAAAGCCCAGCCCCCAACGCCTCTTGGGAGCGGGGCCCAAACCTGGCGTCAACATCAACCTCATCGTGCTTTGACTTAGCACCTTATTCGACGTTCCAGCGTACTCCCGCTGAACCTCGATGAGAAACTTCGCCAGATCCGTCGGAGTGGTCCATAATCCGCCCGCAGCAAGATTGGGCTCAACAAACTTCGCAGGCGGAGTGGGCGTCTTGCCGTCTTCCCAGTAAGGAGTTGCCGCGCGGACCGCATAGTCGGAAGTAAGCGGGGCATCGAAAGTACTGTCCCTCATGCCGATCGGATCCAAAACGCTCCGCTTCATGTACCTCGCAAAGGTCTCGCCGGTGACATCCTCCACAAGCAGGTCAAGCACCATGTACCCACCATTCGAATAAGCGAACCCCGTCCCAGGAACGGCCTCCACGCGCACCGGCGCATTTCTCGCAGGCTTCTCGCCGTCCAACATCTGCAGCAGCGTTGGGAGCGTTTGGCTCGGATCGTAAATGTCGCCGTTATGGGTGCCAATCCCCGAAGTATGGTTCAGCAATTCACGGACAGTCACTTTCTTTTCCGCTGTGAAGTTGTTATCCGGAATCCTCCAACTTTTCAGGTACCGGTTAACGTCGCTATCCAGATCGATCCTGTGCTCTTCAACCAGCTTGAGCACGCCCATCGCCGTAACCGTTTTCGAGATCGAAGCTGCGCCGAACAGGGTCTTCGTGGTTGCCGGCGCGCCGCCCAGAGATGAGACGCCATAAGCCTGAGCCCAATCGATCCGGCCATCGTGGATGGCGGCCAAACTCACCGCCGGAACATGGAGCGCGGCCATCTGCGATGCCAATCGCAGGTGTTCATTGCTGGAACCGCTGAGGACGACATATCGAGCCAGGTTCTCTTCAACTGACTCCATGCGCTGTTTCGTCGACGAGCTGCTTTGCCCGTTAAGCATTAAAGCCGGGAATGTGCACACCAGGACAAAGGCCGCAAGCCGCATCCGCTTCATGAAATCGGGAAGAATCATGAGCACCACGCTGCGTATTGAAGAATCGGTCCGCATTTCTTCATATATAGCGAATAAATAATTATTCCGCAAGGCAAACCTTCACGCCCGGCTCTCAGATGGGTCGAGAGGGCTCCGTTCGGCCGAGTCAAGATCGCCACGCAAGCCGGCGGACCTCGCTCAACTCGACGCGCATCTCGGCCAGGTCAACGTGCCGCTGTTCGACAACAGCTCAGTCTCTCTATGCCCGTCTCTCTAGGGCTGTGGCGCGGCGCTGGCATGTGGGTGCGCGGCCTGCCAGGCGGCCACCCGGTCTTGCACCGCTGCCTGCTGGTCGGTGGTGATGTGCTCGCCCACGCTTTGCCGGTTGGCCATGTACTTGGCCTGATTCGGTCCCTTCACTGCGGCGGCCAGGCAAAGCCAGTAGTAGGCCTCCACGTCGTCGCGCGCCACGCCCATCCCCACCGAATACAGCAGGCCGAGAGTGCCTTGCGCGCCAGCGTCGCCCGTCTCGGCCGCCTTGCGGTACCACGCCACTGCCTGTGCCATATCCCGAGTTACGCCGCGCCCGTCGCGATAAAGATCGGCCAGGTGAATCTGCGCGGTGACGTTTCCCTGGTCGGCAGCCTTGCGGTACCACGCGGCCGCCTCTTTGTAGTCCGCTGCCAGTTGCCGGGGCTCGCGAGCCGCACCATTCCCGGCCGCGTAAGCTTCCGCGACCTGCAACTCAGCCGCAACATCCCCGCCGTTTGCCTTGGCCAGCAGAGCCGGGTCAACAGTGGTCTGAGCAGCCGGAGTCTGCGCCAACCCCGGAATTAGCGCCATCCCCACGAATATCGGAAGGACCATCGCAAGCAGGAGTTGCCTCCAACTGGAATCTACGTGAGCCGTAATCGACACTCCGACCTCCGCTACAAGAAGTCTATCCGGACCTGGTTCATCCAGACCTGGTTTACCCGAACCGAGCCGAAAGAAGAGCCGGTTCAACCATCGTCTGTTTTGCCGTAGAATTCTCCTATGACCGACCGCATCTCCCTCACCCTCGCCCAGGCCGACCCCGACATTGCCGCAGCCCTTGACCAGGAGACCTTCCGCCAACACGAGGGGCTGGAGATGATCGCCAGCGAAAACTTTGTCTCCGAGGCGGTGCTTGAGGCGGCCGGCTCCGTCTTCACCAATAAATATGCCGAAGGCTATCCCGGCCGCCGCTATTACGGCGG
>JBEKVS010000241.1:0-9256 GCA_049513795.1 Occallatibacter sp. | reverse complement strand
CCGGCGCATCTCAGCCGGCGCGCATCGCCTTTAAGCCCGTGGCGACCAATTACTTTTCCGTCCTCGGTGTAAATGCGCAATTGGGCCGCGTATTCGACCCTCAGGATCAGACGCCCGGATTCAACCTGGAAGTTGTCATAAGCGATGGGTTGTGGAAGAGGCTTTTCGGTGCCGACCCAAATATTCTGGGCAAGAGTCTGCGCCTCGACAACGACACTTATCATGTAGTCGGCGTCATGCCGCCTGGTTTTCGCGATCAGGGTCGAACCAGCGAAGAAAGAGAAACGGAACTCTGGGCGGGAGCTGGCTTCGCAGCCGATCCAGCGCCCGCTCCTCTGCGTAGTAACCGTCTGCCTCTTGAAGCTATCGGCCGGTTGCAGCCGGGAGTGACGGTTCAGGCCGCACAAAGCCGTCTAGACGCGCTCGTTGCATCGTTGCAGAAACAATTTCCAGCCGATTATCCGCTGCAAAGCGCGTGGACGGTGCGCCTCATCCCGCTCAGCGAAAGTGTTGTCGGCAATGTCCGTCAGCCGCTGGTGCTTCTGCTCGCTGCGGTAGCGTTGGTTCTGTTGATCGGCTGTGTCAATGTAGCCAATCTTCAGCTCGCGCGGGCCGGTGCAAGAGGCCGCGAGATGGCGGTTCGCCAAGCACTTGGAGCGGCGAGAACTCGCCTGGTTCGCCAACTGCTCACAGAAAGCCTGTTCCTTTCGCTGCTCGGCGGAATTGCAGGGATCGCGATTCTGTTTTGCATGAAGGGGATTCTACTGCGCATGGTGCCGGACAGCCTGCCGCGCCTCAACGAAATATCGATCAGCTGGAGCGTTTTGCTATTCGCCCTCGGCATCTCTATCCTCGCCGGTGTAATCTTCGGCATGGCGCCCGCGCTGCAGGCAAGCGCCGTCGATCCCAGCGAAATGCTTCGCCAGGAAGGGCGAGGATCAAGAGGATCAAGAACCCAATCGCGTACTCGCAGCGCGCTGGTCGTCTCGGAATTTGCCATTTCTCTGGTGTTGATGATTGCCGCCGGACTGTTACTGCGCAGCTTCTGGGACCTCAACAACGAGCGTCTCGGATTTGACCCGCGGAACGTGATCACGGTTCAGACTTGGCTGCCCGTGCCGAACGATCCCGCGACCGACATCTATAAGACCGCCACAAAAGAAGCAACGTTGCTGCGCGAGATCCTTCGCCGCGGCCGGTCGCTGCCCGGAGTGGAAGAAGCAGCCGTCGGCGATCTGGCGGCACTCCCGCTCGGCCATGGGCACAACGATATCAATCCTTTTCCGCTGATCCGCGAAGGCCTCGAGACCAAGGGCAAGCAGCCGCCCCTGGTTGATGCTTCCATTGTCTCGCCGGAGTATTTCCACCTGCTGGGCATGACACTGCTGCGGGGCCGCCTGTTTACCGACGCAGATGTCGAAGCGACGCCATCGGTCGCGGTAATCAACCAGGCCATGGCGCGGACTTATTGGCCCAATGAAGATGCGATGGGCAAGCATTTCAAATTGGTCCCGGCCAAACCCGCCTGGACGACGGTGGTCGGCATCATCGCCAATGCCCGCAGCGAGTCGCTCGAGGATTCGGGCGTTCCACAAATCTACTTGAGTGTCTATCAGCTGCCCGCCAAGGATCTTGCCATCTTTTTGCGCGGTCGTCTCGATCCCTCTACACTTCCGGCCCAAGTGCGAACGCAGGTCCAGTCCGTCGATCAGAGCCTTCCCGTCTTCGGAGCGAGAATGCTTCCTGATGTGGTATCAGGCGCTCTCGCACAGCGGCGATTCTCGATGGAAACCGTTTTGCTGTTCGCATTGACCGCGCTTTTGCTCGCCGCACTGGGAATCTATGGGACGATCTCGTATATCGTCAGCGAGCGCACCCGCGAAATAGGCGTCCGCATCGCTCTTGGGGCACAGAGAAAAAGCATCATGCGGATGGTCCTGCGTCAGGGACTCAAGTTCGCATTTGCCGGCGCAGGGGCGGGATTCGTAGCGGCCCTCGTCGTTTCGCACCTGATGGCCGGGCTCCTCTATGGCGTCTCACCCAGCGACCCCTTAACGTTTGTCTGTCTCACGGCCGTGCTTACCCTCGTGGCCCTCGCAGCATGCTACGTCCCTGCGCGCAGAGCGATGCGCGTCGATCCCATTGTCGCCCTCCGTTACGATTAGCCCCTCGGCCTGTGATGCGGCAACCAGCCTTGGCATTATCTCGAACTTCGTATATTCGCCGCGTAGAGCGCGTGGTGGGCGAGAATGAACAAGGTGCGATGGTCGGCGCCTCCGAAGATAATGTCGATCGGGCGCTCCGGCACGTCGACCTCACCGATCATTTTTCCCTCCGCATCGTAGACAAAGATCTGCCCGTTGGCTACGAACACATGGCCGGCGCCATCCTCGGCCACGCTCTCGCCGCCGCGCTCTGCAAAGGGGCGCAGATCGCTGAGCGTGCCGTCGCCGTTCACCAGCGCGCTGTAAGTGCGGTCCTCCGATTCGCTGCTGATATAAATTCGCTGGCCCGTCTGAGCCGTGATGAATCCGTAAGTATCCAAATTGTCGGAGAAGCGCCATCCGGTTGCGTCCGGCGGGCCCTGCTGGAACACGCGTCCCGCCGGAAGAAACACGCTGCCGTCGAGCGAGACGTATTCCCTCGCTTTCCGAGTTGACACATCGCGGGTAAACATCTCGCTGAGCGTTGTGTAAGTCAGCGTGTCTAAATCGAGTTGGTCTTTGAATTCCCCGTTGTTCCAATAGTTCACCGGCAACAGCGCCGACGCGCCCGGATGCGGCACTGCAGCGTGCGAATGAATCACTGCAATCTGATCGGCAGGTGACCCAGGCCGAAAGGAATAGACAGATCCCTCCGGGCCATCGGAAGAAACCACCATTAGGTCGCCGGACTTGTCGAACGCCAGGTTCACCGCATCCAGCGGATTGTCCCGCTCGACGGTGAGCCCATCGCGCTCAGACCAGCCATAAATGCGTTGTTGATGGTGGTCGACGAAATATAACTTCCCGGAAGAATCGACCGCCGCACCGGAAATGGAATAGAAGCCATCCCCCAGCTTTTCAACCTTCGATCCGGGCGCCAGCACCGCGGAGGCATCCGGCGGTGCGGGTCTTACTGGCTCAGCAGGAAGGTCGAGCACCGCGAACTCCCGCTCGCGCACTTCCAAGTGATGAGTAATATCCTGAATTGCATTTTCGTAAGGAAACTTGCTCACGCGAAGAAACGTGCCACAACCATTCTCATCGCAAATTCCATACCCACTCTCCGCGTTCACATGCAAATTACGAAAGTGGATGTTACTCGAGTTATAAAGTCGTACCGCCGCCGGAAAGGGAGCTCGCGAACGAGTTACACGATAGCCGTGATAATTGGCCACCGTGATGTTGCTTGACCAATCGAATTCGAGCGACAGCGACTCGGGACTCTCGCCTGCTTCTTCTTCAGTCTGCGGCGCGTTGATGTCCCAATTCTCCACATGGTCGAACTTGATCTCGTTGCGGACATGATGCTCGGTCGATAACTCATACACATGGCCCGGCGTCTTCGTATCGGAGACATAAAACCCCGCCTGGGCAAATGTGTTCGGAGTCCAAATGTCCGCAAAGGAGCCACCGCCTCCGTGCGTGACCCACAGGCTGGGGTACTGCCCATCCCAGCGCTTGTGCCAATCGGAATCCGCCGTGTGGTTGTTATTATAAGGATTCGTCCCGCTGCCATGACCGCCAAGGAACCGCACATCGTCCACCAGCGAGTCTGCGCCTGCCTCCCAAAGCACAGCCACCGCGCGCGGGTTGACGCCGCCGGTAAAGACGCCGAACCCCGAAATCATGTTAGAGCCGCCTTCACGCGCAAAAATCACCGCCTTCGGCGCACCCACACCCTGGAAGCCGGGCGTGGTATCCAGAAGGTCGAACTGAGTCAAAGTCGGATGCAACCCGACCATCACCGTGTCCGGCTTCAACGCGAGGGTATCGCTGACTACATAATGGCCGCTGGGAAAATAAAGCACGCGATGCGCATCGATAGCCTTTTGAATGGCCGCGGTGTCGTCGGTCGTCCCATCGCCGGTCACGCCCAATGTGTGCACATTCACCCAATCTTCAGTGGGCGGCAACGGGCGAATCGCCGGGGCCGGCAGCGCGGGAAGCGCACTCAATGCTGCTGCCTCATAGATCATTCCCATGGTCCCGCTCACGCCCTCGCCAGGCACGATGAGCCCATAGTTGAAATTCCTCACCAGGTAGATATCACCCTTGCCAGTCACGGTTTTTCCACCCTCGCGAAATAGCGCAAAGGTTGTTACATTGTTCAAGACTGCGTTCTCAAATCCGATCTCGGTCAAGGGATTTTTCTCATTGCTGATAATGACCGCAGGTCCATGAATATTTTCGAAGCGGCTATCTTTGACCCACAACTCGTCGGAGTATTGCGGATCGATATCGATCGCCGTGGGCAAGTTGCGAAATACGTCGCGGATGAGTGTAAGCCCCGCCTCATGCTCGCGAATCGCCGCTTCGCGCTGGCCTTCAAACACTGAATCGATCAGCGTAAACTGCCATGCAGGCGAAGTCTTTTCCGTTAGAATGCCGTAGCGTCCACCATAGAAATGAAGATCCTCGGCTTCGTTGCCGATCTGCGTGAGAGCAGCCAGACCGGAGCCGATACGGAAATCCATGTGGCTTAGATAGGCATGTTGCGCGGCATGGAAGCGTACGGCGATTGCGGCCGGATTGCCTTCTCCAATCTCGAAGTCGATATTGCTCATCGCCGAATAAAACGTGCTCGGGCCCGCATCTGCGATGTTGTTGTTGGGCGGCACAGAGCCCGGCGGCGGGAAGGGAACGCGGCCGCCGATGCGAGAAAGGTCGCTCGGGCTGGCGCCGGCAAAAATCACCATATCGCCCACGCCTTTTTGAAACCCGGGCGTAGCGTCCGCCAGCACCAATAGCGGCCGCGTCACGCCATAGCCGATCACGCGAACACCTGGCCAGATATAAATCGTTCGCGTGAGCCGGTACCTGCCGGAGTGAACGAACACAATGCCCTCGTGGCCGCTGCCTTCAGCCTTGTCAACCGCCGCCTGAATCGCCGCGCTGTCATCTGCTCTTCCGTCGCCATATGCGCCGAATTCTCCTGCCGCGAGATACACCGCTTTCGGGTCATCGAGCCGCGTCGTGAACACAGACTTGGCCCACGTATCCGAACAAACGCAAAGCAGCAGCGTCGCGCATAGCAGGGTCTTCTTCATTCTCGAATCCCTCACTTGGCCCATCATCGTCCAGATCAGGAGATTTCCCATGTAGCATCATCTCCTCCCTGGCGTCGCTTACTTCACAATCGCTGGCGTCACTCCGGGATCGGTGGTCACCGTCGCATCCGTCTCCACCACTCGCACACCCCGGCTTTTGTTGCCCGATAAATGAACTGAGGCAATGCGCGACTGCCGAATCATAACTCCGTCCCCGTCGTTCAGCGTCAGCACCGGCTCTTCGGACCCAGGTGCGGCGTCGATTCTCATATCCTCAAGCAGTAAGTCCTGCACCTGATCAACTACCAGCCCATTCTTCCAGGTCGCCGCGTGAGGGTCGTCCCAGGCGATCTCCACATCGTTCATTGCCACGTCACGCGCATATTTGAGCGTCATCGCGGCGGTCGTGCTCTCATAGGGAGCATCGGCGCCGTGAGACACAAACAGCCTCACATGGTTGAGTCGAATTCCCTCGAGCCAGCTATCCGGGTGACCTTGCATGGCAGATGTACCTTGCCCGTGCGCGATGACATTACTGATGGTCACGTTGCGAATGACACCCGCCGCCGGTTCGTGATCGCGCTTCGCCCCATCTACCTCACTGCGCCTTTTAATGTTGAAGTGAATGGGGTCGCCGTCGCCCCACCAGAACCAATCGAATCGCCGCGTGTCAATGGTCACATTCGCAATCACCACATCTTCCACAATGCCGCCATCGAACACCATGAACGCGAGGCCGCGATTTGAATTGGTGATAACCACATTGCTGATGACCACGTGGCGCACGGCCTTCATGTTGCCGTCGCAAAACTTGATCGCGCTCGATGACGACGAAAGCCGGCTGTTGGTCACCGTTACGTTCTCTGTAGCCAGAACCGGGCCCCACTGATCGGTCGAATAAAATACGATCGCGTCGTCGCCGGTCTCAATGGTGCAGTTGGATATATGCACATCCTGGCAGCCGTCCGGATCTATGCCATCGGCCCACACAGCATCCTTCTGACTTGAGTAGATGTACACCCCATCGATTGTCAGTCGCTTGCATGCGTAGGGATTGATGGTCCAGCTTCGCGAGCGCAGGAACTTCAGGCCAGAAATGCGCACATCGACGCAACGCAACAGCAGCACCATGCGCGGATAGACAGTCTCCTTCCCTGATCCCGTGGGAAACGATCGCAACAACGGCTTCCCTGTAGCTTCCATCTGGCGTTGATTGGGCAGAATGTAATAGTCGGTCATGTTGTTTACATGCCACTCATAAGCCGCCTGCCCGTCCAGCGTCCCGGCCCCTTCGAGTGCGATATCGTGCAGGTCTTCGCCATAAATCAGCGCGGCCTTCTTTGCGTCGTCATACTGGCTACCATCGAGCGAAGCGAAAATCGTCGCGCCCGCCTCCACGTACAATCGCACGCCCGATCGTAGATGAAGTTGTCCCGAGGTATACTCGCCGGGCGGAACATAAACCCGGCCTCCGCCCGCATTGCCGCAAGCATCGATGGCTCTCTGCAGCGCCGGCCGCGCATCGTCGTTCTTGAGTCCTGAAGCGCCGTAGTCTTTCACATCGAATACTCGTTGTGCTGCCGCAGTCTGACTGGCGAGAGCCATCACGGCTGCGCATACCAGCAGCGCGTTGAGACGGGTCGAAATCATCCACCCATGATGCATCAATCACAGCGGACCTAACAAGAGTATGTAGGCAGATTGTTCCGGAATATCGATTTGGGTGAAATGCTAGACGGACGGAAAGGTTTTTCGCCGACCTTGATAGCGCATCTGACGCACTGTCAGGTCCATTGAGCGCGCCGCCGATTGGGTCAGAGTTTGCGATGTCCGCGGCCTGCCTGCAACCGCAGCAGGGCAGCAACCAGGTCGTCGATATCTTCGCAGGTGTTGTAGAGCGCCAGCGATGCACGCACGCTGCCCTCGACGCCCATGCGGCGCAGGATGGGCTGCGCGCAATGATGACCGGCACGCACGGCAATGCCCTCCTGATTGAGCGCTACGCCCACATCCTCAGTGCGCACGTCGTCCATCACGAACGAGAGCACGCCAGCCTTTTCCCTGGCGGTTCCAATCATCCGCAGTCCGGGGACGGTGAGAAGCCCCGCGGTGGCGTAATTGAGCAGGTCGTGCTCGTAGGCCTCAATGCTTTCTCGGCCGATCTCCTCGACATAATCCAGCGCCGCGCCCAGGCCCACAGCGTCGGCAATGTTTCCCGTTCCTGCCTCGAAGCGCGCGGGCGCCGCGTGATAAGTTGTTTTCTCAAAAGTGACATCCACGATCATGTTGCCGCCGCCCTGCCACGGTGGCATGGAAGCAAGCACGTCGGCTTTGCCGAACACCACGCCGATTCCTGTCGGCGCGAAGACCTTATGTCCGGAGAACACAAAGAAATCGCAATCGAGAGCCGCCATATCCACCGGCATGTGCGAGACACTTTGCGCGCCGTCAACCAGCACGCGCGCGCCGTAACGGTGAGCAATCTCCACCATCTCGCGAGCCGGTGTGATGGTTCCCAGCGCGTTTGACACCTGGCTGAACGCTACAATCTTGGTGCGCGACCCCATCAGCTTCTCGTACTCTTCGAGGATGATCTCGCCGCGATCGTTTACCGGCGCCACGCGCAGCCGCGCGCCCTTTTCGGCGCACAATTGTTGCCAGGGAACAATGTTTGCATGGTGTTCGAGCCAGGTGATCACCACCTCGTCGTCTTTCTCCACGTAGCGATGGCCCCAGCTCTTGGCCACTAAGTTGATGCCCTCCGTGGCTCCGCGTACAAATATGATTTCGCGTGTCGACGACGCATTGAGAATGCGGCGAACCTTCTCCCGCGCGCCTTCGTACGCGTCCGTGGCGCGTGCCGCCAGCGTGTGCGCCGCGCGGTGCACGTTGGAATTCTCGTGCTGGTAAAAGTACGAAAGGCGGTCAATCACGGCGTTGGGTTTCTGCGTGGTGGCGGCGCTGTCGAGCCAGATCAACGGCCGCCCCTGCACTTGTTCCTGCAGTATTGGAAAATCGCGCCGGATGAGCCGAGCATCGAACGGACGTTTGGCGACTTTAAGCTCACCCGGAGCCAGGTCCGGACGGAATTCGAAGGGCTGCACGCCCGGCTGCGCCGTTGTGTTTGCTCCAGCCTCGGAAGCGGCCTTCTCTGCACCGTGAAGATAGCTCGACGAGCCCGGCAAATTGGGCGGCGGAACCGCTGCCCGCACATCAGCCTCGCTCGACGGTTTGGGAGGCGTCCAGTTTGGCAGTGCTTGAAGTCCCGGCGGAGACTGAACACCGGGCACTCCTGGAAAAGAGAACATCTCGCTGGCATGCGGGAAGGAACTCGCAACCCCGGGATACACCGCGGTTGCCGCTTCAGAGTTAACCCCGGGCACATCAGGAGTGGCGATCGCTGGAACGCCCGGCCCCAGCCCGGCGGGCAAAGCCGCAGCCGGGACCGAGGGTGACGCCGGTATATTCAGCGCCGATTGATTGCCGGACAAACTCGGAATCGATTTTGCGCCCGACGCGTTTGGCATCGCCGGCACGCTGGGAAACGAGTACAGTTCGGTCAACGATGGAAACACTGGCGGCATGGCCAGCGGCGCTTCTGGATACGCCGCATTTCCTGCATCGACAATATATGGTGAAGAACCGAGCGCCGCTGGCGCGCCAGCCTGCTCAGCCGGTATCGCCCCGTGGCCGTATCCACTCACGGGATCTGCGGCCGCCGACGTCGGCAGTGACGGAACAGCGGGGAACGAAAACATCGCCGTGGCCGGAAGTGTGGCTGAAGCCGTTGGCAGACCGGGCGCGTGCGCGCCATCCATTGAGTCGACGGATTGAACGGTGGGCTTTAAATTCATGCCGGGCACGTTCGACCCAAGCCCCAACGCTGCCGTCAACGAATTGGGAATCGCGCGCAGATCGGATTCCGTTAACTGGCCACTCGGCGGCGAGGAGGGATGCGCGGAGATTGGAATCGGAGTGGCTGGCCGCATCGCTCCGGCAGCCAGA
>JBEKVS010000240.1:0-16237 GCA_049513795.1 Occallatibacter sp. | reverse complement strand
CACGGTATCGCGAATCGTATCCGGCTTGGAGAAATCTATCTCCGGAAAGTCCACACTTTTTACTTCACCGAGACAGGCTAATTTATGCCGCAGTTCCCAACCAACCTGGCCGACGCGGCCGAAGATCAATATTTTCGGAGTTTCCATAGGTCAAACTTTATCAGAGCGGTCGGCGCGCGGGCTCGATGAGAAATGGTGAACTCTACTGGACGCGGGGCTCCCCGCTGGTGAGAAATGCAACGCCCGCAATCTCATCCCCACTGGCCAACACATCGCGCAGACGCTGCGGATTGGGCCCACTGTGCTCCGCAGCCGTCGTCACCAAGCGCGCCGCAAATGCAGGCGCGGTTGTGGCGGGAAGACGAAACACCCACGGAACATTCGTCGAGGTGAGCGAAGCGTCGCCGCTGAGCGCCACAACGGGCACAAAGGCCTTGAGCGACAATTGCTCGGCCAGGTGGCTGGCGTTGCGATCCAGCGCTATGATCGCCAGCGCGTGTCCGTCCATGATTGCGTGAACCAGTTGCGTAGACGCCGCGCCCCAGTTCTGCTCGCTTTCGACAGGCAGGATCTCCCATGTGCGGCCTTGCTGCGGGCCGGACGCGAGAGCCCCTCTCACTGCCTCAGATTGCGCAATGGCCGGTGCACCGGGTCCAAAGAGGACCATGCGCATTGGTCCCGAGGGCACATCGTCCGGAAGCGGCCCCGCGTAGCCCACGCCATCCTCGTCGACGCGCGCATAGGGGTTTTGAGCCGTCGATTTCTCCGACTGTGCAGAGATCGCCGGGTTCGCATTCGCAGCCTGTGAAGCTGGCGCGCGCTGTAGCAAGTCGGAGGCATTCCCCTCGGCAAGGGACGCGGCGTGCGCGGGAGCAGGTGGTGCTTTTTCCATGCGCGCAACGCGGTAGGAAATCGCACCGTTGTGCACCGTTCCAAGGTACATGGGAGACACATTCTTCTGGTTGGGATCGAAGACCATGTGTCCGGTTACGCCCTCGTACTCTTCGATGTTGGCCAGCGCGTCGTGAATGCGGGCGCGATTCAATCCCGCTTTGCAGATGGAGTCGAGCAACGCATTCATGGCGTCGTAGGCCAGCGCGGCAAACTGCTCCGGCCTCTCGTGGAAGCGGTCTTCAAAGCGGCGATTGAATTCCAGCCAGCGCGGATCTTGCCGAGTTGGATCGTAGGGGAAGACAGCTTCGAAACCCTCCGCCGCATCGCCCGCCTGCGCCATCAGCTCCGGCCCAAGCGTGCGATATGCGCCGAAGACGCGCTGATTCATCCCTGCGGCGCGCATCTGTTTGAGAATCTCCGCCGCTTGCGATTCGTCGGCCCACAACACAATGGCGTCAGCGCGCGACGAGCCGATGACCTGGAGCTGCCTGGAGAAATCTGTGTCGCCGGGCATGTATTTCTGCTCGATCACGATGGGGTGGCCGAGGCGGCGCGCGGCATCGCGCAGCTTGATGACGCCAAAACGCCCATACCGGCTGTTGACTCGGAGGATCGCCACGCGCTTCAGGCCGAGTTCAGTAAATATGTGGCGCGCGAGCGTAAGGCACTGCACGCGGTCGTCCTGAATGTCGGTGAAGTACCACGGAATATATGTCTCAGGGATGGTCGGGTCGGTCGACGCCGAGTTCACAATCGGGATCTCGGCGCGCAGGGCCACGCGCAGCGCGATGTGCGTGGACTCGGAACTGATGGAGCCGAAGATCGCCCAATCCTGATCATCGTAGACCATCTTCACTACTTCATTCGACGCCGATCCCCAGATGGTTGGGTCGGTGGGCCGCTCGCCGCCGTTAACGGACTTGGCCTGCCAGTTATCGTAATCGTTGTGTTCCATCAGCTTGAACGGCTTGCCGCCGTAGCCGCCGCGCGCATTGGCCTCTTCGACAGCCAGCTGCGCCCCGTGCAGCATGCGGGCGCCAAACGCCGCTTCAGGATTCGGCGCAATGGGCGCGAAGAAGCCGATGCGCACTTCGGTAATGTTCTTCGGCTCAGGCACGTCACGCCCCGCGCCGGCATAAATATTGGGATGGATATAGTTGAGATCGTAGGGCGCGGCAAACTTGGCGTAGGGGCTCAAATCGGAAGGCTCGCCAGCATAGGGAACGACGGCGCGATCCTTGGGAGGTCCCGGCGGATACGCGCCGCACTCGCAAACATGCGCGACCGGTTCAGTTGCTGGTTGCGCCGCAATTGAGCCCGCACAACCTGCGCAAGCTACGCTGACCGCAACCGCCAACCACGCCGAATGCATTGCAACTACCCCTTGCTTTCGTCCTTCTTGTCGGTGCGGAACATGGCGATGGCTTCAATCTCAACCAGGAGCTCAGGCCGGCACAGGTGCGCCTGGATGCCCGTCGAGGCAGGCAGCGGATCGAGCCCCTGCTCTTTGAAGAATGCACTTCGGCCGGCGTTGAATACGTCGTAGTCGCGATCAATGTCGCGCAGATAGCAACTGGTGCGGACGATGTCGTGCCACGTGGCGCCTTCGCTGGCCAGCAGCCCGGTGATGTTGTCGAACGTGCGCCGCAGTTGCGCGGGAAAGTCGCCGATGTGCACGCTCACGCCATTCTCGTCGATGGACGCCGTCCCCGAGATCAGCAGGATGCAGACCCCGCCAATATCGATGCGCATGCCGCGCGAAAACGAACTCGGCTTGGCGTATGCATAGGCCTCGTTGAGCACGCCGTGGTTGGTCATGGCGCGTTTTTGAATCGGTGCGTGTGCAATGGCTTCCAAAATACCTGCAAATGCATTCATGTTTTTACTTCTCCTTATTTTCCCGCTTGCCTTTGTCGTATTCCGTGACTCAACCCCTTCGCGGTCGCTACCCATATGTCCTCTCCCTGGAGGTCGATGCCGAGTACATAGTTGTGCGCCGGCGCAGTCGTCACGGCAACATGTGTTACTTTCCCCTCGGCGTCGCGCGCCGTCATCTCCGGCTTGCCATCTTGCAACGACGGGCGATATACACCCCAGTTGACGCCGTCGTAGTAGGCCAGCCCCTTGTCCGTGCAGAACCAGGCGTGGGTGCCATCTACACCCTTGACAAGGTTGATAAAGTTAGACGGAAGTCCGCTGTCTTTGGTGAGGAAGTTGTGCCAGTAGCGCCCGTCATACCGGCTTGCCCCAAAGTACGTAGCCGCCCAAAGAATATTGTCCACATAACTGACCGATGTGACAATCTCATGAATCAGGCCCTGATCCTTAAACAGCACTATCTCGTTCTCGCCGTCCGGATCGTCGTACTTGTCCCAGCGCCCCGTCTTCTGATCATATTCGAGCACCCCGCTGCCCCAAACGGCGTAGTAAACCTTGTCTGGCGTGGCGGAAACCGCGTAGGTCCAGATCTCCGCCATCGGCGTGTTGCGCTCGTTGTAGAGCGACCACTGGCCGGTGCGCAAGTTGAGCCGGCACCCGCCCGCGGCCGTGGCAACCCAAACGTTTTCACCCTCGACGCTTACGCCGTACACCACGTCGTTGCTCAGGCCGGAATTCAATTGCGTGAAGCTATCAATACGTCCGCCGGAGACGCGGCTCAAACCGCCCATGGTTCCCGCCCAAACGTCGCCGGTGCTCTTGTCGAAGGCCAGCGAAAGCACCGCCCGATGCGCCAGGCCATCTTTAGTCGTATATGTCTTCCAAACATGATTCTCGTAGACCGCCAATCCATCCTCGGTCCCGGCCCATATGCGATCGCCATCCACGAGCACGGCGTACACGTGGTCGTTTGGCAATCCATTCGCTATAGTGAAATTCTCAAACCGGTAGCGCGGCAGCACCTGTGGTGCGGCGGACGCCGCTGGCGCGGCACGGATAACTGGGCTCAGGGGCGCGACCAGAGCGGAAAACACCACGACAAAACATCCCAGCCGGGCGCCCCACCAAAGCTGGGTACCCCACCCTCGCGACGTCTTCGCTTTTGTGGCTAGGGTGGGATAGCACGACTCCCCAACAGCCTCGCTCGTGAGCACGCGCCCAGTTCCCCGATTCTTCATCGTGTCCTCAAATACTCAATCAGATCGTTGAGTTGATCCTTGGTCAGGTCGTTGGTCCGGCCGTGTTGGTCCTTGGGATTGTAGATCGTCCAGATCTCCTCCAGCGACCGCGCGGAACCGTCGTGTAAATACGGCGCCGTGAGCGCGATGTTGGTGAGCTGCGGCGTATCGAAGACGCTCGTGTTGTCCGTTTTCTTGCCGGTGCCAACGTCAAACGATTGCTGGCGCGTGCCCTTCAGTCCGCTGTGGCAGTAAATGCAGCGGTTGAACTCCCCAATCGGTTTGCCGAACATATCCACTTCGCGTTCGAAGATCGCCTTGCCGCGCTCCTGTGCGGGAGTCAACTCATAGCCGCGCAGCTTCCAGCGACTCGGCCGGCGCGGCAGTGCCAGCATGTAGGTCGCTACATCAGTCAGTGTCAGGTTGTCCCACTGCTCCGAGCGCCAGAAATATTTTTCAGTACGCGGCCCGCACTCGGTGGGAATATCAGGATTCGTTCCCGTCCACTTAAACGGCTCGGTGCCTTTCAAGTCCTCGATCAGCCGGTTGTCGACGATGTCGCGTCCAAACCCATCCGGCTCCAGATCCCACGTGAGGCCGTCGAAGGTGGAATCGATGTGGCACGTGGCGCAGGCAATCTGCCCCTGAAACGATTGTCGCGCAGAATAAAATGTCTGTTCGCCATGGCGCAGCGCAGAGACCTTCTGCGGCCCATCGAGCTTGAGAGTCGAAGACAGTCGGAGCGTCCGCGTATCGATCACGCTGATCGTGTCGTCAAGGCGGTTGGCCACAAAAAGACGCTTCCCGTCGCGCGTCAAAGTGAGGCCGCGCGGATTCATTCCAACCGCAACGTGCGCCACCACATAGTTTGCGCTCGCCGAAAGATCCTGGACGAATGGAGTGAGGTGTGCGTGAATGTAACGCAGCAGGCGCTGCACATCGATCACCGTCACCATCTCCGACCCGCCGCATGTAACGTAGATGCGCGACTTGTCCGGGGCAATGGCGACGCCGAAAGGCTGCGACGCATAGCGCTCCAACTCATCGAGCGGAATCTCGACGGATGAGCGCTCCGCGTTTCCTACATCCTCTCCGAAGAGCGTGAGCGAGTCTTCAAAGGCTCCGCCGTGTTCCAGATGCGCCAGCGGCACCAGATTTTTGGGATGATATTGCGCCACAACGCCCAGACGTCCATCGGCAGACACCGCAACATGGAAGACGCCGGCGACGGCATGCAGTGGAATCCGGTTAATCACCACGGCGCGCTGCGCATCGATCACGGTGATCTCCGACTCAGGAGCAGTGCGATTCTCGAATCCTGTCCGCGTCCTTGGCGGGTCGGGGTAGACGTGGGTCGCGTACAGCCTGTTTCCATCGGGCGAGAGCGCGAGATAACTGGCTCCGCGACCGGCCTGCAACCTCTTCACCTCTGCGCCATCCTGCGCATCAAGCACGGCCACATCGTTTGAGATGCGATTGGCCACAAACAGCCACTTGCCGGTACGATCCTCGATCACGCTGGACGGCTCCGCGCCGACCGGCCATGTGGCAACGACTTCGAGCTTACCGGTATCAATCACGGAAAGCGTATCGTCCCATGAATTGGTTACAAACAGCCGTGTGCCATCGGGAGAGAACGAAAGGCCGCGCGGCACGCGGCCCACTTGAATCTTCTTGATCACTCCGTAAGTTGCGGCATCGATCACGCGAATTTCTTCGCTCTCCTGGCACAGCACATAGAGGCGCGAGCCATTGGGCGAAAGAAGAAGCTCAAGAGGCGACGCATAATCCACACTTTCTACCGACGGTCGTGCTTCACCCGCAAAAACCGTACTGCCACCCCATGGAAAGAATGCAGCCAAAAAGGCGGCCAGAACCGGCATGAGCGCGGCCGCTCCCGGCCGCACGCGGCTTTGATCGGGACGGCTCACCTGGGCTCTTCCACCGTCAACACGCGATCCACTTCCAACTTTTCCAACACCTGTTCGCGGCCGCTGGGCCAATGCACCAGCAACTTGTCGATGACGGTTGCTGCGCCGAGGCCGAAGTGGAGCCGGCCATCATTTTGCGACAAATAGCCTGATCCAGCCACGCGCTCCGCGGTCCATTGCTTGCCCGCCGCGAAGACCTCAACCTTTGCCCCAATGCCGTCGCGATTGCTCCCAGTTCCATCGCGCTGATCCTTGGCGCCGCGCAGCTTCACTGCAACCCAGTGGCCGGTGTTCGTCGACACGTTGTGCACCAGTGTGCCGCGCCCACCCAGGTTCACGACAAACGCATCGATCTTGCCGTCGTTGTCGTAATCCGCGAAACAGGCGCCGCGGGCCGTCGTCCGTTCGCTTAGCACTGCGCCGGACTGCCGGGAGACATCCGCAAATCTACCGCCGCCAAGACCTCGAAACAACGTGTGCTCTTGCGGGATCAAATGAATCAACCCGCCGTGAAAGATGAGAATGTCAAGGAATCCGTCGTTGTCAAAGTCGTATATGCCGGTGCCCCAACTAACATATTGCGCATTTGTCTGCGACACACCCGTTTGCGCGCCGATATCTTCAAACGATAATTTCCCGGTGTTATGCAACAGGCGGTTATAGTGCCCATCGGTCACCCACAAATCCAGGATGCCGCGGCCTTCGAGGTCGGCAAATACTGGCCCCATCGAGGACGTCGACTCGCCATTCTGCCCGAATGCGGTGCCCGAATCATTCCCAATCTCTTCAAAGGTTCCATCGTGCCTGTTACGAAACAGGAAGTTCTCGGTGCGGTCGTTGGCCACGTAGATGTCGTCCCATCCATCGTTGTCAAAGTCCGCCGCGGTCACGCCCATTGTGCGTCCCACATACGCGCCGATTCCCGACTTCTCCGTTACGTCTGTGAACGTGCCGTCGCAGTTGTTGTGGAATAACTTGCTGGTCTCTCCCTCATAATCCAACGGACCAGGATCGTAGTCGAGCCATGTAGAGCTGATGGCCCAGCCATCGACCTTGACGCCGGCCTTCTCCGTGACGTCGGTAAAATGCCCATTGCCCTCGTTGTGATAGAGAATCACCTTGCCATAGCCGGTGACGAGCAGATCCTCATGGCCGTCGTTGTCGTAGTCCGCTGCAGCGACGGCCATCGAATACATCTCCGGATTCAAGCCGGCTTTCTCGGTAACATCGGTAAAACGGCCGTTGCCTTCGTTGCGATAAAGATGATTGTGCGGCGGTCTCGCGGGCTTCACTTTTAAGGGATAAGGATGCATCGAGTCATCCAGCGGTCGTCCATTCGCGACGTAGAGAGAAGGTAAACCGGAGTTGTTGTAATCCAGCCAGACGCATCCCGCCCCCGTGCCTTCAAGGAGCGAGCCGAGTTGCCGCGAGCCGAAACTGTGCGTGAAGTCGATGCCTGCTTTGTCGCTTGCATCCTCAAACTCCAACCGCGACCCCTGCGGTGCGGCAGCCGCAGGCGTTGGAACTGACGCTGCTGTCGCGACGGGCGCCTGTTGCGTCGGGGCGTTGGCCATTGACGACGCGGATGCTTGTGCGGCTACCAAGCTCGACATGGCGGGCGTTAATACGAGGCCGAAGAAGAGAAGGGGTCGAATCGACATTCAATTGCCTCCGCTCGCTGAACGTTGCGTGAGTGGCGCCGTTTTCGCCGCAGTCAAATCCACCGGCGTAGTGGTGCGCAGCAACACCGCGGGCACGCGATTCTCCGACGACCGCTCCGGGCCGGTGTGACAGCCAACGCAATAGCGCTGCTCGCCGCGCCGAATCCAGAACCATCCGTGCTCGGCTCGAAGCACCGCACCCTTTTCATCGAGCAACGCGAACCGAATGGGCCGGTCTGCCGGAGTCTTCACAAAAAATGAGCCGTCCGATTCAACGGGGGCCGTGCCCATCGCCACCGCATGGCCTTCAGAGTCGATTGTTTCGAGGCGCACTTGTTTAGGGGCCGTCTTCAAATCGCCTTCGCGCGATTGCCGGGCATCGAGCGCGAGCAGGTTGGCGTAGCTCCAGTCATGGAGTCCGGAGGGATGACGCTTGGGCCGCGTCCGCGGAGCTACGAGCACGGGCTCAACCAGATTCTGCTTGCCCAGAACCAACACTGTCTTGAGCGGAAACGAACCACCTCTTGATTCCCCGGGAGGGTCCCACGAACGTAGCCCGTAATGCGAGCCTGTCCCAATCCGCGCACTTACCAGCCATGAGCCTGCAGTCGTCTCCGCAATTGCACCCGCGTACTCAGCGTGCGGCGCCTGAATGGCTGCCTCGTGCGCCAAAGGCGAAGTAAACCGCGCCAGCGAGTTGCCGTGAGTGAACACCACGTCGCCGGATGCCAACTGCTTTCCACCCCAACGCGCCTGACCGTGATCGCATCGATACGATTCAACTCCCGAGCCGTCCGAATAGACCAGAAACAATTCCGGCGTGGAACCGACGCCGAGCGGAAAGCCAGATTCAAACAGAATGCGCCCATCCAACAACACGTCGGCGGGAATCGCATTTGCCGGCAAGTATGTCAGCGGAAGGATCGTTGCTCCCGCCTGCGGATCGATGGGCGCAAACGCGTACGAGGCATCCTTGCCTGCTGCTTCCAATTGAAACCCCCGCGCCGTGTGATGCGCATACACCAGACGCCCGGCAGGCAGATAGAGCGGGCGAATCGCATCGCCGTCGCCAGCGATGAGGCTGCGCATCGAATGATCTTTGAGATTGAGTTCCCATATCTGCCACGCATCGCCCACGGCCTTCTTGCCGGCAAACAGAACCCTATCTCCATCGAAGGAAACATTCGCATCCGCTGTCGCGGCAAATCCAGCAACCAGTGGCGCCGCCCTGCCCGCATGAATCAACAGCAACTGCGCGCCGTTGGGGAATCGCTCGCCGCCCTCGAGCGCAGCGAGCGGAAAGTAAACCGGCGCAGCGGTCACAATGATGTCCTTGTTCACTCTCGCATGCGCGCTACCTGCAACCTCTTGACCTGCCGCGTAAGCGGAAATCTGCAGCGCGAAAATCGCGAAAATGGTCAAAGGCCGAAGCGCAACCATCATCCCACGGCCTCCATAGGCTCCGCCGAGTTCGCCTCACGGTGTTCCTGCCCGCGCGCATCCAGCCACGGCTCCAAGCTCTCCATCATCGCGTCGAAGCCGGCAAAGTCGAGTGACTGCTCGCCGTCGCTCCATGCTTTGTCTGGGTTCGGATGCACCTCCACCAGCAAACCGTCTGCGCCCGATGCAACGGCAATGCGCGCCAGCGCCGGCACCAGTTCGCGATGGCCGGCCGCGTGGCTGGGATCGGCGATCACGGGCAAATGCGAGATGTGTTTGAGCAGCGCAATCGCCGCCACGTCGAAGGTGTTGCGCATCGCCGTCTCAAAGGTGCGAATGCCGCGCTCGCACAGAATCACGTAGGGGTTGCCGTTGTCCAGAATCAATTGAGCCGAACGAAGAAGGTCGGCGACGGTTGCCGCCATACCGCGCTTCAGCAGGATTGGACGCCCGCTACGCGCCGCGGCCTCAAGCAGCGAATCGTTCTCCATGTTGCGCGTGCCTATCTGCAGAATGTCAGCGTACTCAGCCACCATGGGCACATCGTCTTCGCACATCACTTCTGTCACGATGGCCAGGCCGCTTTCAGTACGCGCCCGGGCCAGCATCTTCAGGCCCGCCAATCCATGACCTTGAAATGAGTAGGGAGAACTGCGCGGTTTGAATGCGCCGCCGCGCAATATGCGCGCACCGGCCCGCCGCACATGGTTGGCAGTGGCCATAAGCTGGAACTCGGTTTCGACCGAGCATGGCCCCGCCATGGTGATGAAGTCAGCGGCGCCGATCTGCAGATCGAGCACGGGAACGATGGTCTGCTCGCACCGCGCGGTCTTCAGAACATCCGGAGAATCGGCAAATCGTTCGTGCCAGGTTTCGCGCACCCTGTGCGCTCCAATCCGGGGAAGCGTCAGAGTATCGCGATCGACCGCGCCTGCGCCTCAATCCAAAGTCTGAGGCACGCGGCCGTTCTTATCGCGCCTGTCTATTTGCTTATATCGGGGCGATGAACATCTGTCTGTGACGGATGAACTTGACTTGAGCCAACTTTACGAATTGAGCGCCAACGGCGGAATACGATAGCCAAAAGCCGCATCCACAATAGCCGCGATGCCAAGCGCCGTCTCATCGTCAAATGGCCGCGCGACGATTTGTACCCCAATCGGCATCCCTTCCGGCGATCTTCCGACCGGCACAACAGCCGCAGGAGCAGCCAGCGCGTTGAACCATTGCGAATACCGCCATGCATCGAGATACTCAACCCGGTGGCCGTCGATCTGCCAGGCGCGCTCTCCATGCTGAAATGCGGGAACACTGGCGACGGGGCACAGCAGGATCGGATATTTACGCATCTCTTCAAGGGTCTTTGCGCGCAGCACATCCAATTCCGCCCAGGCGCTGAGCAAATCGGCTGCGGTGAAAACGGGCGCTCGCTCGGCAATGCTCAAGAACTCCTGGAAGATGGGGCTCAACAGGTGCTCTTGGCCGCGGATTGTAGGCGCGTAGAACATGGCCCCGCAGTGGACAAAGAATTTGTGCCATAGCTGCCGCAGCGATTCCAATGTGCTCGGCCGGAATGGCTCAACGACGAACCCCGCCTCGCGCAGCACCGCGGCGGCGCTCTCGACCGCTGCGCGTGTTTCCGCCGTCACCGGAACCAACTCGTCGTCTTCGAAAAAACCGATCCTGTTCGCGCGCAACTCATCGAGGTTCGGCTCTCGCAGCGTGACCGGCGCGCTGGCCGGGTCAGCCGGATCGTGGCCACTGAGGTGACGGAACATCAGCGCAACATCGTCAATAGTGCGGGCCATCGGACCGACGGCGCCAAGGATCTGAAAGGGCCCAACGCAAGGCGGCAAATGGCCGCGACCGGGAACGCGACCGGGTGTGGGCTTGAGCGAACAGATACCGGTGAAGTGCGCCGGTATGCGCACCGAGCCGCCGCTGTCGCTGCCCAATCCCGCGGCCGACATGCCCGCTGCAATGGCCGCCGACTCGCCACCGCTTGAGCCGCCCGGCGTGCGCTCCAAACCCCACGGGTTGCGCGTCTGCCCATGCAACAGATTGTCGGTCTCGTAAGCCATCAGGAATTCCGGGCAGTTGGTGGTGCCCAGAATCAGCGCCCCTGCCGCTCGCATTCGTGCCACCACCACCGCGTCGTGTGCGGGCACATCGCCCTTGTTGAGCAAACTGCCGATCTCGCACTTGAGACCCCGCGTGGCGATCGACGACTTCACCGTGACCGGCAGGCCGAACAATGGCCTTCGCTCGCGATGCCCGTGCCAGTCATCATGCTTCTGTGCACGAGACAATACTCGGTCCGCGTCAAAATCAACCAATGCATTCAGCGTTGGATTGAGCCGCTCGATCTGGCGAATGTGCGCCTCGGCCAACTCCACAACGGAGATTCCGCCCGTGCGGAGAAGTTCCAGTTGGCGCGTTGCTGGTTCAAGCACCACATTCATGGCTTCATGGCCGAAGAAGCTATACAGTCGCGGTCTGCTCCTGCGCAGGCGAAAGGCGCAGCATCGTCAGCCGGCGTCGAAGGCATCTGCCGGTAATCAAATCTATACGACCGCACCGGCTCCCCAGAATCCCAACGGTCATTCCAGTTCAATTGATAGGCGAGGGACTGCGCGTCCAGCGGGAACTCATCCGTATCGGGATACGGATAGGCGCTCATCTTGTGGAATGGCAGTTGCGCCACCGTAAATGGCGAAGCATCCCACCAGTCCATATCCTTCACATAGCCATTCGCGTAAAAGAAGTAATCGCGTTTCCAGTGCGTGGGCGGCGCGGGCAGATTGGTCACATCGAACTCCGCCGCAATCTCTTCGCCGCTGCCGAAGATCGCATAGCGATCGTCGATGCCTTTCAGTAACGCCGTTACGTCGCCCATGCGCGTGTAGTTGCCGCGCTGATGTTGGAATGGGCCGGTCAAGCTGACGCGGTCATAGTCGTAGTCGAGATCGCCATTGCTCTCGAGGTCGATCTGTTTCGGGTAGCCGCGAAAGCGCAGCGTAGCCAGCGCCAGGGGCACCTCTGTAGTGTGTGCCTCGGCCTCGTCGTTGTTATCGATCATCACCTCGTCCCAATAGATTTCGAGATTCGTCACCAGCCGGATCTTGCGAGCGCCGGCAGGCAGCTTGCCGGTCAAGTCGACAATGATGGTCCGCTCCTGGCCTGCGGGAAATCCGACGTCGTCGGCAATGTGCCGCCAGCTTCCATCCGGCAACTGCGCCTCGGCATAGGGCGAAACCGGCTTCACACCCGCTTGCCATGCGGCATAGAGCGACGTTGCGCTGAAGTAGTTCACATAGCCAGTCATAAGCAGTCTGAGCGGCTTCTGCGAATCCACTTCGCCAAGGTCCAGCGTCAGCAGATGGAGATTGGCGAAGCCATCGTACGGTGTGGCCGTGAATCCACTGGCGAAGGCATGATCGCGGCGACTGACCGCATCGAGAACATCGTGGCCTTCACCATCCCATGCGCCCACCGGCAAACGCGTGTTCGCCGAGGCCACCACGCGACCAGACGCAAACGGAGGATCGTCGAGAAACCGCTCATCGGGATTGACTTCGACATTCTCCGGATGGTCGACGGCGACCAGACGCAACTGATCGATGTAGTTCACCTCTTCCATCGGCTCCATGAAGCGCATGCTGAGCCGCCCATTTACCGGCTCAACTGCCTCACCGTTGACCTTGATCCACTCGCCGGGATTGGGAATATTGCGCCGCTCAGGCGTGAACCAATGTCCGACAACGCCGGCGCCAATCACATCCGTCACCAGCTTATATTTGTGACCGTCCCATGCGAACAGCACAGGACACGAGCTGCCTCGCCGGTCGGCTTCCTTCATGGGGATGGTTGCCCGGCCATCGGCAAGTCGCGGCAGATCGATCTCGTCCTGCAGCACGCCCGTGGGCCAAAGAATACGCAGCAGGTCAACGCCCGCCGCATCGCCAAGGCCGACCAGAATCTGCGGCGGCGCCTGCGTCTGGTAGCCGGACGCGCCAGCCAACTCCCACTTCTGCCAATGGCCGTTGGCGAATGTCTCCACCTTTACGCCGAGAGCCGTCTTGTTGTCCGCATAGCCGGTCAGGTCAATGCGGACAAAATGATTCTTGTTCGCGCCCACATTGCGCAGTAACACCGACGGCGCGTTCACCTGCGTCACGATCAAGTCCGCGGCGCCATCGCCATCCACGTCAGCAGCAATGAGTCCACGCGGCGATTGCAACTTCACTGCGTCAAGCCCCAGCGCGCGACTCACGTCTTCAAAGCTTCCATCGCCGCGATTGCGGAAGACGCGCACCTCTGCGCCGGCCTTGGTTTCGACAATTGCAGCTAGATCGATCCAACCATCGTTATCGATATCGATGGCCGTCAGACCCCAGCCGCGCACGGCATCGTTCAAGGGCAACTGTACGCGCTCAAAGCGCCTGCCGACGTGCTGCGGCCCCTCGACATTGCGCCAGAGCGTCAAGCCGGGTGCTCCGTCATGCGTCACGGCGATGTCCATCCAGCCGTCTTTGTTGTAGTCGAGCACCGCAATTCCGACTGTCGTGGGAAGCTTCTCGTTATCATAGATAGGCTGCGTCGGATACTTGCCCTCGCGCGGATTGACATAGATCAACGGCGACGCGCCATCCCCTGTGACGGCCAAATCGACCGCGCGATCGTTGTTGAAATCGGTCAGGATTGCGGCCGCGGTCTTCCCGCTTCCGCCCAATCCGGTCGGATCTGTCCACTCGGTGAACGTCTTGTTGCCGTTGTTGCGCCAGAGAATATTCGGCGTACCACCCGCGGCCAGCGGCTCGCCCGTCAAAAAAAGATCGAGATCGCCGTCGTGGTCGTAATCGACGAACGTAATTCCCGTGGGATGATTGCGCCCTGCGAATCCAGCCTCAGCCGTCACATCCTGAAACTTCCCCTTGCCCAGATTTCTGAACAGCAGCACAGCGTCATCGAGCGCCACAGCCAGGTCGTTCAGGCCGTCGCCATCGTAGTCGCCTACCGCGCAGGCCACAGCATGGCCTTGCGCTTTGAGACCCGCTGCTGATGCGTCCCATTCGGCAAAGGTCCCGTCGCCCTTAGCGTGCAACACGCGGATAGCCTGCGGGCCTGACTGCGTGAGCACCAGGTCCATGCGCCCTTCACCGGTCACGTCCATCATGCAAGCGCCGCCAGTTGTCGCCCATGCTTCGGGTACCCCAGGTCTCGCATTTGAGACCTGAGGGACGATTTCTTTCTCGACCAGCTTCACCGGGATCATGGGCTTGTTAGCCGTCTCCGGCTCTTCAATCGGCGTCACCGTCGAGTAGTGCCCCTGCTCGCCGTAGGCCAGCCCAATCGGCGCGCCGATCTTGGTGCTGGTCAAATGCTGGAAGCGCTTGAAGTGCTCCTTGGCGTCCGGCGTGTTCCCCGAGCGCTGCAAGGCCCGCGCCATGGCAAACTCGCTTGAAGCATGCAGGGGATCGATCTCCAGAGCTTGCTTGAGAACGGCGATCGCCTTGTCGAACTCCTTCATCTCCTGATAGCAAACGCCCTCAAAATAATAGGAGTCCGCGTCGCGCGGGTCGAGCGTCACCGCCTGCTGAAAGCTCTTCAGCGCCGGCTCAAGCTCGTTGCCTGCATGCTGGGCGAGCCCCAGGTTGTACCACGCCTGCGCACTGTTCGCATCGAGCGCGATTGCTTTCCCGAGAATTGCCTTTGCTTCATCCAGCTTTTGCAGCGTCATCAACGCGATGCCCTCGTTGATAGCCGCCTGGGCAAGCTTGGGATCTTTCTTGAATGCTTCGGCAAACGAGTCCGCTGCACGATCGGTGAATTGCTGGCCCATTTGCGCCACGCCGCGATTGTTCAGCTTCACAGCATCGGCGTCAAAATGAGACGGCGCTGCATTCGCCATTGCGGCGACCATCAAGAGCCCGAGGCCAGCGGCGTCCATCCTTCGCATCAATTGAATCAATCTCATTCCCCAATGCACCTGGAATCGCGCGGTCATGAATTCGCCAGCGCATACCGGCAACCCCTCCAGTGTATGCGAGCGAGCAACCGTTCGCGCCCACCGCAGGTTGGGCGTGGGCATTGGCAATCGCCTCGCGCACATGGCGGTCCACTAGCCTTCTATACTTCTACTTTCCAATCTGTGCGGGCTGGGCGTCTACCTCCAGATGCTTTCCCGATGCAAATTCGTTTGCGCAAGGCTGGGCGGAACACAAGGTGAGCCAGAAAAGATGAGCGAATCCAGCAGCAAGCGACGCATTGGCGTCATTACCACTTCGCGCGCCGACTATAGCCATCTCTACTGGCCGCTGCGCGAGCTGTCAGCCCACCCCGGTATCGATCTCGCCGTATTCGCGCTCGGCGCTCATCTATCGCCGGAGTTCGGCAGCACTCTCAGGGAAATCGAGCGCGACAGCTTTCCCATTCAGGCCCGCATCGAATGCCTGCTCAGCTCCGACACCGATACCGGGATGGCCAAGACCATCGGCATCGCCATCCTCGGCCTGGCCGACGCCCTGACCGCCTGGCGGCCTGACCTGCTGCTCTTGATCGCCGACCGCTATGAGATGCTCGCGCCAGCCTCGGTCGCTCTTGCATTGAGGATTCCCATCGCTCACATCGAAGGCGGCGAAGTATCGCAAGGCGCCATCGACGACCAGGTGCGCAACGCTATTACCAAGCTGGCCCATGTCCACTTCACATCGACGCCCATGGCCCGCCGCCGCGTGATCGCCATGGGCGAAGAGCCGAGCCGCGTTCATCACGCTGGAGCGCCCTCGCTCGACCATCTGCACCGTTCCGCGCTGCTCGACCGCGCCAGCCTAGAAGCCAGGCTCGGCATCAAGTTGATTTCGCCGGCCATTCTCATCGCCTGGCACCCGGTCACTATCCTCGAAGATACGACCGCCGAAGCTGACCCTTTCTTTGACGCGCTGGCGATCGCGCCCGGACAGCTCATCTTCGTCTACCCCAACTCCGACGCGGGGAGTTACTCGCTCATCGAGCGCACGCGCACCCTGGCCGCGAGCCGCCCGCAGACGCATATTTTTGTCAACCTCGACGCCGTCACTTATTGGAGCATGCTGAGCCAGGTCGATGCGATGGCCGGCAACTCTTCTTCAGGCATCATGGAAGCAGCCTCCTTTGCATTGCCGGTAGTAAATGTCGGCATGCGCCAGCAAGGGCG
>JBEKVS010000239.1:0-11650 GCA_049513795.1 Occallatibacter sp. | reverse complement strand
TTGGTGGCGATGGCCACCTGGCCGCGAAATGGAGCGAGACCTTCGCCCACGAGTTCTTCGTTATTAAAGGGGCCGTAGATCTCGGCGGTGTCAAAGAAAGTGATGCCGCGTTCAACGGCCGCTCGGAGAAGAGCAATCGAGGCTGATTTTTCCGGGAATGGCTTGTACGAAAATGTCATGCCCATGCAGCCGAGGCCGAGAGCCGATACTTCAAAATTGCTGTTTCCCAATTTGCGTTTCTGCATTTGTTTCTCCTCTTCGTGTTTGAAGCTGCTTCGGTAATGAAGCTGGTCCGGTTGGAAACCTGTTTAGCACTTGGCGGGTCTAAATGGATCGAGGCATGATCCTGACCGTCGCAGAGCGAGCGCGCTTGCCAATCATGGGATCGAGGTACGGGCTGCCACGGTACTTTGCCCGATACGCGTCGTCTACCCGGTCCTGGAGCCGTTCTTCGTCCGCTCCATCGGCACCCGGCCCTTGCACACTCGGTCCCTCCACCGGCTCCAACGAGACTTCTTTCGTGATGCCGGCAGCAATGATCCGTCCCGCCCTTTGCCGCGCCGCAGCCTTGAACCAGCGAGAGCTCCGGCCGTTGTACGCGCGCACGTAAAGAGCGTCGTCAACGGCCACGGACCATATCCACGTTGGCGTACCGTACGTCACTCCGTCCTCACGGAACGGCGCGATATGCAGGTCATCAGCTTTGGCAATCTTGCTCAGTTCTTCTTTCAACCACGTCGACATCTAGAGTTCCCCACTTCAAAGCAGACAGTATCCGAATCGGCTGCGAGGTCCGCCGCGTCTCGTCAGCGCATCGTGAAACCGCCGTCAACCGAGATCGACTGACCGGTCACATAGCTCGCTGCATCACTACAGAGCCACAAGACAGCATCGGCGATCTCCTCGGGGCGACCGACCCGCCCCAACGGTATCATTTTCTCCAACGCCGCGAGCGCCTCACCTTGCCCGGCAGCAACCATCTGATCAGACATCGGCGTCTGAATGAGGCCGGGACAAATGGCGTTGATGCGAATCCCGCGTGCCGCATATTCGAGCGCCGCGCTCTTGGTAAATCCGAGTACCCCGTGTTTGGCAGCGTGATAGATGCCACGCTCGGCGCCGCCCACCAGCCCTCCGAGAGAAGAACAATTCACGATGGCTCCACTGCCTTGCTTGCGCATCTGTTGCAGTTCGAACTTCATCGAACTCCACACGCCGCGGAGATTGATCGCCATAACCCGGTCGTAATCCTCACGGGTCGAATCCGCTGTCTCGGCGAGAACATTCTGAACGCCGGCATTGTTGTAGGCTGCATCGAGGCGTCCAAAAGCGGCGACAGTCTGTTGAACCATTGCCTCTACCTGGGCGTCATCGGCGACGTCACAGCGGATGGCCAAGGCCTTGTGCCCTTGCTCCGTCAGCGCCTCAACTGCGGAATTGACCGCATCCTCATTCCAATCCGCCAATGCCACGGCGGCGCCAGACACGGCAAAGGCTTTGGCTGTGGCAAGACCCAAGCCTGATCCAGCGCCTGTGACAAGCGCAACTTTGTTCTCAAACGATATGTTCACGACCAGTTCCTCATTCTTTCAACGGGAGAGCTGACGACCGGGAAGCGGCAGGCTCAATAGTGCTCCCAGGTGACGGACCAATGTTCATCGGGCCGAGCCGACTTGATGATGAGGTGACCGTCCTCGGTGAGCTGGTAAACGCGCGGCAAGTCTTTGCCGACAAGCAGGTCGCGTGTAACGGATCCAATTACGTGATGGGTCAACGTGTGTGTCGTCTCATCGACGTCGTAGCTTCCGAACGAAGCCTCATATCCATTGAGCACATATTCGTTGGATTGAGCATTTGCCGATTTGGGGTACATCAGTTGCACGGACATGTGGCCATCGCGCGTGTAGATCAGCATGCCGTTGGGCTGTGGTATGTCGATTGGCTTGCCATCTGGTCCCGGCGCTTCTATGCGCACCAGGCGCCACGCTCCGATCAGTTTTTCGCGTGAAGCATGGTTACCGGCCTTTTCATTTTCAGATTGAGCCTGGCCGTATGCAGCGATTGCCACAACCGCAAACAGTACGCCACAAACCAGAGCTTTCATTCCAAATTTCTCCCGCCAATTACTGTTCACCGGCCTACCAGTTGTTCATGGAACTTCGAATAGCGCGCACCCTCGATCTTGATCTTCGAGGAAGCGTCTTCGAGGGCGCGGACATCGTCCGCAGTTAGCTCAACGTCCACCGCTCCTAGATTCTCTTCGAGGCGCGCAAGCTTCGTTGTGCCCGGGATTGGCACGATCCACGGCTTCTTCGCCAGCAGCCAGGCAAGTGCGATTTGCGCGGGGGTCACCTTCTTCTGCTCTGCAAAAGCGCTCACCACATCAACCAAGGCCTGATTGGCTTTGCGATTCTCCGCGTTGAACCTCGGCACAGTGCTGCGGAAATCCGTGCTGTCGAACTGCGTATGCGCATCAATCTTGCCGGTCAGGAAGCCTTTGCCCAGCGGGCTGAATGGAACGAAGCCAATCCCCAGCTCTTCCAGCGTGGGTATCACCGTCTGCTCCGGTTCGCGCCAAAAAAGCGAGTACTCGCTCTGCAACGCGGTGACGGGTTGAACGGCATGGGCGCGACGGATGGTCTGCGCGCTCGCTTCAGAGAGACCGAAGTGCTTCACCTTGCCTTCTTGAATAAGATCCTTCACAGCGCCGGCCACATCTTCGATTGGCACGTTCAAGTCGACACGATGCTGGTAGAAAAGATCGATCGTATCGACCTTCAGCCGCTTGAGCGACCCCTCTGCGGCCTTTTTGATTTGCTCTGGCCGGCTGTTGAGTGCGTTCCATTTTCCGCCGTCACTGGGATTCGCTTCCCAACCGAATTTTGTTGCGATGACCACCTTCCCGCGAAAAGGAGCCAGCGCTTCGCCGACCAGTTCTTCGTTCAGCAACGGTCCATACACCTCAGCGGTGTCGAAGAATGTGACGCCGCGATCGACCACTGCGTGGAGCAGCGAAATCATCTCCTGCTTGTCCTTGGGCGGTCCATAGGACCAACTCATGCCCATGCATCCGAACCCGAGAGCCGAGACTTCAAGATTGCTGTTTCCCAGCCTGCGCTTCTGCATTTGTTTCTCCTCTTGTGTCCGGTACGGGCTAACACCTATCCAGTCCGACGCGCGTTTCACTTTCCGCAGCTAACTTGTTGGCGTGTGGCCTATGACCGATACTGCTCGTCGCTGACCTGCTCCAGCCAATCGACCGTCTTACCATCGAGCTTCTCTTGAATGGCGAAGTGAGTCATCGCGGTGGTTGGGCTTGCGCCATGCCAATGCTTCTCGCCCGGCGAAAACCAGATCACATCCCCGGGTCGAATCTCCTCAACGGGGCCGCCCCAGCGCTGCGCGCGCCCGCAGCCGGAAGTAACCACCAGCGTCTGGCCCAGCGGATGCGTATGCCACGCGGTGCGCGCGCCAGGCTCGAACGTCACGCTCGCCCCGACAACGCGCGCCGGATCGGGCGCGGTAAAAAGTGGATCGACCCGCACCGTGCCCGTAAACCAATCCGCCGGCCCCTTGCCCGAAGGCTGTGAACCGATTCGCTTGATCTCCATTTCTTTTGCTCCTTCACTTGCTTGTTACTCGGATTTGAGCGAAGCCATGTCGATCGAGAAGCGGTACTTCACATCCGACTTGAGCAACCGCTCATAGGCTTCGTTGACCTTCTGAATCGGGATCACCTCGACGTCCGAAGTAATATTGTGCTTGCCACAGAAATCGAGCATCTGCTGCGTTTCGGGCAAACCACCGATAGGAGAACCGGAAAGGCTTCGCCGCCCCATGATAAGGCCGAAGACGCCGACGGCGAGTGGCTTGTCCGGAGCACCCACCATGGTGATGTTTCCGTCGCGGCGGAGCAGATTGATAAATGCGTTGATGTCGTGATCGGCTGCGACGGCGTCGAGAATGAAGTCGAAGCTGCCTGCGTGCTTGGCCATTTCGTCGGCGTTGCGCGAAATCACAACTTCATCGGCGCCGAGGCGCAGTGCGTCGTCTTTCTTGCTCGGCGACGTTGTGAATACGACGGTGTGGGCTCCAAGAGCATGCGCGAACTTGACGCCCATGTGGCCGAGTCCGCCGAGACCAACGACGCCCACCTTCTTGCCCTTGGCCACGCCCCAGTGATGCATCGGCGAATAGGTTGTGATGCCGGCGCAGAGCAGCGGCGCGGCGCCGGCCAGGTCGAGGTTCGACGGAACGTGCAGCACAAAGCGATCCTTCACGACAATGCTGTCGGAGTAGCCGCCGTAAGTCACGCCCCCCGTATGCTTGTCGGGAAAATTGTAGGTAAGTGTGAAATTCGGGCAGAACTGTTCCATGCCGGCCTTGCACTCCGGGCAGGTGCCGTCGGAGTCTACGAGGCAGCCGACCGCGGCCAGATCGCCGGGTTTGAATTTGGTCACTCCAGAGCCGACCTTCGTCACGCGGCCGACGATCTCATGACCGGGAACGCAGGGATAAACGGTGGGCATCACGCCGCTCCACTCGTTGCGGGCCTGGTGCAGGTCGGAGTGGCAGATGCCGCAGAAGAGAATTTCAATCTGTACGTCGTGCTCGGTGGGCTCGCGCCGCGAAATGGTTGAAGAAGCAAACGGCGATGTGGCGCTCGAAACGGAATAAGCTTTTGCCTTGTACATGAAAACACCAACCTCCCGGGTAGATGGCGAACAACTCGCCCGCAAATCAGACTACGAAACGGGACTGGCGGAGCGGTATCCTGATTCTGCCAATCTATTGCCTATTTCTGCCGATGCCCGCATTTTTGTGCATAATTTAATGAATTCGGCGTTAATGTGGTCTGAGGGGATTCAGTTGGTGCAAACAACAAAACAGCAGGCAACTCGACAGCGCGCGAATAAAAAGCTATCTGATGAACAGATGGATGCGCGGCGCGAGCCTCGTCTCGTAGCGCTGCGGGCCGAACTGGCCGGCAAAATCGCCGCACACATGTCTGTGGAGGGAGTTCAGGCTACGGCCGTTCCCGGCCTCAGCCTTTCGCGGAGATCCGAGCCGACCGCATGCGCCTCGGCCGCCTACGAACCCAGCCTGGTCGTCTTCGTGCAAGGTCGAAAGCAGATCAACGTGGGCAAAACCTCCTACCTGTGCGACAGCTCGAACTTTCTGCTCACTTCCGTAGACCTGCCCGTACTCAGTCAAGTCATTGCAGCCACCGAAAAGGAGCCGCTGCTGGGCCTGCTGCTCAAACTCGAAATGCCTGCGGTCCGCGAGATTCTCTCTCAGCAGGAGTTTCACCTGCGCGGGGAATCGGCCGACGCTCGCGCCATGGCCGTGGGAGTCACCTCTGTCGAACTTCTCGAAGCGTGTTCACGGCTCGTCGACTTGCTTGACGCGCCGCAGGACATTCCTTTTCTCGGCAATCTGATCCAGCGGGAGATCATCTACCGATTGTTGCGCAGTCCGCAGGGCAAGCATCTGCGCGCCATAGCTACTCTGGGTGAGCAGAGCCATCGGACCTCCAAGGCCATCGAGTGGCTGAGGATGAACTACGCCAAGCCGTTGCGCGTCGAGGAGCTCGCCGCCATGTCCCGCATGGGCGTTTCCACCTTGCATCATCAGTTCCGGTCGCTGACGGCGATGAGCCCGCTGCAGTACCAGAAGCAGCTTCGCCTGCATGTGGCCAGAGAACGCATGCTCAACGAAGGCCTGGACGCGGCAAGCGCCGCTTTCGAAGTCGGCTATGAGAGCGCCAGCCAATTCAATCGCGAGTACAGCCGGTTCTTCGGCCAGCCGCCCATGCGGGATGTGAAAGCGCGCATGCTCGCCGGCGCTTCGACCGCCCGCGACTAGCCACCTCCAATCATCGACAACTCTTTGGCTGCATTAGGTCGTCGAAGATCAGCGCACCTTGAAAGCCGCTATCGCCCAGCCTCGCGTTCGGCCCGCTGCTGCGCAAATTCCGCAGGCGAGGGGATGTTCGACAGATTGCGTCCTGCGAACATGTCTGTGAATAGGCCAACCAACTCGGCGTGGATGAGTCCGTTTGAAGCCAGGACCTCGCGGCTATCCAACTTGAACGGCGCACCCGCAAAGGTGGTGACTTTGCCACCCGCTTCTTCAACCAGCAGGATTCCCGCCGCTGTGTCCCAGGGATTCAGGTTGAACTCCCAGAAGGCTTCCAGCCGGCCGCTGGCAACGAAAGCCAGGTCGAGCGCTGCAGAACCCGCCCGCCGGACCCCGTGCGAGCGCAGCGTGAATTCATGGTAGAAGTGGATGTTCGGGCTCTCGTGCCGCTTGCGGCTGGGGAATCCTGTCGAAACCAGCGCTTCGGCCAGCACGGGAATCCGTGAAACATTTATCGGCTTGCCATTGAGCCATGCGCCCTTGCCGCGCTCGGCCGTGTAAAGCTCGTCGCGCATGGGATCGTAGATGACGCCGGCCACCAGCGTTCCGTCAGACGGTGCCGTCGAACCCTGCATCCGCTGTTCCAAACCCATGGATACGCAAAACTGCGGAAATCCATGCGCGAAATTAGTGGTCCCATCTAGTGGGTCAACATACCAGCGGAATTCGCCCTCCATGCGCTCGCGAGTTCCCTCTTCGCCATACACGCCGTGCTCGGGAAAGACCTCGCCCAGCCGCGTCCGGATCAGCTTCTCCACAGTGCGGTCGGCCACCGTGACCAGGTCCACATCGCCCTTGTATTCGGTCTCGACGCCTTGCGCAAAAAACTCGCGCAACCGCGCGCCAGCCTCCCGCGCAATGGCCGAAGCTTTCGGAACCCAGACCATTTCTGCAAATCCCGCAGCCGTCAAGACGCCGTCCCGGTTGAAATGTCTTTGGGTTTGGCAGGCTTGACCGAGCCCTCGCTGCGCGGCTCGCGACGCCGGCCGGCCTCGGCAATGCTGCGGATCTGGTGCTTATAGATGAACAGGTTGGGCTGCCCTTCGCGGGTCAGGCGCAGCATGGCGTCATCGAAGTATTCAATCCAGCCACGCACGGTTTCGCCGTCGCGCAGTTTCACGTTGACAACAATCTGGCGGTCGCTGAGCGAGCGCAGGTAGAGAGCCTCCTGGCCGGTATCGCCCGGCGGAGGCGCCTTGGAACGGCGGCGCGAGGAAAGCGGAGAAGTCATGATGTCATTTTAGATGCAGGCTGGGTGAGGAATACGGCATGGAGAAAAATATCCGGTTACTCTTCAAGCCGCCGCAGCCATGGTTCAAGATGGGATGGCAGCAGCTCAGTTCTTTCGTGCCGGCGCGTCTCCGTAATAGCCCGTCTTGTGGCGAATGTTGAAGTCTTGCGTCGCTGCACGAGGTACGGTCACCACGATGCGGTGGAAGATTCTCCCCGGTTCCTGGTGTTGCGGATAGTAGCCGATCAGGTACTGCGTGCGCAGATCGGCGCTTACCTGGGCAAAGGCTTTGTCTAACCCGCCTGCGTTGACATAAAAGCTCTTGCCGCCGGTTTGCTCGGCCAGCGTGATCAGCGCATGCTCCCCGCCCAAATCGCGCCCTGCGCTGGCTTCAATGGGCACGTCGATGATGGAGTAGATCATCACCTCGTGGCGCAGCGCCGACTCCAGCGCCTCGTCATAGGTGGTGCTCTTGGCCGTGTCGCCACCGTCGGAGACCAGCACCAGCACGCGGCGGCCGTCTTTCTTTCCCAGCCCCTCGGAACCTAGAAGAATGGCGTCATAAAGCGCCGTTGCATAGTCGGCATGCAGCTGGTTGAGCCCGCGGTCGATCTGTGCAACTTTGTTGGTGAACGGAGAAAGCTCTTTGACCTCGGTGGCAAACTGCAGCAAGCTCATCTGGTCTTGCGGCCGCAGGATAGCGTGCACGAAGCGGTGCGCCGCCTCCGCTTCTTCGCCCATATCCTTCTTGACACTGCCGCTGGTGTCGATAGCCAAAGTCAGATTGAGCGGCAGCTCCGATTGCCGCTCAAAGACCGAGATCTGCTGCGGCCGCCCATCCTCCGTCACCGAGAAGTCTTCGCGCGAGAGGCCGCCGACGATGGCTCCGTTGCGGTCAGTCACATTGACGAAGACATTCACCAGCCTCACGTCGAGACGCAGCGTAGTTTCCTGCGCGGCGAGGACCTGTGCGAACATTACCGCCGCCAAGACGAGAATCATCGCCAGGATAACCAATGGCCCGGGCGCCGCACCCTGGCGCCTTCGTTTCAGCGCCAGCGTGGGCAACCACAGAAGCCGGACCGGCGGAGCTTCACGCTGGGCGCCCCAGAGCCGGCCCTGAGCTTGCCGAAGGGTCTCGATTCTGGGACCTGGGAACCACCTTGCGAACGGCCGTCCCAAATTACGCGTCATGCGAAGCCTCCGGCTCAGCAACTAACGCACTCGGAAATGGCTCGCCCGCGGCCCATACCGCGCCATCCACAAAGGTTTCCTTCTTCCAGATAGGCACAGTTTTCTTGAGCGTATCGATCAGCCAGCGATTGGCTTCAAAAGCCGCGGCCCGATGCGCCGAAGCCACAATGATCAGTACGCTCGTCTCGCCGACATTGAGTCGTCCCAGGCGGTGCACCATGGTGACGTGACGCACACCGAATCGATTGCGGGCCTCAAGGGCAAGCTGCTCCATCTGCTTCAACGCCATCTCTTCGTAAGCCTCATAGTCGAGATAGAGCGTCTGCCGTCCGCGCGTGTGGTTGCGCACAATGCCGTCAAAGACAACCACAGCGCCGTCTTCGCCAAGCTTGGCCGCGGAGACGAATTTGTCAGCGTCGATTGGCTCGCGCGTCAGCGCCGTCCATGTCTCCCGCCCAATAGCCGGAACGGTCTCTGAAGCCGGACAGCCGCCAGAGACAGGCGGCAACAGTCCCACCTCATCGCCTTCATGCAGGACTTGTGTCTTACTGGCGTATGCGGCGTTCACGCTCACGGCAATCCCTTGCAAGGGCGCACCCGGCGCACGGCGCCCCGAATCGCTATCCCGCAAATGCTCGAGCAGCGCGGCCACGGTTGCGCCTTCCGGCAGCTCCACCCGGGACTCCGGCGCGCCCAGCCAGTCTTTCAACACACCAAAGCAAAGTACCCGCACCCGGATCACGATTAGAAGAATACCGCCTGTTGCTTAGACGCAACAGGCGGCAATGAGTCGGTAGCCGATCCAGCCCAGTTTGGCCGATCTCGATTCAGACCAGCTTGTAAAGGAACGCGGTCGGCGTACCCCACAGGTTGCGGTACCCCACAGGTTGCGGGCGCGGTCTTCGTAGAAGATGCTCACCTCGATGCCGGCAGCCTCGTAGTCAAACAGTGGCACGCGATCGAATGCGTAGTCGCCTCGCACCGAGTATTCGTCGCCACTGCAGTCGATCATCAGCGTGTCACCCGTGGACAGTCGCTCGGGATGCGTGAGCAAAATACAACCAATGGCAAACAGGCCCAGGCCATATTCATTGCCTGCCATCGCTACCCGTGTGCGCCGCGCCGATGACCCGCGATGCAGCATGCCCATTTGCGCCGCCAATACCAAAATGTCCTGGCCTTCCTGCTGTTCACCCAGGATCTCTTTCGCCAGCTTGGCGCGCTCCGTCTCGCGCAGGAATTTTTCTCCCAGCTTGCCGATGATCCGGTTGGACACCTTGCGCCGTGTAGCGAGCACCTCAATCACTTTCTCCACGGCCTCGTTGTAGGTGGCAGCAATCTTTTGCCAGCGTGGGATCGCGAACCACGCTTCGGCGCCCGCCGGCAGCGGCTTGCGCGCAAGCCTTTCGTGGCAGCTGCCTAGCTCCGGAAACATCTTGCGAAGCTCTGTCACCTGGGCTTCGATCGGACGCACGCGATAGGCTGGCGGATAGACGCGGTCTGAACCGACCTCCTCATCCTTGAACTTATCGCTGGTGATATGGCCGAGGATAATCTCGACCAGCCGCTCGGCTACTTCGACCTTCAGCTTCCGATGCTTGTCGAGCACCGCCTGGGCGCTCTGCTGGTCCAGTTGGATAATCGCGGTGCGATAGGCCTCCTGGGCCGCATCGCCAAGGAACTCCTGTAGCTGCTTGTTTTGCAGTTCGGTTGTATTGCCGGAGAAATGAAGTGGAACAATTCGGTGTGGAGTCACGCTTTGAGTCGCCATATTCACCGCTTTTCGCACGTGGGATTCTTTGTTTGTCATCGGCGGAGTGGCCCATTACTTCAGTGCGAATGGCGGAGAGCCGGGCATGGACGGGAGGCGCAACAACTCAGGGTCCGGGATGGGAACTGGACGGGAAAGAAGCCACTCTAACCGGCCGCGAACAAGGCTGGCTGTCGAGCCAACGCTTCAACTGCACCAGAGATGCAAATGAGAAATGCAAATAAGGCCGGCAGATTCGCCGGCCTTGTTTGCCTGCTCCCAGGGGAGGGCATGAAACTGTTTTGAAACTTTGCCTAAGCTACCGCCGACAACCCAACCCCTGGCTCCGTCGGCTTGGTGTCAGCGTGCGGCTTCATCAGCGGCAGAGCCACGGCCAGCACATCCTCGATGCGGCTGGCGTAGTGGATGTCGACTCCAGCAATGAGCTCCGGTGTCAGGTCTTGTTCGACATCCTGACGGTTGTCGGCGGGCAAAATGATGGTTGTCACTCCCGCCCGGCGCGCTGCCAGGAACTTCTCCTTGATGCCGCCCACCGGCAGCACGTTGCCGCTGAGCGTAATTTCGCCGGTCATGGCCGTAAGCGGACGCACAGGCGTATCGGTCAGCAGCGACGCCAGCACGGTAGCCATCGTCACGCCGGCCGAAGGGCCGTCCTTGGGAATCGCGCCGGCCGGCACGTGAATGTGCAAGTCGATCTCCCTGGTAAAGTCCTCCGACAGTCCCAGACTGGCCGCGTTCGAGCGCACCCAGGTCAGCGCGGCCTGCATGGATTCCTGCATCACCTCGCCGATCTGCCCGGTCATGGTGAAGCCGCCCTTGCCCTTCATCTTGTTGGCCTCAATGAAGAGAATGTCGCCGCCGGCCGGCGTCCATGCTAGTCCCACGGCAACGCCCGGCCGCTTCACACGCTCCTCGACTTCCGTCTCCACGCGCACTTGGATGCCGCCAAGGAACTCCTTCAGCACATCTTTGGTGATGACAAGCTTCTCCGTCTTGCCCTCGACCACGCGGCGAGCCTGTTTTCTGCAGACTGTTCCCAGCACCTGCTCGAGCTTCCTCACGCCGGCCTCGCGCGTGTAGTGGCGAACCAGCCAGCGAACCCCATCCTCCGGAAATTCGATCTGTTCCGCGGTGATTCCGTTTTCCTTGATCTGGCGCGGAATCAGGTAGCGGAAAGCGATGTGCATCTTCTCTTCCTCGCTGTAACCCTGCAGGAAGATCAACTCCATTCTGTCCAGCAGCGGCGCGGGCACCGGGTCGAGCATGTTCGCGGTGCAGATGAAGAGCACCTTCGACAAATCAAACGGAACATCCAGGTAGTTGTCCCTGAAAGTATTGTTCTGCTCCGGGTCCAGCGTCTCGAGAAGGGCCGACGCAGGGTCGCCGCGGAAGTCCCTGCCCAGCTTGTCGATTTCGTCCAGCATGATCACCGGGTCGTTGACCTCGGCGCGGCGAATGCTCTGGATGATCTGCCCCGGCAAGGCCCCGATATAAGTACGCCGATGGCCGCGAATCTCCGCCTCGTCGTGCATGCC
>JBEKVS010000238.1:0-18302 GCA_049513795.1 Occallatibacter sp. | reverse complement strand
GCAAGGCGATTGCCGGAGTGGGCGAATGCAACAATAAAGCGATTTTCTCCACACGGCGCGGTACCTGCGTCTGCTTGACAGCGCCTTCCCGAGCGCTTTACCGTTGGTTGCCGGAGACCAGCCACAGTTTCGCGGGCCGGCAAAGATGGTGGACAGATTTCGATCCTCCGGCCTGAAAAGCTGAACGCCATTCTCTCACCTTCGAAAGCGGAAAGAGGAATGCAATGAAGAGCGTTGGATTGCGCATTGCAGCATTGACTTTGGCATGCTGTGGAGCCTCGTTGTACGCCTTTGCGCAAGAATCACCAAAGGATGCGCCGAAGCCGGCTTACCTCGATACCAGCCTGCCTCCCGAGATGCGCGCGGCCGACCTGGTCGAGCGCATGACGCTGGAAGAGAAGGCCACGCAGCTGGTGAATCAGGCGCGCGCCATTCCGCGTCTCAACGTGCCGGCCTACGACTGGTGGAGCGAGTCGCTGCATGGGGTGGCGACGAATGGGACAACGGAGTTTCCCGAGCCCATCGGCCTGGGCGCGACCTTCGACACCGAAGCTATTCATAAAATGGCGGTCGTGATCGGCACGGAAGGCCGCATCAAGCATGTGCAGGCGGTGCGCGCCGGGCATAGCAATATCTTCGAGGGTCTGGATTTCTGGGCGCCGAACATCAACATCTTCCGCGATCCGCGTTGGGGCCGCGGCCAGGAGACGTATGGCGAAGATCCGTTTCTGACCGCGCGCATGGGCGTGGCCTTTGTCACCGGCATGCAGGGAGACGATCCGCGCTACTATCGCGTGATCTCGACGCCTAAACACTTCGCCGTGCACTCGGGGCCGGAGCCGACACGTCACACCGCCAATGTCGATGTCAGCAAACACGATGAGCTGGATACCTATCTGCCCGCCTTTCGCGCCACGGTTACCGAGGCCAAGGCGGGTTCCGTGATGTGCGCTTACAACAGCATCAACGGTGAACCTGCGTGCGCGAATGAGTTTCTTTTGCAGGACGAACTGCGCGGCTGGTGGGGCTTCAATGGCTATGTGGTGTCCGACTGCGGGGCAGTGCTCGATATTCATGCGGGCCACAAGTTCAACACCACGCAGGCCGAGTCCTCGGCCGTGAGCTTGCGCCGCGGCATGGACAACGAGTGTGTCGATTTCACTTTCAAGGTGAAGGACGACCATGACTACAAGCCCTATCTCGACGCGGTGAAAGAAGGCTATTTGAAAGAGAGCGAGATTGACACGGCAGTCACGCGCCTGTTTACGGCACGCATGAAGCTGGGAATGTTCGACCCGCCGGAGATGGTTCCATATAGCAAAATTGACGAGAAGCTTTTGGATAGCGAAGAACATCGCGCCATGGCGCGCAAGCTGGCCAATGAGTCGATGGTGCTGTTGAAGAACGATGGCGTGCTACCGTTGAAGACTTCTGGCGTGAAGATCGCTGTCGTCGGTCCACTGGCTGATCAGACAAAAGTGCTTCTGGGCAATTACAACGGCACGCCCTCGCACACGGTTTCGATTCTCGAAGGGATTCGGAAGGAATTTTCGGGCGCCACGATCGACTATGTTGCGGGCACGCAGTTCCTCGGCCACGACGCCGAGCCGGTACCTGCTTCCGCGCTGACGGTGGATGGCAAGCCGGGACTTAAGGCCAGCTATTCCAAGCTCGACATGGCGAACCTGAACGACCCCGCAACAAGCAAACCGGTTGCCGAGCGTGTGGAAACCACGATCGACGTCTCATCCAGCAGCCTGCCGGCGGAAGCTGCGTCAGTGAAGCCGCTGGCCATTCACTGGGAGGGAATGCTGACGGCGCCTGAGACAGGCGACTACAACCTGGGCATGGTAGTCGCCGGATTTTTCCGCATGCAGCTCGACGGCAAGGACGTGACCTCGTCCTACGGCGGCAACGGCAAAGAAGCCAAGCTGGGCCGCGTGCACCTGGAGGCCGGCAAGCCTGCGAAGCTGCAGATCGATTCCGCATTTGGATTCGCCGCCTTTGGATCGAGTGGCGATGACATTGTGGCCAAACTCGTGTGGTCGAAGGTTGACCTGAAACCGCAGCCCGCAGCCATTGACGCGGCCAAAGCTGCCGATGTGGTGGTTGCGGTTGTCGGCGTCACCAGCGAGCTCGAAGGCGAAGAGATGCAGGTGAGCGAAGAAGGCTTCAAGGGCGGAGATCGCACCAGCCTCGACCTGCCCAAGCCCGAAGAAGAGCTGCTCGAAGCCCTGGCTGCAACCGGCAAGCCGCTGGTTGTCGTGCTCACCAACGGCAGCGCGCTGGGCGTGAACTGGGCCAATGCGCACGCCAACTCCATTCTCGATGCTTTTTATCCCGGCGAAGAGGGCGGCGCGGCGGTAGCTGAAACTTTATCGGGCAAGAACAATCCAGCCGGCCGCTTGCCCGTCACGTTCTACAAAGATGTGAGCGAGTTGCCAGCCTTTGAAGACTACGCAATGAAGGGCCGGACGTATCGCTACTTCGAAGGCGCGCCGCTCTACCCGTTCGGCTACGGATTGAGCTATACGAAGTTTTCATACGGCTCAATTGCGGGACCGACCGAGGCGGTCGAGGCGGGCAGCTCCGCTGGATTCGACGTCACGGTTACGAATACCGGCAAGAGGGCCGGGGATGAAGTGGCGCAGCTCTATCTCGAGTTTCCCAAGGTTCCCGGTGCGCCGCTCAAAGCATTGCGCGGCTTCAATCGCGTTCATCTTGATCCCGGAGCCTCGCAGAAGATCCACTTCGATCTGCACGCACGCGACCTGAGCATGGTGACGGAGGCAGGAGAGCCCGTCATTTCCGAAGGCGCATACACCGTGTCGATCGGAGGAGGCCAGCCAAACGCGGGCGCACCGTCGGTCTCGACAAGCTTCAACATTAAGGGGAATCTCGCGCTACCGGAATAATCCACGCAACGCCAAGTCGAGGAGGAACCAAATCCATTTTCCCTGTGCGCGAAAGCATATCGGAGGCGGAGCTCTCCAGCATCGTGCCCGGCTTCCGCGCTGTTTCGGCCTTCGGTGGTGCACAAATTGGAACTTCCGAGTAGCGGGTAATTTTCAGGGCCGATCCAGATTTTGACACCTCACATTAGCCCACACTGTTCCCCTCAATTGGCTTCGAAGATTGTCCATCTGCCACTCTCACGCAAAATCAGCGAGTCCGAAATTGAGTGCGGTCCACTATTCGCAAGCGCGACTGACCGCTCTCGAATTGCCGAGAGACCAGAGACCGAATGGGAACCTGTATACAGAAGGACGTCCCTCGTTGGAACCGTTGCAACGACATCTCCATCGACAGTTTCTACGAGCTGATTCCACAACTCGTCAAACAAAAGAAGACTCGCGACGTAATCAGCGCCTGCGGTCAATAGATACCATGGACCGTCGCCGTGGCGTTCGACCTCGGGAAGGATGCGCTTGAGGTTTTCAACCGCCAAGGCACGCAATTCGCCCACTGAAACGCCCGCGATGGTCTCGGAATCGTAGGCGAGGGTGTCTACAGTTTCGGGCCGGTCAATGGCGTAGACGATCCAGAGGTCGCCACACAGATGTTCAGTCATCTGGCTTTGGAGCAACTGAATGTAGCGCGAGTCTTTGATCATCGCGACGATATCCTGTTTCGTCGCAAGAACGTCAGGCGATCCTAAGTTCATCGCCATCCGAACATACTTCTCAATTAGTTCTGCCCGATCCTCGTCCCCATTCGCGTACTTCAACCACAGATTGTCTAGGTGCGCTGTTGACTGCTTCACGTCCTCTTTGACGACGCGGATCGCCGACTCTTCGACAAACTCCACAGTCGCGTCCGGAATCCGTTCCTGAAGCAACTTGGAATAGAGCAGGAAGAATTCATCTCGTTGGGCTCTCCCTTCAAGCAGACGGTCCATTGTTGATTTTTCGAGCGGCATTTGGCTTCCTCTCAAATCCAATAACCTAGCGGAGCACCGCGCGTGTGCCACAGCTAGTCTACTTTGCCAGCGAGGCTATGGAAGGACCTTGCGCTCATGGGATCGCTCTGAATGGCGCTGCAATCACCAAGATTCGGGTTCCGAGTGTGTAGTCGGATAACCGGAAGTTACTCCTTTTGCAAAAGCCTGCAATGGATCATGAAGCGGATTCTTCCGGGAACACTTATCCCAACCCCGGTGTCTATCCAAGCACAGTGGTACCCATCGGGATGAACGGAGTGCTTGATTCTCCGCTTCCGCGCCCTCGATCGCCCTAAGATCGCGCGCGCAGAGCGGCCGGCTTCGTTGCGCCTTGGCGAAGCTTGACTTCCTCCCGAGCGAGACTGCTGATTTCTTCCGGGAGGCCCACATGTTTGAAGACTCTACATTTGAATCAGAAGGTAGAATTCGCACCCGCAGCCGCGGATGGATGTTCGCGGCATTCGCCATCAACAGCACCATCCTGCTGGCCTTGATCCTCATCCCGCTGGTTTACCCCGAGGCGCTGCCGCGCATGGCCATGGCATTCCTCATGGAGACGCCACCGCCTCCGCCGGCCGCTTCACCTGCTCCGCCGCGGCAGTTGCCGCATTCCGCTCTTGCTGCGTCCAATACAACCGAAAACCCGTTCACCATGCCGCGAACCATTCCGCGCACCATCACGATCCTCCCAGGGCCCGAGCCAACCGGCCTCACCAATGTTGCTTCGCTCGACGCAAGCGCCGGCGTGCCTGGAGCCATAAGCAATTCCTTCGGTTCTCAGCCCGCGCCGCGTGTTATTCATCCCGAGGTCAAAGGCCCGGCGCACCTGCCATCGGCCATTGCCGCCGGGCTGCTGCTGCGCAAAGTCATCCCGCAGTATCCGGCGATTGCCAAAGCCATGCATGTTGAAGGCACGGTGGTTCTCGCGGCCACGATTTCGAAGGATGGGCGGATTATTAATCTTCACGTGGTCAGCGGACCGGCCGTGCTGCAACAGGCGGCGCTCGATGCCGTATCGAGCTGGCGCTATCGTCCCTACCTGCTCAACGGCGAGCCGGTCGACGTGGAGACTACGATCAACGTGATCTTCACACTGATGGGATGACGCTTCACTCGTCAAACAGGTGCAGGAAACTATCCGCCGGCAAGCTTCTCCCTGGTCAGCTCGTTCCATGTCGCGATGGATTCCGGCATGGGCGGGCTGGCCAGGCCGGGCGCGACCTTGTCGATCACCTTTTGCGGGTCGATGTTGCCGTTTGCGTCGCGCAAGATCCCCTTTACCCACCCCACCGCAACGCGGCTTTCCGCAACCGAAAAGATTTGCTCCATGTAGAACCAGCGCTCGTCCCAGCACACCAGGCGCGAACTCAATGTGAACGCGGAAAAAAGCGGAAGAGGGCGGCGATAGGTCATCCACACCGCGCCCACCAGCGCCGTCCACCGAGAGCGCACAATGTGATCGAGAATGCGCGTGCGCGCCAGCAGGTGGGTGCGGCCGTAGTCCATCAGGTTGAGGTAGCGAGCGTTGTTCAAGTGCAGGTTCAAGTCGATATCGTTGGGCCAGACGCGCATGCGCAGATGGTCCTCGTCCAGCACTCCCAGCCGCTTCAGCGGCCAGATATGCTGGCGGATGGCCAGTGCGGGAATGCGGACGAAGCTGATGAGGTGCGACAAACGGGGCTCTCCAGTACGCCGGGTGCTATGCATCAAGTGTAGAAGAGCGGGTTTTCCGCGTGTCTCTCATGGCCCCTGCATTACGAGAGTTTCATGTCGTCAATCGTTCGCGGTGGCGCACACTGCGCCGGATCGGCGACAATCGCTGTGCCATGAAAAACATGAATCGCCGCGACTTCCTGATTTCTGCTTCCGCTGCCACGCTGGCCGCAGGCGCATTGCCGGCCTTCGCCGCGACGCAGTCCCAACAGGTGTTCGTCGCCTCCAACGGGACGGAGGGCATTCTCGCATTCGATTGGAATCCGGCTACGGCAGAACTCACTGCAGCCGGCGGGGCGGCTCAGATCGCCAACATAGATTGGCTCGCCTTGTCTCCGAACAGCGAATTTATCTGCGTGGCGTCGGAGGTAGATTCATTCAATGGCAAACCGACCGGCGAGGTGGCGAGTTTTGCGATCGCAAGCGGCAAGCTGTCTCCGTTGTCCGCGGAGAACTCTGCCGGCACGGGCACGTGCCACGTTGCTCTCGACCATACCGGGAGCGTTCTGCTGGCGGCCGACTACGCCGGCGGAAGCGCCGCCAGCTTTCTTGTCACCAACGGCAGGCTCAGTTCCCTGGTCTGGTCAGAGCATTACAACGGCGCCGGCCCTAATGCTGAGCGACAGGCCAGCGCGCATGCCCACTTCGCGTCCTTCTCGCCCGACAATCGCTACGCCTACATCAACGACCTGGGCCTCGACTGCATTCACATCTACACGCTCGATGTTGCAACAGCTGTGCTGACGCCGGCCGGCACGTACCACGGCCAGCCGGGCTCGGGATGCCGCACGCTTCACTTTCACCCCAACGGCGTGACCGCCTATTGCGTCAATGAGCTCAACTCAACCGTCGATGTGCTCAAGTGGAGCAGCGCTGATGGCAGTTTGACTTTGGTCACGCGCATCAACCTGTTGCCCGCGGGCTATCACGGACTCACGCGCGGCTGCGATGCGGTCATCACCAAAGATGGAAGCTTTGTCTACTTTGCCAATCGGGATGACAATTTCCTCTACAGCTTCCATGCCAATCCCAAGACCGGTGCACTGACGCCGATGGTTAGGTCGAGCTGCGGAGGAAAGACGCCGCGCAACTTTGTCCTCGACCCCACCGAGAGCTGGATGCTGGTGGCTAACCAGGACTCGAACAACATCAGCATCTTCGCCCGCAACACGGAGACCGGCTTGCTGGCCGCCAAGGGAAAGACCATTTCCGTGGCGGCGCCGATGTGCATTTTATTTGTTTGAGACTTGGTCATTGAGGATCGGTTGGCGAGAGTCATTGGCACGTGCAAATGCTAGTTTTTTTGTTCATGCGCGAAGAAGGCGAAGATCAACCCTGCGGCAGCGCCGGTAATCGGGCCCAGCAGCAGGAACGCGGTGGCCATGTTCAACGAATGCACCAGCCCCTGGGTCATCGTATTGCCAATCGCCAGGCTCTCATACTGCCTCCAGGGGTCGGTCGAATTGTGTACAGGAGCTGCGATGTAGAGTTCAACCACGACGGCCGCGCCGGCCATCAGACTGCTAACCATGGCTGCCCAGAGACCTGAGAGCGCGCCCATGGCCGAGGAGCCGGCAATGCGAGAACCGCGCAATCCGGCCACGCCCCACAGGATCGCCGCTACACCCAGCAGCGTTGGCTGCAAAAAGGCGGGCTGAGAGTCTTGCCGAATGCCGAGCAAGACGTCTGCCACAAGCACAACTCCGGCCAGCAGACCCGCCATGGCGCCAGCGGATAAGGCCTTCTGCGTAGGTTCTGTGATTCCGCTGGTGATCCACCAAGCCGAGGCCACATAGGCCAACAGGCACAACGCCGGATCGAAGGCCACCGTACCGTTGCCGGGCAAGTTGGTGATCTCCTGCCAAGGCCAGAGATGCACACCCAAAACTCCCAGACTGGCCGCGGCGAGCAGCATCATGGGAGTGCGTAAGGTTGGTGGCGCGTTTGTGGCCATGGAATCCGCTGTGCGTCGTTTCGGAAAGTATCCGCCTTGTTCCGTTCGGACGCTCAAACCAAACAAATTCGTTCTGGAGCTTATTTCGCTATTTTATATCTGCAAGCGTTCCGGCGATTCGCCAAAGCGCTGAGCGTTCCCGCGCCGTAACGCCCCATGAAAAGCCGCCTGCGCTTGATCCCGCGAATGGACGGCGGTGCGGACATCGCAGCGTTGACTTTGGAAATGGCAACTTGCGGAAAGGTCTCTACGCGGTCATCAGGGCTGGACTGGGCAGATCGTGACCACCCTGGGGACGGGCGTGGGGCTGCGCATCGGTTTCCTTGGCGGGCGCGGCTTCGACAGGCACGTGCGCCAGTTCCCATACAGATCGGTCTTTCAGCAGGCGCGACACCAGCGCCGTGTGCATGGCGTGGCCGGCGCGCTCGGCGACTACGCGGCCCTCGATTCTGCGCCCGGCCAGCGCCAGGTCGCCAATCAGGTCGAGCACCTTGTGGCGCACATATTCATCGCGGAAGCGCAGCGGACCATTCTCCGGGCCCTTGGCTCCGAGAATAATGGCGTTATCGGCGCATGCGCCGCGAATCAGCCCCATATCGCGCAGCCGCTGTTCATCCGCCTTGTAGCCGAACGTGCGTGCGGGGGCAATCGCTTCGCCATAGGTTTCAGCGGCCAGATCCACGCTCGCTCTTTGCCTGCCGATGGGAGCGGGAAAATCGATGGTGTAATCGATGCTGTAGCCCGAGCCGGGATAGACGCCGATGAACTTGTTGCCTTCGCGCACTTCCACAGGGCGCAATACGCGGATGGTTTCGCGGCGGCGGCGCTGGGCCCGAATGCCCATGTTCATGAAGGCCTGCACGTAGGGAAGCGCGCTTCCGTCGAGGATGGGCAGCTCAAGATTGTCGAGTTCGACGATTACGTTGTCCACGCCCATGCCGACCAGGGCAGAGAGCAGGTGCTCGGTGGTTGAGATGAGCACGCCCTGACGCATCAGGCTGGTGGCGTAACTCACTTTGGCCACGTTGCGGCCGTTGGCGGGAATCTCGAAGTTGTCTAAATCGGTGCGCCGGAAGACAATTCCCGATCCGGCTGGCGCGGGCAGCAGCCGCATGGTAACGGGTGCGCCGGAATGCAGGCCTACCCCTTCAAACTCGATTGATCCCGCGATCGTCTGTTCCAGATGGGCTGGACTGGCCAAACATGCCTCTCAAACTGTGCAAGGTAACGTATCCGTTAGATTAGACGCTGAATGCGTATTGGAACCTGTTGCATTTTTGCCACACTGTGAGCCTTCCTGACCACCAATTCCGGCGGTTTCCGGAGGGCGAAATTCTCGAAATTGAACCGGCCAGGTACTTGCTAACCGTCGTAGAATCAAAAGATCCCAGGCAATCAACGGCACAATGCCGGCCCAGAGGTTCAAGAATGCCCGACGCGTCAATGCCCATGAGCGCTCTTCGAGCTTGCCCCATGCGCGCTCTTTTGGCCGGCGCGCGCGATGCCCAGCCGGCTCTATGCCGAGTCGCCGTCCGACGACAAGCCTGCCGTCGACGCCTGCGTTGCCCTTGCCGCAGCCCATGCCAAATCCCTGGTAGGGCGAGTCAAGCTACATCGCCAGAGATCATTCGGCGATGTGCTGGAAGCGCGATTCGGGCCGAGGGCCAGACTCAAACCCGCAAAGCCGGTTCTCCTGCTCGGCCATCTGGATACCGTTTGGCCGCTCGGTACGCTGAAGTCGATGCCGCTGCGCGAAGCGGAGGGCCGGCTCTTCGGTCCCGGTGTGCTGGATATGAAGGCGGGCGTGGCCATGGCCTTCACGGCTATCGGGATGCTCGCCGAGGCTGACATGCTGCAGAACGAGATCGTGCTGCTGCTGAACAGCGATGAGGAGGTGGGCAGCCCGGTCTCGCGGCCCATCACCGAACGGCTGGCCGACGAATGTGGCGCCGTCTACGTGCTGGAACCCGCGCAGGGACTGGCCTACAAGACGGCTCGGAAAGGCACGGGAAACTGGCGCATCGATGTGCAGGGAGTGGCGGCCCACGCGGGGGTGGATTTCGAGAAGGGGGCAAGCGCCTTGGTGGAACTGGCGCATGTGATTGAAGCCGCAAGCAGTTGGACCGACCTCAAGCGCGGGCTGACGGTGAGCGTGGGCCTGGCCGGCGGAGGATCGAAGACGAACGTGATTCCCGCCGAGGCCTGGGCGGAAGTGGATGTGCGCATCGCCCGCAGGGCTGACGGGCCGCGCATCGAACGCAAGTTTGCCGCGCTGAAGCCAGTTGACAAGCGCTGCTCGCTGACCGTCACGGGAGGCATCAACCGGCCGCCGATGGAGCGGACGCGCGGGACGGTCCAGCTTTTCCACCGGGCAAGGGAGCTCGCCAGGGAGCTTGGTTTTGAACTGGACGAGGCCGCGACGGGCGGAGCTTCGGACGGGAACTTCACTTCGGCTCTGGGCGTTCCCACGCTCGATGGAATGGGCGCGGTGGGTGAAGGCGCGCACGCCCGGCATGAATCAATCGTCCTCGAACATCTCGCACCCAGGACAGCTCTGCTGGCGGGAATGCTGGCCCTTTAGCCAGCATCGCAATTTACCAATTCTGCGATCGGTCAATCCTGCGGCTCGGTGGGACGAGAAAGTCCTACGGATGACGCAGATAATTTTGCAGGAAGAAATATCCGGCGGTCACGAAGCCGATGACAGCGACCGACCAGCGCATGGCGCGCTGATTCACTTTGCGACTATAGTGCGCTCCGAGATAGCCACCCAGCGCGGCCAGAATCGCCATCACCAGGCAGAAGCGCCATTCCACCCGGCCAGCCACAATGAAGCTGATCGAAGGAATGCCGATGGAAACGGCCGCCGTCAGCACCTTGAGCGCATTCATTTCGTGAATGTCGTGTACGCCGCAGAAGCCGAACAAAGCCATGGCGAGAAAGCCGCCGCCGGCTCCGAAGTACCCCACGTATACGCTGACCACAACCATGCCCACGATCAGCGTTGTGTTGTAGCGGCGGCCGCCGGAGAGCGAGGCCAGCCAGCGCCCGAGAGGAAAGCTGAGCACGAACATAACCGCGGCAAAGAGCAGCAGCCAGGGCAGCAGTTCGCGGAAGCGCTTGTTGCCGGTGTGCAGCAGCAGCCATCCGCCCATCCATCCGCCGACGCCGGAGGCAATGCCCAGCGGCAGAAGCTTCCATCCGTGAGCGCGTAGTTGCTGGCGGAAGGCTACCAGCGAGGTGAGTTGCCCGGGCCACAGCGCGACCGTATTGGTGGCTTGCGCCGACACCGCTCCCACGCCAGCGGCCGTGGTGCTGGCCAGCAGAGCCGGAAGCGACAGAAACGAGCCGCCGCCGGCGATGGTGTTGAGCACGCCGGCGAAGAAGGAAGCCACGGGCAGCCAGCAGACTCTTAGAAGATGAAGGGTGAACGGGACCATAGATCAATGTAAGGCATGGGCTATAAGGATGTATAAAGCCCACCCCGGCAAGGAGCTGCCCGCGTAACCTGAACGTGATGCTCTTCAATGGGGGCGCCTGATACACTCCCCTCAAGCTACTTTGGAGTCCCAACCTGCAATGAGATATACAGCAATCGCTCTGCTCCTGGCTGCAAGTGCTCTTTCCGCCGCCGCCCAGACGCCCGCCAAGCCAGCTACCACCACCACCGCTCCCCACCCGGCTGCTGCGTCTTCCGCCATCAAGCTGCCGCCCGGCATTCCCCCCGTGAGAGGGATTGTGAAGGCGGCATTCACCCTGCGCTACGAGGACTACAAGATCGGCACGGGCGCCGTCGCTGAGCCAAACAAGCTGTACAAGGTGCATTACACAGGATATTTGGCCTCCGATGGGCACAAGTTCGATTCCTCCTACGATCATCCCGGTCAACCGGAAAGGGACAAGGACGGCAAGCCGGTGATGGGCCCCGACGGGAAACCCAAGATGGGCGAGCCGCAGCCGATGGCCTTCCCACAGGGGATGGGCCGCCTGATTCCCGGCTTCGACCAGGGATTTGAGGGCATGAAGATCGGCGGCAAGCGGCGCCTGTTCATTCCTTGGCAACTAGCGTATGGCGCGCGTGGCCGGCCCGGACCGGACGCTGCTCACCCCGGCATTCCGCCCAAGGCGGACCTGATATTCGACGTAGAGCTCGTAGACGTGACCGACATGCCCACGCCGCCCCAGCGGCCTGGAATGGGTGGAATGCCCGGAGGGCGGCCGATGCCTCCTGGAACTCCCCCTGGAACAGCGCCGAGGCCGGCGGCTCCTGGAAGTGCACCAGGTGCAAGCGCACCGGGCTCCAGTGCTTCACCGCAAACGCCGGCGACCGCGCCTGCAACAACCACGCCACCGCCCGCAACGGCTGCACCCGCAACTCCGCCGCCGGCCACACCGCCTCAGCCGCACTAGCGACTGGGCCGGAGATCCCAGGTCGGCTGGATTCCAGGTCTCAAAATCGAGACCTGGGCGCCCACGGTCTGGAGCCGGAATAGGAACCACTTTGTCGATCAGGCCACGCCGAGGGGTAACTCCGGCGTGGCTTTGAGCAGTTGGCGGGTATAGGCTTGGCGCGGCTCCGCGCACAACGCCTCAGCCTCGCCGATCTCCACCAGCCTGCCTTTCTCCATTACGGCAATGCGCGTGCTCAAATAACGCACCAGAGGCATGGAGTGGGAGATGAACAGGTAGGTCAGGCTCAGTTCGCTTTGCAACCGGCGCAGCAGGTTCACAATTTGCGCACCCACGCTCACATCCAAAGCTGAGACCGGCTCATCGAGAATAAGTAGCCTGGGGCGCAGAGCCAGCGCGCGGGCAATGTTGATGCGCTGCCGCTGGCCACCCGAAAACTCATGTGGATGGCGCTCGAGCGCGGAGGCGTCCAGGCCAACTTCGCCCAGCAGTTCGATCGCTTTGGAGCGGAGTGTGGGCTTGGCGCGGAGTGTGGTTCGTTCTGTCGCAGAGCGGGTGCCGCGGCCGTGATCGCTTCGGTGAATGACCAGCGGCTCGGTGACAATGTCGAGCACGTTCATGCGCGGATTGAGGGATGCATATGGATCCTGAAACACGGGCTGCATCTGCCGGCGCAGCCGCTGCATGTCGGCGCCCGAGGCCCGCGCCGTGTCGATTCCATCCACGCGAATTGTGCCTGAAGTCGGCGCCACGAGGCCGAGGACCATGCGCGCGAGTGTCGTTTTGCCCGAGCCCGACTCGCCGACCAGGCCCAGGGTTTCGCCGGGCTCAATGGTCAGCGAGACATCCTCCACCACGGGTTGCATGCGAGTTCGCAGGCCGGCACGGCGCGGATAACTCTTGCAGACGCAATCAACCTCAACCAGTGCCATGAGTCGACGATACCTTTAGACAGCGACCCCGTGCCAGCGGCAAAAACAAGAGCGCCGCGAACATGGGGCACCCGGATTGAAGTCAGTCCACCTTGGGGTGCAGTTTGTGGAAGCCTGTTGCCTGCTGATAAGCCCACCCGAAGGCGGCCAGCTTTGCATCCTGATAGTGGCCGGCCAGGAAAGTGAGCGAAACCGGGGTTCCTGGACCACCGACATTGTCCCGATCCGGGTCGGCCGTATCGGGCGGCTTTGGAGCGTCGTCGCCGCGCAGGCCGTTGGGCACAATCAGCGCCGGATGGCCGGTCAGGTTGGTGGCTGTCAGTTGCGTGCCAAAGGTTGGCGTCACAATGATGTCCACCTTTTCAAAAAGCACAGAGACCTGCTGGATGGCCAGGGTGCGCGCCCGGTTGGCCTGGATGTAATCGACGGCCGGATAGAAACGGGCACGGCGAAAGGTGTTGGGCCAGTCTCCAGAACCTTGCTCGGTAAGCAGTTTGTCGCGGCCGGAGCGGGTCAGGTCGTCGAATGCTGCGGCAGCCTCAGCGGCCAGCAGCGGTACCATGGCGCCGTAGGGAAGCTTGGGCAACTCGACAGGGATGAGACTCACGCCCATCGCCTTCAGCTTGTCGAGTGCGGCAAGGTCGTAGCGGCGATCGTAGTCGCGGCGCACGCGGTTGATCTTCATGGCCGCGGTGCGGTCTTCGCGCTTTTTCTTGTCTTCAGCGCTTTCGTTGGCGGCGGCTTCGGGCAGCTTGAGCGGCTCGGATGGATCGAACTCGCTCTTCAAATAGCCGATGCGCAGACTTTTCCAATCGACACCACGATCCCATGGAAAGTCCGCCTCCACGACCGAGGTATCCTTTCCATCCGGGCCGCAGATCGCGCCCAGAACCAGTGCGCAATCCTCTGCCGATCGTGCGATCGGTCCCAGCTTGTCCATAGTCCAGCTCAGGGCCATGGCGCCGGTTCTCGGCACAAAGCCGAAGGTGGGCCGCAGGCCTGTCACTCCGCAGCGCGTGGAGGGCGAAGAGATGGAGCCCAGCGTCTCCGAACCAATGGCGAAAGCTACGCAACCTGCAGCCACTGCGCTGGCCGGACCAGCCGAAGAGCCGCTCGATCCTTGATCGGGATTCCATGGATTGCGGGTACGGCCGCCATACCATTTGTCGCCCATGGCGAGAGCGCCGAGCGTGAGCTTGGCTACCAGCACCGCGCCGGTCGCATCGAGCCGCTGCACGACGGTCGCATCTTCGTCGATGATCTGGTGCTCAAAGCCGCCTGCGCCCCAGGTGGTGGGATAGCCCTTGACGGCGAGCAGATCTTTCGCTCCCCAGGGAATGCCGTGCAGCGGTCCGCGATGCTTGCCGGCTGCGATCTCGGCGTCGGCAGCTTTGGCCTGGGCTAGAGCACGCTCCTCGGTCAGGGTGATGGAGAAGTGCAGTTTTGCGTCGTAACGCTTGAGGCGATCGATGTACATCTGAGTGAGAGCGAGAGACGTGATCTTGCGATGCACAAGCAGCTTGGCGAGCTTGTCGATCGAGGCAAAGGCTACGTCCTCGATGCGGGCGGGAGCTTCCGGAATGCTATACAGGATGCTCCCTGCGCTCCCTCCCGGTTGCGGGCACGGCGTGCCGCTGGCTGGAATCGGCTTGGCTGCGGGCAGCGGATGGAACACAAACGCCGGGGCAACTGAGTTGGGCAGATTCAACGCGCGGATGGCCTTGACGGAGCCGTTTACATCCACCAGGCCGTCGATCATCATTTGCTTTTGTTCCGCGGTAAACGGCCCCACTCCGGCCAGCGCGGCAGCCTGATCGATCATTTCAGGAGTGATCGTTGGCGGCTTGGACTGATCGGTACCGGCATCCTGGGCCTGCGCCGCGAGCGTATACAGGATTCCGGGTAGCAGCGCGGATGCGACACCGGCATGGCTGCAGGCGGTCAGAAAGTTTCGACGATCCAATGACATCGACAGGCTCCTGAGAAATGCGCGCGTCTGATGGCAACAATATCAAATCAGTCCCGTTATACCCGGCTTTCGTCGCGGAGATTTATCCCGGCAAAACGCTCGGCGAGCACCGGACGAGTTCTCGATTCAATATCCAGATTCTTGCCGAGCGATCAGGACCCCGGGTTGCGGCACAGCGGGCTCATCGGGATCTTAACGCTGCGCCCGAGTGTGCCTTGCGTCAAAGAATAGGACCCTTAAGGCCGATGTTAAATTTATGAACAAAAACCGCGGCAACGATGCCAATGACAGCACCGACAACGGCAACGACGATGATGATCTTCGTCCCAGTGCCCATTTTGTCGTTGTGCACGCCCGTCACTTGAGCAAACTGAATCGTCTGCGGCTGATCGGCGCGTTTGGCCTTCACGGCGAAGCTAGCATCCTCGATGCTGACGATCAGTCCCTTGACTTCAGTGTTGTCGGAGAGCGTGACGCGCACGCCCTGGCCGATGCCGCGCGCCTGCACCTTGGCCTTCATCGCCGCTGGATCGGGCGGCTTGCCCGCATATACAGGAAGGCTGCCGCACAGCACAGCCGCCATCGACACCATGGCCGTCATTCGAATCCAACGAGAAAGATTCATAGCCCTTCGACCTCCTGAGATGGGACGAGAAAACACGATCGCAACAACTCTTCTTGATCTGGATCACTTGAGTTGTGCAAGAGAAAGATGGAGACATCGCATTTCGTTCGACCTGGGATGAATGGGTTGCGATGGAGCATCGGCTTCAAGGGCGAGCAGGCGCAACCGTGCATACGCCGTAGTCCTTGTCCAGCTTTTCGACCACGAAGCTCCGTTTCTCAGAAACTCCGCTGACTCTCTTTTTCCTTGAACCGGTCACTTTGATCCGATCGCCGGCTTTGATTCCGGCGCGGGCTCCGAGTAGAACGAAACTCTGACCGCTCTCAGTCTGCAACTCCAGGCCGCCGCCGCCAGCTGCGACGCAGCCTTTAACGGTGTGCCCCTGACGCACGGCAAGGTAAACTCCTACGCCGATGGCGGCTGCCGCTGCAATGAGCGCGGCAACGACCAGGGTGGTCTTGGCATCTGTCCCGAGGCCGTCGAGTGCGGCGTGATGGCGTGGTGGCCCAGCGGCGTTGGCCGGAGTGAGCGAGACACAAATCAGGGAAGCGGCGAGCAGACGTACAAACGCTTGAGCCATGAGGCCTCGATCATATGGGGCTGGGATCTTTGGCGCAGAACTGTTCTAGATACAGTCATCGCGAGGCTGAGAAATGTCAAGGACAATTCAATCGCGCTCAAGCATCGATTTTTGTCGACGCCGAACTGAGACGAACTTTCTCGATGCATCGAGGTCTCGTTGCATCGAGAAAGTTCGTCAGGGAAAGAAACGTTGGGAGATGGCGGAAGTGTTGCCCCGATCTAAATGTCGAGGTTCTTCACGTCGAGGGCATTGTCCTCAATAAATTTGCGGCGGGCTTCGACATCTTCGCCCATCAGCGTGGTGAAGATGGCTTCGGTTTCGGCGATATCTTCAAGCTTCACCTGCAGCAGCGTACGGCGCTCGGGGTCCATGGTGGTCTCCCAAAGCTGCGAGCTGGTCATCTCGCCCAGCCCCTTGTAGCGCTGCACGGAGTAGTCTTTCTTGCCTTGCTCGACGATGTACGCGTAGAGCTCGCGCGAGGTCTGTTTTTCGACCGGCTCGCGCAACATGCGAGCGGTGCGGCGAGCCTGCTTGGCTTCTGCCTGCACTTCTGCGGGCTCGTTTGCGGCTTCGGGCTCAGCAGACTCAGTCTCCTCCGCGACCGCTTCGGTGGCCGGAGATTTGGTGGCATATTCGATGAGAAAAGGGGGCTCGAGGAATTCCTTGATAAGCATGTACTTCGACATCATCTGCTTGAACTCGGGACTGGAGGCCAAGGCCCAGTCAATACAACGCGTGGCTCCCTGCGAGTCAGTGAAGCAAATGGACCAGGTGTGATGCTCTTCGTCTTCGACTGGCGGGTTAATGGATTTGAACTGGAAGTCATCTTTCAGTTCGGAGAGCTCTTCATAAAGCGCAACCAGCTTGGTCGGAACTTCGCTTTCGGCTTTTGATGTGAAGTCGGCGCGGTGCACCAGCTCGGCGCGCGCCAGGAGCTCGGTGAGCTTCTCATTGCGCACGCGCTTGTCGACCTTTTCGACGAAGTCGAGATACTCCTTGAGCGTGCCCATGAAGCGGATCAGCTCTGCGCCCTCGATGCGGCTGGCCGCCTCGCCGTGGCGAACCACCATGCCTTCGGAGGCGCGATTGACCATCACCTTGTCGAACTCGCGCTCGTCTTTGATGTACTGCTCGAAGCGGCCCTTCTTGATCTTGAACAGCGGCGGCTGGGCGATGTAGATGTTGTCTCGCTTGATCAACTCCGTCATGTGGCGGAAGAAAAAAGTAAGCAGCAGGGTGCGAATGTGCGAACCGTCGACGTCGGCGTCGGTCATGAGAATGATTTTTCCGTAGCGGATCTTGCTGGCGTCGAAGTCGTCTTTGCCGATGCCGCAGCCAAGCGCCGTGATCATGGCGCGAATTTCTTCGTGGCCGAGCATTTTGTCGTAGCGGGCTTTCTCGACGTTGAGAATCTTGCCTTTGAGGGGAAGAATCGCCTGGAAGCGGCGATCGCGGCCCTGCTTGGCCGTGCCACCGGCGCTTTCGCCCTCGACGAGATAGAGCTCGCAGCGGTCGGGGTTGCGCTCGGAACAATCGGCCAGCTTGCCGGGCAAGCCGCCGCCATCGAGTGCGCCCTTGCGACGGGTCAAGTCGCGAGCCTTGCGCGCGGCTTCGCGTGCGCGAGCGGCTTCAATGGCCTTGTTGATGATCTTTTTGGCGACCGGAGGGTTCTGCTCTAAAAACATGCCCAAACGTTCGTTGACGAAGGCCTGCACGGTACCGGCGATGTCGGAGTTGAGCTTGCCCTTGGTCTGGCCTTCGAACTGCGGCTGCGGCAGCTTGACGCTGATCACGGCGACCAGGCCTTCGCGCACATCGTCACCGCTCAAGTTTTCTTTGAGATCTTTGAACAGGCCCAGCGCCTGGCCGACAGCGTTGATGGTGCGCGTGAGCGCCGTCTTGAAGCCTGACAGATGCGAGCCGCCATCCACCGTGTTGATGTTGTTGGCGAAGCTGAACACGGTATCGGAATAGCTGTCGTTGTACTGGAGCGCGATGTCCATCTCGACGCCGTCGCGCATGGCTTCCATGACGATCGGCTTGTCGTGCAAGATCTGCTTGCCGCGGTTCAGGTGCTTCACAAATTCGGCGATGCCGCCGGCGTACTTGAACTCCGCGCGGCGGGCTTCGCCGGTCTTGGCGTCGGCCGTGCGCTCGTCAGTGAGAGTGATTTCCA
>JBEKVS010000237.1:0-9354 GCA_049513795.1 Occallatibacter sp. | reverse complement strand
GGCCGGTGCTGTGGAACGAAAAAGGCAGCCGCTACGAACTCTACAAGGCGAGGCCGGAGGTTGGCTAGCTTTATCGCTTTACTAAACTCTCCGAGCCAGCGCACTCGGAAAGCCGAACTAGCCTTCAACTTGTTGCGCGTCTCCACGGGAATCCCCGGCCCTCTACAAACGATGCCCGGCATGGACAGGCTGTGAAATTGCTCACTTCACGCACTTTGCGGTTTCTCGAAGTCGCAGATTGATATATCCTGATCTCCCCCCGCCGGATTACTTTCTCCGCTGATCCAAAACCGGAAAGAGAGGCTGCATGAAAATCACCCGACCGATTTACTCGCTGTTTGTGCTCGCCCTGATCCTGGCCGCTTTCCCCGCGCCCGGCTTCGCCGCAACCTTGCCTCTGAACCAGCCCTGGGGACTCGCGCTCGATGCCTCGGGCAACCTTTACGTCGCCAACAATGGCGCCGACCAGGTCCTCACTTACAACTCCAGCTACGCGCAAAAATCGAGTATCACCCAGGGAATTCATAACCCCACCGGGGTGGCCATCGACCTGTATGGCAATCTGTGGGTCGTCAACGAGTCGAATGGCAACGTGACGGAATACATCAAGGGTAAACAGAACACCAGCGCCACGATTACCGAGGGGTTAAGCAGCCCCGACTACCTGGTCGTCGATGGTCTCGATAACCTCTGGGTCTTGAACTCAACCGAGAGTGTGACGATCTACAGCCCGACCGCTGCCTACGCCCCGCCCTCGAAGCCGGTGCAAACCATCGCTCCCTCGGAAGGCGTGCAAGCGCTCGCCGTGGGCGCGGGAGCGTTCCTGCACGCGGATGATAGAGACAACAAGCTTTTCCTTGATTCGGCGAGCGCGACCTTGCAGGGGGAACCGCTGAATGGTGGCTTCTTCGGCTTCTCGGCGACTGTGTTGGCCCCGGATGACAAGGGCAACATCTACGGCGTCAACGGCGCCGATGTCTTTATCGTTCATCCCAACGCCACAGCAACCAGTTTCGCGACCTTGCCGGCTACGGCTACTTTGGTGCTGGGAATGGCGGTGGACAACGCGCGCGGCCGCGTTTACATATCCGACTTCAACAACAACCGGATCTTCGTCTACAGCACCGCAGGCAAGCTCATCCACACCATTCACAACTAAGGCATATAGCGCGAAAGCGAGGGCGTATCTTTTCCTGATGCGCCCTAAACCATGGCGCTGAGGCCATCGGCCGGCATTTCCATCTGCGGCAGGATGGCCCGCAGCCTCTGGAACTCTTCGCGGCCATGGAGAGGCTTGAGCCGGGGATCGGCAAGCATCTGAAAGAACCAGGGGCACCTGACCTCGTTGGCGGCATTGAGCTCAACCAGAGCGCTGTCGTAGTCGCCCAGTGCGACGTGAACGGCGGGGAAAAAGGACGACTTGAGGACGAAGCGTTCACGGCTGAGCCATTGCAGGCGCTCGAGAATGGTTTTCGCTTCGATTTCGCGGCCGGAGCAAGCCAAAGCATAGGCATGTGTGGCGCCGGCCAGGTCGAAGTAGGGGTGACGGCTGGCCAGATCCCGGGCAATTTGTTCTCCGCGTTCCGGGTGGCCATTAAAGGCAAGAATCATAGCTCCGTAGAAGGCTGCTCCCAGGTGATCGGGATAGAGCTCAAGAGTGTTTTCAATCTGTTCAACGCTTTCCGTGGTTCGTCCGTCCAGGTGAAGCGCCCAGGCAAGTCTGCCTTGCAGGGAAGGCGAGAAAGGATCGGCTTGAATCGCAGTTCGGAGCAGAGCAATGGCTTGGTCAAAACGCTGGTTGCTGAGGGCGAACAGGCTTCGCGCCTGCGTGACGCATGGATTGTGGGGCAGATGCGCGGACATTTCGAAGGCGCGGCTGGCGGCTTCGAGATCGCGATCTTCATGCAAGTGAACCCATCCCAGGGCGGGAAGCACTTCCGGGGCGCGGTCCAGCAAATCGGGAATCTGTTCCGCAGTGAGGCGCACAATGTTTGCCGAGAGCTGGGGCGCCATGTATCCAAAGTAGGCCTGATTGACGCACAAATGGATGAGGTCGACCTTGGCCGCAATGAGCGAGGGGTCCAACTCAATGGCTCGCGTGAGTTGTTGCAGCCCATCCTGCATGCGATGGCGTTCCGGGGATTGCCACGCTTGATGGGCGCGCAGGAAGACTTCGTAGGCTTCGCGGATTTGCGGCTTGCCCACGCGGTTGACTTGAGAATCGGCTGCGGCGGAGATGGATAGGCCCGGCCCCATGGGCTCCGGCGCTATTCGCCCACCGGCCATTCCTATATTTGATGCTTGCAATGCCGGCGTGCTCTTAAACGCCGAGGCAAGAGCCGTGTTCCTGGCGGCAATTGTCAGGCTTGGCGCGGACAGCATGCGCGAGCTTCCGTAAGCGTTGGGCCGGCTGGTGAGGCGGAAGTCCAGGCGATGGGCGAGATCAGATTCAAGCTCTGCGATTCTGGTTCGTTCTACGAGCAGATCCTCAACCCAGATCTGAACACCGTCGGCAACGCGAATCATCTCTGCGCGCAGCATGAACTGGGAGCTTATGGCGCGAATGGTTCCGGCCAGGACGAGGTCGGCGTGGAGAGCCTCGCCAATCTGCTGCGAGGTCAGTCCGCGCGCCGCCAGGGTGAAGACCGAGTCACGCGCAAGGATGGACGCGTAGGGTCTTCGTGCATTGCTCAGGCGGACAATGGTCTCCTCAGCGACGGCGTTGCCCAGATGCTCCGGAACGCCCGAACCGGAAACAAATGGCGGAATGGCCAACCTGGGAATGGCTTCGGCATCGGTCTGCTCATCCGTCCGCACGTCGGCCATCAGGCGGTAGCCGCGCTTGTAAACGGTCTGGATACAATCATCAGGCTGCAGGCGCGCACGCAGCGAAGAGAGGCACTTGAGAACGCTGTCGGCAGTGACATGCACATCGCCCCAGAGGGTCTGTTTGAGCTGGCTTGGCGTCACGATCTGCCCGGCGTTGGCCAGAAGCAGCCGCAGGGCGGCCAGTTCGCGGGGCGGCAGGTGAACCAACGAGTTCCCTCGGAAAAGCGAGCCATCCGGCTCCAGCCGGAAGCTCGAGAACAGGAGGGAAGATTCTTCGCAAGGGCTGTCGGGCTCCATGATGGCGCCGACGACAGAGCCGGATATAGGCTTGCACATCCGATCCAACGCTTACCTCGAAGTTCCTGATAACCTGCGGGCCGCAATTGACAAGCCCGCCTGGAGCGAGCCAGCACCTCGGCGGTGGGAGTAAGGGAACCCGGCTACCGATCTGGGAAAATGACAAATGGTCAAATGGGAATTGAGAAATTTGTTTGAATGATGCTTATTCTGCCTGAATAGCTGCGATGATTATCCGCTGTTTGAGCGCCTTCGGGAAGGCCCGTGAAGCGTGTTTTTTTCAGGTTTTAAGTAATAGAAAGTGGTTACTTTATTATTATTAAGTAAACAAAATTAAGCCCCGGAATGCTCCATAGGGACACGCCTGCAACGAGCTGTGGAAGGAAATCCCTTCTGCCTTCTTATCGGGATTCATTCGCATACCTGAAAAGCATGCGCAATATTGTTTGTTATAACAACGAACCGATAGAAATAAAGGAGTTCCATCCACCACCCGAGGCAGGTAACCGAATGACGCATAACAGTAACATCGAGTAACCACCCTTCTACGAGAATGCGTGTTCCCCGATGCTTTTCAAGGGCTTACTAACTTTATGCGTCCCCATGGAGCGGAGACTTTCAAATGGTCTCCGGTCCATGAGGACGGGCGCTTCTACGGGCGGGTTAGTGTCACGCCCAGACCGGTGGTGAGAATGGCGTCATTTGAAAGCTTGCCCGTTGGCGGGAAGGAGGTGTAGTTGTCACTGAAGGTTGTAACCCAGTTGAACATCTTTCCCAGCTTGGTGCTGAACGTGGTGTTGAGCGTGAACTGGTAGTCGCTCAGCGTCTGCAGGTCGGGGTAGAGGTAGGCCTGCTCGGTGAATTGGCTTCCCGCGCCGATCTTGCGCGTGTACTGCTCACCCAGGTCGATGGCCGGAAAGCTGTTGGTGGTGCTGGTGGCATCGGCGGTGGCGGAGTAGTCCTCGTGTGTCCAGACGATTCCGCCCAGCACGTCGAATGTCTGCTTGGCTGTCTTGCTGGCGTGCCATCCGAAACCTCCACCGACAATGGAGCGCAGATCGAGCTCCTGGAGGGCGTCGGCGTAGAAATCTCCCGAGCCGAATGCAAACAGTCTCGGATTGAGATTGTGATCGTAGCGAATGCCGCCTCCGGACGCATTGGCGCTGGTGGAAGGCGTGGAGTTGGCGTTGGTGCTGTAGAGCGTGTTGACGTAAAGCGAGGTCTTGTCGGTGCGCGTGGTGCGCGCGGCGGTAAAGCCGGCGCCAAACGTGGTGGTATTGGAGTTGCCGCGAGCCAGAGCCAGGTTCACATTGGCCGCGCCCGCCCAGGCGTGCGCCCAATTGGGATGCAGAGACGCCTCGTAGGTTGCCTGATCTGCGGTGGTGCGCAGCACCGTCACGTCGGCCGGGGCCAGCGTCGAAGGCCCGGAAGGCGTTGTGACCACCAAACCTGCGTCGGAGCGCTCAATTCCCGTGACGTTGAGGTTTCCTTTCGCCGTGGGCAACACCATCGGCTTGCTGATGGTGAGGTTGGTCACCTGGTCCCATGTGATGGTGATGGCGTCGGCATAATCAGTCTTGAACGTGAGCTTGCCGCCATCGAGCTTTAAGGCTGTTCCGGTGAGCCGGTCGCCGTTTTTGAGGACAACCGTGTCGGCGCGAAGGGTTGAGCATACGGCGAATACAAGCAGAGCGGAGGGGAGAAAAATGCGCGTGAGGCGCGGGGGGAGTAGCAATGACATGGCAGTGACCGTGCTCCTTTTAGAAAGTGAAAGTTAGAAGGTGAATGAATTCGTCTGCAGCCGGCAGGAATCCGGCTTTTATCGGTTACTGCCCATGGTAAATTGCAGGCACCCTGTCATGCTCGGAAAAGTAAGCGATAAAACTTCAGGAATATTTCATGAGTGTGAAGGCCACAGGCAGGCAGACTCGAACATGCAGGATGCAGGGATCGAATGAGTGCACCAGCAACCGGGCGATCTCCGGCCGGAGACGCGTTCTGGCGGCGATCCTAACCTTGATCCCGACGCTCGATCCCAACGCTGGATCTCAACGCTGGATCCCGGCCTGCATGAACTGCGAAGGAGAGATGCTATGGCCAGGAGCGCGTCGTATGCCCAGTGGTCTTTGGAGTCGTATTCGATTGGGCTGAAGCTGCGCGCCTTGCGCACGCAAAAGCGCCTCACGCTGGCGCGGCTGGCGGCCGAAACAGGGCTTTCGACTGCGTTGTTGTCAAAGCTCGAAACCGACCGCATGGTGCCGACATTGCCCACTCTGGCCACCATCAGCCGGGCATACGGCGTGGGCATGAGCCATTTCTTTGCAGAGCCTGCATGGCACACGCTTTCCATTACCCGCAAGGCGCATTTTGAAGCCCGCGAGCGGGGCACGGAGCAGTTGAGGGTAATCCCGTTGAACGCGTTGGAGCCTGGCCCCTCGTACCTCACCGAGGAGATGGAGAGCGGCGTGAACGGCGAGGAATTGGAGAGCTCGCCGGGCTCGTCGGACTCGCCGCACCAGGCAAAGGGCAAGCGCGCACGCCGCAAGGGGCCGCGGATTGTGGCGCAGATGATCGAGTTGCCCATTGGCGGGGCGACCTGCACATCCGATTTTTTCCACCAGCACAGCGGCCTGATGTATGTGCTGGAGGGGCAGCTGCAAGTCGATTCCGGAGCGCTCCACGAGTTGTTGTCCGCTGGTGATTGCGCCTACGTGGAAAGCGACGTGGCGCTGGCATGGAGCGCTGCCGGCAAACGCCGCTGCCGCGTGCTGGCGGTCTTTCCAGCCGCGCCGGCTGGCGAATACTGAGCGGGCTCTGCCCCAGGCAAATCGGCATTCTAAACAAATTCCTCGAGCCAAGTCGGAACACCGGGATGGTCACGTCGCTCCGTTGCGGGTAAGCGTCCTACGCAGATTGGGCGAGCCCGGTTTACCGTTTGCGTGCCCTGTGTGTAGGATGAGCTTTGCATTTCGAGGGACACCTGACGATGCGACCCAACTTCAACCTGATGAAGGCCACGCTGACCGGCGCGCTGGGCGGCCTGCTTTTTGGCTTCGACACGGTGGTGATCTCCGGCGCCATCGATGCGCTGGTCAAGCTCTACGGCCTGAGCGACTACGGCAAGGGCTGGACGGTGGCCATCGCGCTGATTGGCACGGTTGTCGGCGCGCTGGGCGCTGGGGTGGTGGGGCAGAAGCTGGGCAGCCGCGAGACGCTGCGGCTCACCGCTTTTCTCTATGTGATCTCGGCGGTTGGCAGCGCACTGGCGTGGAGCTGGCCTTCGCTGATGGTGTTCCGCCTGATTGGCGGATTGGGCATCGGCGCATCGTCGGTGCTGGGACCGGTGTACATTGCTGAGCTTGCGCCCGCGAAGTGGCGCGGACGGCTGGTGGGGGCATTCCAGTTCAATGTGGTCTTCGGCATCCTGGTGGCCTACAGCTCGAATTACTTCATCCGCACCATGAACCTGGGCGCGACGGAGTGGCGCTGGCAGGTGGGCGTGGCTGCGGTGCCGGCGGCAATTTTTCTGGGGCTGCTGTTCTTCATTCCGCGCAGCCCGCGCTGGTCGGCTTCGCGCAATCGAATTGACGAGGCGCTGGCTGTGCTCAAGCTGATGGGCGACCCCGATCCGCAGGCTGAGCTGGCCGATATTCGCGCAGCTCTGGCCGAGGAGCATGCTTCTGCGCACAGGCCGGTGTTCAAGTGGAAGTACAGGTATCCGCTATTTCTGGCCATCTCGATTGGCGCGTTCAATCAACTGGCCGGCATCAACGCCATCCTTTATTACCTGAACGACATTTTTCTGGCCGCTGGGTTCAGCCAGATCTCCGGAGACCAGCAGGCCATCGCCATTGGCGCCACTAACCTGGTGTTCACCATCGTCGGCATGAGCCTGATTGACCGCGCAGGCCGCAAAACGCTGCTGCTGATCGGCGCCGCGGGTACGGCAAGCTGCCTGGCGGGCGTGGCCTGGATCTTCACCACCAACTCGCATCCGGGAGCGCTGGTGTGGCTGCTGATCATCTACATCGGCTTCTTTGCGCTGTCGCAGGGTGCGGTGATCTGGGTTTATATCGGCGAAGTGTTTCCCAACTCGGTGCGCTCCAAGGGCCAGGGGGTGGGCAATGCCAGCCACTGGATCATGAATACGATAATCGCGCTTGAGTTTCCTGTGCTGGCCATGCGCCTGGGGCGCGGCGCGCCGTTCGTCTTCTTCGCGGTGATGACAGTCATTCAGTTTGTGGTGGTCTTGTTTACTTATCCCGAGACCAAGGGCCAGACGCTGGAAGCATTGCAACGCAGGCTGGTGAAGGCGGATTAACCCGACGACCAGATGGAAGTGACCCCGGTCACGGGAGCGGAGCCGCAATTTGGTGTTCTATATAATTTGATTGATGGGCGCGCCCCGGTTGGGGTGAACGAAGTCGTTCAAGTCACAGCCAGCGAGGTCAAGCAATGGAGCAGGCAGCCGTCCCTGTAACTGAGCAGGTGAGAGAGATTGTCGAGGCTGTGGTTGATGCGCTGCGTGTAAGCAAGGTCGAGGAAGACTCGCCGCTTGTGGCTGCCAATTCATTCGAAGCCGAAAGCCTGCGCGCGGAGATAATCCGCGTGGGGCGCAAGCTTTGGGAGCGGCAATATGTCGACGGCAACGGCGGCAATATCAGCGTGCGGCTGGGAACGAAGTATCTGCTCTGCACGCCCACGCTGCTGAGCAAGGCCGACCTGGCTCCGGCTGACATCTGTCTCTCCGATCTGAACGGCAAGATTCTTGCGGGAGACCGCGCGCGCACCAGCGAGTTGCTGTTGCATTTGGAAATCTACAAGGCCAACCCGAAGGCCAGAGCGGTGGTGCATTGCCATCCTCCCTACGCGACGGCGTTTGCGCTGACCGGGACGGCCCCGCCGAATGGATTCATTCCCGAATACGAAGTATTTGTAGGCCCTACCGCGGTGTCTCCCTACGAGACGCCGGGCACGCAGGCTTTCGCCGAGACCGTGCTGCCGTTTGTGCATGAGCACAACACCATCCTGCTCACCAACCATGGCGTTGTCTGCTGGGCCGATACCGTGACTCACGCCGAATGGCAATGCGAAATCATCGACACCTATTGCAAGACTTACCTGATCGCCAAGCAGATCGGCGAGCCGCTGCGCATCATTCCCGATGAGAAGATTGACGACATTCTGCGCCTAAAGCGGCGCATGGGTTTGCCCGACGCGCGCATGGGCCGCATCGCCGGCGAGCCTGTCGAGACTGCAGGCGAGTACTCGGCGGAGATCGATGAGCTCGTTGGGCGCGTGACGGCGCGGTTGGACGGGCGCGGCTAGATTTGCTCGCGCATAAACGTCGCGGCCATCGATCGCGAGTATTCGCACGCTTGAGAAACAGGACATTGATGGCATAGGGGCGCCTTGTCTTTGCAGATCTCCTTTCCATGCTGCCGCAACAGGAGATGCGCTTCGATGAGGTGCGGCGCGTCTGCGGGCAGCTCCGGCTTGACGGCCGTCTGGACGGAGCGGTAGGTCGCTCCATAGTTCTTCTGCAACCGACCCCAGCCGATGCGAACCAGGACCCGCAGGCCGTTCGATTCGAGCGGCAAGCCCGCCGACATGCCGCAGAAGAGAAGGATCTTCTCCGCCGCCGGGTCGCCGATGGTGGGGAACTGCTTGAGAGCTCTCCTGGCATCGGCGTAGGGCAGCTTCAGGATCGAGTCCAGGTCTCCGGCGTATTGCTGGATCGTGATGCGGGCAATCTCGCGCCAGCGGAAGACGCGCGTCTCGGGACGCATCCCGCCTCGCTTCGCCAGCGGCAGCAGGACATTATCGGATGCCGCCTCTATCGATTTCGCATCCAGCCCCACTTTATCCCGCAGTGCCTCGAAGACTTCAACTCTCCGCTCGTCAGGAAGCAGGTAGCAGGCGTTCTCCCAAATGACAAGTTCAAATGGACCGTGCGCCGGAGCTGGTTTGGGCTTGCCGTAGTGTTTCTTCAGGCGAGCGATCAACTGGTTAAATGCGTGCATTGGAAGCCTTCAGCAGCTGTCCAGGTTGAGGTCTCAAGTCATTGCAGGGGGCTTACGTGCGGGCCGATGAGGGGAAGTCTAGCAGTCTGCTGGCCACAGGCGCTATGAGAGTTATACGGGATTCGCCGCACAGCGCGGAGTGGCAAGTCAAAGGAAAAGCGAAAGTGTGCTATACTGACGTTGCGCTCAGTGATTTGGCCGTGAG
>JBEKVS010000236.1:0-9424 GCA_049513795.1 Occallatibacter sp. | reverse complement strand
CGCCGGCGTCAGCTTCCTCGCCGGCTTCCTCGCCGGCTTCGAACAGCTCATCGAGAGCCGGCCGGCTAGCTGGCGCGCGCCGGTCCCGCTCGCCCTCGGAGAGAAAATCGTCCGGCACATGAGCCGCATCGAGCGCCCTGAAGACCTCGGCCCAGTCGCCCGGCCCCTCCGAGAGAATAATGTCGCCCGTCCGCGGATCGCGCCGGATCGAAACCTCTGTCGAGCGAAACCTGTACTCGGCAGGGATGGTGACATGCTGACTCCTGCCGCTCATAAACACCCGCGCCTTGGCAGCCTTCGCCATGGTTTCACCCATGCTGTATATCGTGCTATACAGCAGGACGAAAGTCAAGCCAAAATGCGTGTGCCCGCCGCGAGTGAGCTGAGAACTGAGCGCGGGAGATTCGCGAGTATTTCATCCCCGATTTCAGCAACTGGAAGGATCGCGACGCCTACAAGCTGGCCTTCGACAGGCATCTCAAAGACCTTCAGGGCAGACCCCAGCCTCGTGCCGCCTGATTCCGCGCTGGTCCCGCGAGTTCGTGGTCTCCCACCCTTGGCATAAAAACAAGAGCGTGCCAAGGATGGGGCGCCCAACAGAGAACGCAGGCCCTGCGACTCCCTTCGTCCGCTGCGGCGGAATTCGACCCCTCAGGGTGACAGCCACGCTGGTTGAGAGAGCCTTCGGCTCGGGAAATTAGCAGCGAATCGTTTCGTTCATTGCGTTCGCCATATCGGGGACTACGCGCTCCATGCTTTAGCATCCAAACTGTGCCCGGCCTCGATACACCCATCATGTATGTGCGCGGCGTGGGGCCGCGCGTGGCGGAGATGCTGAATGCCAAGGGCATCCTGACCGCCGAGGACCTGCTCTACCACCTGCCCTTTCGCTACGAGGACCGGCAGAACCCGCGCAGCCTGGACGAGCTGAAGCCAGGCGAAATGGCTTCGGTGATTGCCGAGGTGCGGGGCTCGATGCTGTTGCGCACGCGGCGCGCGCCCATCTTCGAGCTCACCGTGGGGCAGGGCCGCCATGCGCTGAAATGCATCTGGTTCAACGGGACGTACCTGAACGGGAAGTTTCACGCCGGGCAAACCGTGGCCGTGTTCGGCAAGGTTGAGCCGTCGCGGTCGACCAGCAACTTCAAGATGATTCAGCCGCAATTCGAGCTGCTGCCGGACGCATCGGACGACGCCGAAACGCGGCTGCTCGAAGTGGGCCGCATTACTCCGGTTTATGAATCGCTGGGTGGGGCGCGGCTCGCGTCGCGATGGCAGCGCAAGACGATCTTCAACCTGCTGGAGTCGATGCGCGGAGCAATGCCCGAATGCCTGCCCAAAGCCATGCTCGCGCGGCTCGATCTTCCCGATCGCGAGACGGCCTTGCGCGAGGTGCATTTTCCGCCCGAAGGCACGCGTTTTACGGAACTGCAAAGCTGCGCGACCGGTGCGCACCGCCGCCTGATCTTTGAAGAGCTGTTCTTTCTCGAACTGGGCCTGGAGCTCAAGCGCCGCCGCATGCGGGAGCGAGCAGGCATCAGCTTCGCGACGAACGACAAGGTCCGTGAGGCCATCCGCGAGGTGCTGCCGTTTCATCCCACGAAGGCGCAGAAGCGCGCGCTGGGCGAGATTGTGGCCGACATGCGGCAACCAAGCCCCATGCGCCGCTTGCTGCAAGGCGATGTCGGATCGGGCAAGACCATCGTCGCGCTGCAGGCCATGCTGGTGGCCATGGAAAACGGTTACCAGGCCGCGCTGATGGCGCCGACGGAGATTCTGGCCACGCAGCATTTTCTGGCCGCGCGCAAGCTGCTGGAACGGTCCAGCCGCAAGCCGCGCATTGTGCTTCTGACCGGCTCGCTCGATGAGGACCGCAAGCGCCACACGCGCGGCCTCATCAACCGCGGCGAGGCGCAACTGGTGATCGGCACCCATGCGCTGATTGAGGAGAAGGTGGAGTTTGACCGGCTGGGGCTGGTGGTGGTGGATGAGCAGCACCGCTTCGGCGTGCTGCAGAGATTCAAGCTGATGAAGAAGCCCGGGCCGGATGGGACGGAGGGGGCCGAGCCGGACGTACTGGTAATGACGGCAACGCCGATTCCGCGCACCCTGGCGCTTTCGCTTTACGGCGATCTCGACTTGAGCGTGCTCGACGAGCTGCCGCCGGGACGCACCCCGATTGTGACGCGGCGGGTGCGCGACGACGAGGCGGACAAGGTGTGGGATTTTGTGCGCAAGCAGGTCCAGCAGGGGCGCCAGGCTTACATCGTTTACCCGGTAATCGAGGGGACGAGTGACGACCAGCCAGAGTTGGATTTCTCGCACGACGAGGCCGAAGTTGGAGTGGATGCCGATGATTTGGGCCCTGCATCCCAGGTCTCAAAGTCGAGACCTGGGGCACCAGGATCCAGTCGGAAAGGCAAGACGGCGGAGCTATTTCCTAAGGCAGTTCAGGAAGCCAGTCCGAATGCGAAGACGGGCCTGAAATCCGCGGTGGAGATGCACGAGAAACTGCGGACAGGTCCGTTCGCGGGGCTGCGCGTGGGTTTGCTGCACGGGCGGCTGGATGCGGACGAGAAAGAGATCATCATGCGCCGCTTTCAACGCGGCGAGATCGATGTGCTGGTTGCGACTACGGTGATCGAAGTCGGCGTCGATGTTCCCAATGCCACCGTGATGGTGGTGGAACACGCGGAGCGATTCGGGCTGGCGCAGCTGCATCAGCTGCGCGGGCGCGTGGGGCGCGGGGCAGCTAAAAGCTATTGCGTACTGCTGACCGGGCCAAAGATCTCGCCGCTCGGCGAGGAGCGGCTGAACGCGATGGTGCGCACTCAGGATGGTTTTGAGCTGGCCGAGCTGGACCTCGCGATGCGTGGTCCGGGCGAATTCTTCGGCACACGGCAGGCGGGATTGCCCGACTTTCGCGTGGCCAACCTGGTGCGCGACCGCGAGCTTCTGGAACTGGCTAAGGTGGAGGCGGCCCGCTTTGCGAATCCTTCGGCATCCGACCCTGCTGCCGCAAACGAAGCGACAGAAGCCGAGCGGGCGCGCGTGTGGGCGCGGCTCAAAGACGCGTGGCAGAGACGCTACGGGCTGGTGGAAGCCGGTTAGATTTGGTGCAGCGGCAATCACGCAGCTTCGTTGGCTACCTCGCCATGCTGCATCTCCACCGGGAAGGTTTGAATCTCCAGGTCGACGCTGGCGATTTCTTCGCCGCAATCGCGCTGCTGGCTGCGCGTGCATTGGCAGAGTTCGGTAAACCGAACGTGGCCGCTCTGGCTCAATTCGAGGCCCGAAGCAATGAGCAGGCTGTAGATTTCAACACAGGCCCGGCGCTCGAACTCGAACAACATGCTCACTGCGCCGGTATCGTTTGCTCCACGGCTCAGCACCCACCCCCCGCAGCCAAGGATGGCTCCGGTCAGGCTCTGCACCAGGCGCGAAGGTTGCTCGATGGAAACGGCCTTCATTTGCATCGCCCACGGTATAGTCGTCACTTGAACTGCGGTTTGGTTGGGCATCGTCAGCCTCACACCACTTTTATCGGAGGCGGCCTAACCAGCATAACGACTGCCCGAGAGTTGAACGGAGTTTGACCTCTGGCGGAACACAGCGTGTTTGCGGAGGGCTGTCGGGACCTGCGCTGGTAATTGGTGCGGGGCCTGGAACACCCTGAGCGACCTCGCATGACCATTGTGCATCGCCGCTTGGCGCCATGCCCTCAGGCGCACAAAATGATAGGTTGGTAGACAGAATGATTGTCGGTTCAGGCATCGACTTGGCGGAGATCGGACGCATCCAGCAGTCCATCGACCGCTATGGCGGCCGCTTTCTCAACCGCATTTATACGGCCACCGAGCAGGCCTATTGCATTAGAAAACGCAAATCTGCAGAGAGCTTTGCCGCCCGCTTTGCAGCCAAGGAGGCGGGGGCCAAGGCCCTGGGAACGGGCATCAGCCACGGCGTGAGTTGGCTGGAGATCGAGGTGGTGCGGGAGCCGAGCGGCCGGCCATCGTTGAAGTTTCACGGCCGCGCAAGCCAGATTGCTGCCCGACTGGGCGTTGCCCATGCCGCCTTGTCCATTACCCATACCGACGATCTTGCCATGGCCAGTGTTGTGCTCGAAGACGAGCACTGACATGGGGATGCGGGCGCAGCCGCGGCCCTTCTGGTATTCTCAAGGCGTCGACCAGCTCCATTAAGTCAGGGGTGAGCCTTGCCAAGCCGCAAAGAGATTCAGTGGGCGCAGCTGAGAGTGGGAGCACTGGTACTTTTCGCCACGGCTGTCCTGATTGCGCTGATCATTCTCATGTCCGGCACAACCGGAGGGTTGTTCGCGCGCAAGATTGTTCTCCGCTCGTATTTCGAGAATGCCTCGGGAGTGAAGCCCGGCGCTCCGGTTACGCTTGAAGGCGTGACCATCGGCAACGTGATTCATGTGCGTGTCGTGCCTTCGCGCGAGCCAACGCCGGTTGAAGTTACCTTCCGGGTCGGGGCCGAATTTCTGCCCGATCTGCACACGGATTCGACGGCATCCATAGCGCAGGCCGGGGTTCTGGGCGACAGCTTTATGGATATCAGTTCGATTCACGCTACCGGACCGCCTCCGGGCAACAATGCCGAATTGAAGACGGCGGGCGTGCCCAGCATTCAGGACGTGATCCGCACCAGCCAGGTATCCATCCAGGAAGTGCAAACGCTCACCAAGAAGATTGAAATTCTGGTGGACTCGCTCAACTCCAAGAAAGGCACCATCGGCGAGCTGATTAACGACCCCACCATGGGGCGCAAGGTGACCGTGATGATCGCCGATCTGCAGAACATCACCGGCGCCATCTCCAGCGGCAAAGGATCGCTGGGCAAACTGGTGAACGACGATACGCTCTACACGCGCGCCAATTCGGCGATCGGCAAGGTAGAGCAGATTACCGCCGATTTGAATGATGGCAAGGGAACCGTGGGCAAGCTTCTCAAGGACGAGTCGCTCTACAACAACCTGAACGAAGCGATCAAGAATGCCAACCAGGTGGTGGCCGAGATCAATGCCGGCAAGGGCGCCATTGGGTTACTGGCCAAGGACCCGGCATTCGCCAAGAAACTGGACGATACGGTGACGCGCCTGAACAGCATTCTGACCGGCGTGGATGAGGGCAAGGGGACGCTGGGGCAACTGGCGCAGAACCGCTCCCTCTACGATCACGCCGACCAGACCCTGGACCAGTCGCAGCAGTTGGTGAAGGCAATCCGCGAAGATCCCAAGAAGTACTTCGTCATCCGGTTGAAGCTGTTCTGAGATTCATTTCTTGTCTCGCTTGACGCTGGCGTCGATTCATCAGCTTCACAGGTGCCCCATGATCCGGCCTTGCGGCGAAGAGGACTTCGAACAGATCTGGGCCATCATCAACGACGGCGCCCTAGCCTACGAAGGCGTTATCCCGCCCGACCGGTGGGCGGAGCCGTACATGCCCAAAGAAAAGCTCCAATCGGAAATCGACGATGGGGTTGTGTTCTGGGGATTCGAAGAAGAGAGCGAACTTCAGGGCGTTATGGGTCTGCAACCGGTCCAGGACGTAACCCTGATCCGGCACGCTTACGTGCGCACTGCTCGCCAGGGACGCGGCATCGGGAGCTCGCTGTTGACTTATCTGAAGGGCCTGGTCGATACCCCGGTGCTTGTCGGGACATGGGCAGATGCGGTGTGGGCGATTCGTCTTTATGAGAGATTTGGCTTTGAACTCGTGGATCGAGCGGAAAAGGAACGGCTGCTCAGGAAATATTGGAACATTCCGGAACGCCAGGTCGAAACTTCGGTAGTCCTGGCCGATTCCCGCTGGCGTCAGATGCAAAGATAGCTCGCCTCCCGGCATGCGCAGGGAACACTGACTCATCCCGCTAAGGCCCATTCACGCCACGAAACATCTTCCAGAACTCCACGCAACCTTTCAATCGGACCAGCTGGAAGTAGTCGCTGGCCAGAAGATAAAAGAGCACGGCGGCCATGGAGATCCCGTGCAGGGTGTCGGCGCCGAGCTGATCGCCGAAGGGCAAGGGCGCGGCAGAGAGCACCATGGCCAGCACAATCAGCGCCAGGTTCACAATACCCATCACCAGGTTGATCTCGACCAGCTTGCTGCTGAAGGCCTTCCCCAACTGGAGGCTGCGCGCCAAAGCTCGCCCGGGACTGCAGCCCTCGAGCAGCATGACCAGTGGAGCTATGGAAAGCGGCCAGCTCACCAGCGCCGAGGCGGTAAAGAATCCAAGAGACAGGAAGATTGCCCAGCACGCGAAGCCGATCAGGTCGGGCTCTGCACCGGCAGTGATGTGCGTGGCCGCAACCCATGCCATGGAGCGGAACCACCCCCACCAGGTTGCGCCGAACAGTGCCAGCCAACATGCCTGCAGGGCCACCATCGACACGGGGTGCAATGACCGTCGGCCAGACAGAGCAGGGTCAATGCCATGGAGCACGAGGCTGCGGCCAAAGCCGGAAATGACCACCCAGGCCAATGCCGTTACCGGCGCCAACCAGCTCAGGACGGCAGACACGTGTGGTTGATAAATCGCCCACGCGTGGGCGATCTGAACCGAGGCGACCCAGGGGTTCTGCCCGTCGATGGCATTCAGCCCCGCGGTCTCAGGAGGAACGACGGTGAGGATCTTCTGCGCTTCGATCCAGCACAGGGCCAGAAAGGGAATGCCGAAGACCCAGCGCCAGGCTATCTCGATAGCGATCAGCCACGGCCGGCTGAAGACCCACCCCATTTGGCCGACCAGCGACTGCGTCCCGCGCAGGGGAGCCGTCATTGCACCACCGTCATTTCACCACCAGGTTCACCAGCTTGCCCGGCACCACGATGATTTTGACGACGGCCTTGCCGGCGATGCGCGCCTGAATCTTCTCGTCGGCCATGGCCGCTGCTTCAAGCGTCCTGGAGTCGGCGTCGGCAGGCACGCGCACCAGGATCACCAGTTTGCCGTTGATCTGCACCGGGATTTCGAGCTCGTCCTCTTTGGCCAGTTCGGCGTCGCTCGCCGGCCACGGCGCGCGCAGAATGGAGCCGTCCTCGCCCAACTCCTCCCACAACTCGGCGGCGAGATGGGGTGCGAATGGAGCCAGCAGCAAAACCAGCGATCGCAACAGTTCAAGCATGGCAGGCGCGGGCACATCGCCAGCAGCCAATTGCGCATCCGCAGCCTGGATCTCGTTGACTAGTTCCATGATGGCCGCAACGCAGGTGTTGAAGTGCCAGCGGCCTTCAAAGTCGAGCGTGATCTTGGCAATGGTCTGGTGCAGCTTGCGCAGCAGCGTGAGCGAGATGCCCGTGGGCTGATCAGCGGGTGCCCCATCCTTTCCGCGTCCCTTGCGGTAAGGGTGGGATTCAACTCGGCCCTCGCGAGCGACCGGCGCATATTTTGTCGTCAGCCGCCAGACGCGGGCAAGGAAACGGCTGACGCCCGCCACGCCATCTTCCTGCCAGTCGAGATCGCGATCCGGCGGGGATGCGAAGAGCGAATACGCGCGGGCGGCATCCGCTCCATAGCGCGCCACCATGTCGTCGGGCGAGACCACGTTGCCCTTCGACTTCGACATTTTGTGGCCGTCCTTGATGACCATGCCCTGGGTAAACAGCCTTTTCACCGGCTCGTCGTTCTCGACCATGCCCAGGTCGCGCATCACCATGGTCCAGAAGCGCGAGTAGATCAAATGCAGAATCGCGTGTTCCACGCCGCCGATGTACTGGTCGATGGGGAACCAATACCGCACCGTGGCGGAGTCGAAGGCTGCGTGGTCGTTCTGCGCGTCGGTATAGCGATAGAAGTACCAGCTCGAATCGACAAAGGTGTCCATGGTGTCGGTTTCGCGCTTGGCTGGTCCTCCGCACTTGGGACAGGTCGTGTTCACAAACTCCGGCACGCGGGCCAAAGGTGATCCGCCCTGCTGGGTAATCTCGATCTGGTCGGGCAGAAGCACCGGGAGCTGAGACGCTGGGACCGGTATTGGATCGTCGCCCTCACAGCCTGATTCGCAGTAGACCATGGGGATCGGCGTACCCCAATAGCGCTGCCGGCTTACGCCCCAATCCTTGAGGCGATAGGTTACCTTTGCCTCGCCAAATCCCTTGGAGACGGCGATCTGCTGCAGCTTCTTCTCGGCTTGTTCGCAGCTCAGGCCGTCGAACTCACCCGAATTCACCAGGACGCCTTCTTCGGAGACGAAAGGCAGAACAATGGCCAGCGATTTGTCTTCAGGATGAATCACCTGCTGAATGGGCAGCCCGTACTTTACCGCGAACTCGAAGTCGCGCTCGTCGTGCGCCGGCACGCTCATGATGGCGCCGGTGCCGTAATCGGCCAGGATGTAATTGGCGATCCAGATGGGCACGCGCTCGCCGTTGTAGGGATTCACAGCAAAGTGGCCGGTAGGGACGCCGTGCTTTTCGATCGCGCCCAGGTCGCCGGCCTCGCGCGCCTTCTTTTGCTGCTCGAGCAACTCGTCGACTTGCGCCTTCAGTGCGGGGTCGGCAGCCGTCAACGCAGCTACCAGAGCATGCTGCGGCGCCAGTTGCACGCTGGTGGCGCCGAAGATGGTATCGACACGGGTGGTGAAAACGCGAATCCGTGTTCTGTCGAGTCCCTCGTCCCTAGTCCCTGGTCCCTGGTCGGTTTTTTCCGCCAGAAAAAAATCGACTTCGGTTCCCTCGCTGCGCCCGATCCAGTTGCGCTGCATGGTGCGCACTTTTTCCGGCCAGCCGTCGAGCTTGTCGAGCCCTTCGAGCAGTTCTTGCGCGTAGTCCGTGATGCGCAAGAACCACTGCACCAGGTCGCGCTGCTCGACGATGGTGTCTTCATGACGCCAGCAGCGGCCGTCGATCACCTGCTCGTTGGCCAGCACGGTGGCGCAGTCGGGGCACCAATTGACCTTGCTCTTCTTGCGATAAGCAAGGCCCTTCTCGTACATGCGCAGAAAGAACCACTGGTTCCAGCGGTAGTAGTCGGGCAGGCAGGTGGTGACCTCAGTAGCCCAGTCGAAGGCCATCCCCAGGCGCTCGAACTGCCGCTTCATCCCCGCGATGTTGTTCAGCGTCCACTCCCGCGGCGGGACGTTGTTCTTGAGGGCGGCGTTCTCGGCGGGCAGGCCAAAAGCGTCCCAGCCCATGGGGTGCATCACGTTGTAGCCGCGCATCCACATGTGGCGCGCCAGTGCGTCGCCGATGGAGTAGTTGCGCACGTGACCCATGTGCAACTGGCCGCTGGGATAAGGCAGCATCTCCAGGACGTAATACTTGGGCTTGCCGCAGGAGGCGGGCTCGGCCGCGTAGAGCGCAGGGTCTGCGGCCCAGCGCTGCTGCCATTTCGGTTCGATTACGGCGGGGTCGTAACGCAGTTCTTTCTCTTCAGGCATCACCCTCTAAGTGTAAACGGG
>JBEKVS010000235.1:0-9928 GCA_049513795.1 Occallatibacter sp. | reverse complement strand
TGGGTAGCGAAGTTCGGTTGTGATAACCGCTGAATGCATATAAGCGGGAAGCACGCCCCAAGATGAGATCTCCCTGAAGGGCCCAGAAAGACCATCTGGTTGATAGGCTGGGTGTGAAAGCGTGGCAACACGTGAAGCTTACCAGTACTAATCGCCCGTTCGGCTTGTCCATAGAATTAACTCCGCGCAGTAACATGCCCGGATGCTCTTCTAACAAGCCTTGTAACACCAATCAATTTCGTTGCAAAAGTTTTGTAAGTCCATGGCTCTACGAGGCGAAAGCTTCTGTGAGCTTTGAAGTGCAAAGTTTTTGGCGCCAGATTGCTGCCGCGTTCCTATAATTCTCATGCAGAAATGTTTGAGATGCTAGACGCCGCGGCGGGCTGCGGGCAACCACCCGCCAAGCGCCTTCAAGTTGAGGCGGTTTCAAGGCGTTAGCCTTGTGCCGAATTTGCCGGTGACCATACTGCGAGGGATCACCCGTTCCCATCCCGAACACGGAAGTTAAGCCTCGCTGGGCCGATGGTACTGCACGGGCGACTGTGTGGGAGATTAGGTGATCGCCGGCATTAATATTCAACATGAAAAGCCCTGCTGAAGAAGCAGGGCTTTTCTGCGTGTACGTGATTTCGCTGCTATCGCGACTATTCCGGGTGTTTCACTTTTCCGTATGTTTCACTTTCCTGTCGTTCAGAGACCTCTCTGGGATTGACGTTCTTCGCAAGAAGGGTGGAAAAAGACGTTGCCCTATGAGCCGCATTCCGAGTTGACCCTCCCGCCAGATGATACAACTCTTTGGCGATATATGGACTTCGCTACATTTCTTCAACTCCTCGAACAGAAGTCACTTTGGTTCTCGCGGCCGGATCAATTCAACGACCCTCTGGAGGGAACCTACACTGACGGGGAGATCGAGCATTTCCGATCTCTCAATGCCACGAACGCGGTTGCCGGATTGCCAAATTTGGATGGCTGGCTAGAGGGCCCGAAGTATATGAGAACAACTGCCTATGTGAGCTGCTGGAGAGCGGGCATGGGAGAATCGCTTGCGATGTGGGACCTATATGGAAAAGGTAGCGGCATCGTCGCGGTGAAGACCAGTGTCGGGGCCCTAAGACAGGCCATCAACGAATCGACTCATCGCATCTTTCTGGGAGAAGTAAAATATGTCGATTGGAGCCTCGCTCCTTGGCATAACAATGGACTTGTTATGTGCTTCCGAAAAGATCTTAGTTACCAACTCGAGGCGGAGGTCAGAGCTGTTGTCTGGGACGTAGAGATAATCAATCGCAACATGTCAGACGCGCTAATTGCTGCGCGCTCCCGGGCTGATTACCCCCAGGCGGTTCTGGACCCGTTCGTACTGGAAAAGGGACACGGCATTCTTGGGATGGAGGTCTCATTTGACCCTGGGCGATTTATTTCGGAGATCGTCGTTGGCCCACGAGAAAAAGCCTGGGTTGCAACGCTGGTCGACAATGTCTTGGAGAGATATGGACTCAATATCAAAGCAACAGTCTCGAACCGTCTAACACCCCGCTGACCTAGCTCGTCCGTTCAACAATTTTCGCAAGCGTTGCGATCAGATAGCAGTCGGAAGATTGGCTAGAGAATCGCCTCGAACCCCTTCCGCCGAATCACGTTGAGCAGGGCGAGCGCTGGGCCTTTGGGCTGCTTGGTTCCTCGTTCCAACTGCGAGATGTAGCCCACGCTCAAATTGAGCGAACGGGCAAAGGCGGCCTGGCTCATGTTTGCGCGCTCCCTCAGCCGGCGAATCTCTTCGGCCGTAATGGGCTTGGCTGTATGAAGCGGCTTCGGGCCAAGCAGGCGAACGGTGATCTTCTCATGTTCGGCCTTGTCGATCAGGCCACTTCGAAGTTGGTCACCGGCCATCTCAAGAATTGCTTCGCATACGGTGCTAAGTTTCTTCGTCATGTTCGATCTCCCGTAAATTGCCGGCTTCAATTTCCTTTCGAATCCTTCTGGCATCGGCGCCAAGCCAGTTCTCCGCCAGTTCTCGAAGAAGCACCAATTCATCCCGGCTGATGTTCTCCCTTTCGCTTTTCGCGAACCCAAGAAGGAAGATGGCTCGGCTCTTGGTTCGATAGGCAACAATTACGCGATACCCGCCCGATCGTCCTTTTCCCCGCCTGGCCACGCGCTGCTTGATAAGACCGCGGCCAAGATCGGCATCGATGAGACCGCGCTCTGCACGTGCGATGGCCTCGAGCAAACTCGCGTTCGTGATGCTTTCCTGCCGGGCAAACCGCGCGAACCATCGTGTCTCGAAGATCTGCATGGCTCGATGTAGCACTATGAACTATAGCACAAGGATGCATATTTGCGCACTTTGAAGTTTCAAGGTTAATCGCCTGCGGGCGACTTCGACTCTGCGCAAACAGAAAGCCGGTTCCCGATCTTAAAGCTTGACATGTCTCTGGAGAAGTTAGTAAGACTGTTGGCACTATGTGCACGCACAAGCCCACGCCAGATGTTGTGCTGCAATAAAAATCTCTGGAGTCACAAATGAAAATGAATAGGTTGTCTGGGCCGCGCAGAGCGGCTTTATCTGTGTGTGGCTTGCTGTCATTCACTGTGTTCCTCAACGTATCCGGCACGAATCCACGAGCACGGGCGGAAGCGACTGCGTCAGCGCCCGCACCGGGGACGAAGATTTTTTCTCCCTATGTGGACATGGGCATTACATCCGATGAGAACCTGGTTTCCATCCAACAGAAAACTGGGATCAAAGGCGTGACTCTCGCCTTTATCGTGGCTACCGGCAGCGGTTGTACAGCGGGCTGGGGCGGCTTGCATTCGAACCTTCCCAACGACAAATTGGCCGATGGGACCACGATCCAGTCGGTGGTCAAGGACCTGCAGAAGGCAAATGTGCAAGTGATCATTTCTTTTGGCGGCTCGGGTGGAACTGAGCCTGCGGCCCAATGCAAGTCGGAATCGGAATTGCAGGCCATCTATCAATCGGTGATCGATCGCTACGGCGTGAAGATGCTGGACTTCGATATAGAGGGCAGCGAAGCTTCGAATCAGAGCGCAAATACTTTACGCGACAAGGCGGTGGTTGCGCTTAAGAAAGCGAATCCGGGCTTATACGTGTCTTACACTTTGCAAGTTCTGCCGACTGGTCTGATTTCGAGTGGAGTGAGCAATCTGCAAGGAGCGAAGAAGGCTGGGTTGGCTTTGGATCTGGTCAACGTACTGGCCATGGACTACGGCTCAGAGGTGGACAATCATGGACAGATGGGCACGGATGCGGTCGACGCGGCTGAGAACACGGAAAAGCAAATTAAGACAGCGGGGCTTAGCGCGAAAGTCGGCGTCACGGTGATGGTGGGAGTGAACGATGTAAGTTCTGAAGTATTCACGCCGGCCGACGTGAATACGGTGCTGAACTTTGCGAATGACAGTTCCAGCAAATATGTCGACAGGCTAGCTATCTGGTCTCTCGCCCGCGATAATGGGAGTTGTGCCGGACAGACCTACGCCTCGCCAACCTGCAGCGGACTTAAGCAGTCGACTTATCAGTTTTCCGATAGCTTCAAGACATACTGAGCAACTTGAGAACCTGTGGACACGAGCATATAGAAGTCTGAAACAAGGAATTGAGTAGCGAAGCCCTGCTGTGGATGCGGGGCTTTTCTACGTTGGAATGACTCTGGGAATTCGCGGCCGGCCGGTTCGAGAGAGCTTTACCAGCGGTAAATGGTCAAGTCATCCAGATAGACGGTGGACGATCCGTTGGCCCCGCGGCCGTCGACCTGGAAGTTGGTGACCAGTACGGGGGCCCAGCCAAGCGCAAAGGCTGAGGGTACGGTGGCGTTGATCTGCTGCTCCACATCGTCGAGCCAGACCGAGTTATAGGTGACATTGCCGGAGTCATCGCGGGAGTAACTCACCTGCACGTGATGCCAGACTTGAATGCTCCAGTTTTGGACGTTGCAGGTTGCACTGGATTGCTTCCAGTGGACGACCGGCTCGGCCGGCGTGCCGGTATTTCCGCTGTAGTCCCATGTGCCATGATAGCCGTCGCACTGGAAGCCGAAGATGACGGTTTGCCCGTCGGCGATGACCTGATTCATGTCTAACTCGAGATTGGCAATATCTGTGGGCGCTTGGGGCAGATAGACCCATGCGTCATAGAAGAAGTTATGCGAGGATGTATCGGATGCAAAGTCGACGGAGTAACGTTCGCCGCCGGCGTCGGTGTAAGCGGTGGTAAACTCGCGCGCCTGGCCGCTCATGGATGGGGAGGCGACGAGGGCCATGGTTCCGGTGGCGGAGCCAGTGCCACCGCTGGTGCCTGTGTCATAGGACCCTTTCCAGTTATCAAGCGCCTGGACTGCGCTAACACTGACGGCATCGGCGGGGACAACAGAAGGAGGTGTGGTGCTTCCCCCGCTGCCGCTGCTGCCGGAACCGGAACCACCGCTTCCCGAGCCGCCGCTACCGGAACTGCCGCTACCGGAACTGGACCCGCCGCTTCCTGACCCTGAGTTGCTGCCCCCCGACCCTGAGCCTGACGATCCGCTGTTGCTTGAATTTCCCGAGCCTCCGCTGACCTGATTTGTGTTGGCGGACAAGCCCTGGTTGCTGACACAACCACACGACAGGCCAAGCGTCACCGCGGTGGCAAGTGATAAGGCTATATTGTAGAAACCAATCTTCATGGCGCCACCCTGCGGCTATTGAAGCTATATGGGGTGCATGCAGGGTTTCAGCCGAGTGACGTCAATCAATGTAGAAAAATAACTTTGTGCTGCCAGCCTCACACCCGGACGAAGGAGCAATTCCCTGAAAGCGTTACTCCACAGTAGCTGCGGGTGGTGCTATCTTCAATCACCGAAGAGGGTTGGCGAGTACTACGAAAGATGCAAACGGAAGTGGGATAGCGAGAGTCGTTTGCCGCTTGAGCTACCTTAGGCGCGTGGGAGTCCAATCCGCTGCCTATGACTGTTTGTGAGCGCGGGAATCCGCTCACATCTAACCGCCGTGGCCCGCTCTTGGCCCCGCGGCGCGGACGGCTTCGGGGGCGTCGAACTGCTGGAAGTTGGCCTGGAAGCGAGCAGCCAAATCGGCAGCTTGCTTGTCATAGCCGGGCTTGTCACGCCAGACGTTGCGGGGGTTGAGGATCTCGGTTGGCACGCCGGGGCAGCTTACCGGAATGCTGAGACCGAAGGCCGGCTCGGTGACGAATTCGACCGGGTCCGGACCGTTCGGGTCCAGCTTGCCGTCGAGCGCGGCGTTGACCAGGGCGCGGGTGTGTTTGAGGCTCATGCGCTTGCCAACGCCGAAACGGCCGCCGGACCAGCCGGTATTCACGAGCCAGCATGCGGCCTGGTGCTGCTTGAGGCGGGTGCCGAGCATCTCCGCGTAGACATGCGGGGCGAGGGGCAAAAAGGGCGAGCCGAAGCAGGCTGAAAACTCGGGGACTGGGTCGGAGCCCATGCCAGCTTCGGTGCCGGCCAGTTTGGCGGTGTAGCCGGAGAGGAAATGGTACATGGCCTGTTCCGGCGTAAGACGCGCGATGGGCGGTAAGACACCGAAGGCGTCGGCGGCCAGAAACAGGATGTTGCGGGGATGGCCGCCAACGCCGGGAATCACGGCATTCTCAATGAACTCTATTGGATAGGCTGCGCGTGTGTTCTCGGTGAGTTGAATATCTTTGTAGTCGGGCTCGCAGGTCGCGGGGTCGAGAACTACATTTTCAAGCACCGAACCGAAGCGAATGGCGTGGAAGATCTGCGGCTCTTTCTCTTCGCTGAGGTCGACGCACTTTGCGTAGCAGCCGCCTTCAAAGTTGAAGATGCCGGACGCGCTCCAGCCGTGCTCGTCGTCGCCGATCAAACGGCGGGCGGGGTCGGCGGAGAGCGTGGTCTTGCCGGTGCCGGAGAGGCCAAAGAACAGGGCAGTCTCGCCGTCGCCTCCAACGTTGGCGGAGCAGTGCATGGGCAGGACGGCATCATGATCCGGTCGCTGCGGAAGCAGGAAGTTCATTACGCCGAAGATCGACTTCTTCATCTCGCCGGCGTATTTTGTTCCGCCGACGAGCACAATGCGGCGGGTGAAATCGGCGAGGATGAAAGTCGAGGTGCGGGTTCCGTCGCGGTCAGGTACGGCCTGGAACTCAGGCGCGGCGATCACGGTGAATTCGGGCTGGTGCGTGGCCAGCTCGGCAGCGTCGGGACGAACGAAGAGCTGGCGCACAAAGAGCGCATGCCAGGCGTACTCGGCGATGATGCGGATGGGCAGCCGGTAAGCGGGATCGGCTCCGCAGTAAAGGTCTTGGACAAACAGGTCGCGTTCGCGCATGTGAGCCACGACACGCTCGAGCAGCGCGTCGAATTTGGCCGACTCAAACGGCTGGTTCACGCGGCCCCAGTCCACCGTGTCATGGGTTGTCGCATCGTCGACGGTGAACTTGTCCCTGGGACTGCGGCCCGTGCGCGCCCCGGTCGTGGCCACCAGGGCACCATTCGCGGCCAGGCGCGCTTCGCCACGCAGCAACGCAGTTTCCACCAATTGCGCTGCGGGGAGATTTCTATGCACCTGCGCCCCAGACGCAAGCGCCCGTATTGCCTCCGCGATCGAGACACTCCCCATGGTCCATGGCTCCTTGCTCAAAAAGAATGGAAGTTCACGAAAGGTCCATTGTGCCATTTATCGGGAGGGCTTGGAAAGCTGGCGGCGGATGGCGCGCGTCATGCCACGCATGGGCGTGGGAAGATGTACCGTGCTTCGGTTCGGCCCTATGGGATGAAACCGACAGCCGGGGATGGCTCACCCAGGATTTCGTCCGCCGCGACGGACGAAATCCTGAGCTACTATCGTGTCCTCCTTCCTTAAGGCAGGATGGATTCCCCTTGTGGAGAAGCCCATCCGGGTCCCTATTTTGCATTTGTATTACTATGCAAGTGCGTGCTGCGGCTTTTCGCGGTTCAACGCGAGGTTAGCGCGAGGTTGTTGCGTGCGCGCGCTCTGTCTTTTGGGCGTGAGCCACAGCGCCTGTGTCCTGCAGGGCTTGTGCCAGTTGTGTGCCCATTGGGGTGCCCAGGCCGGTGCATGCGTCCCATCCGAAAGAAGCGGAATAGGCTCCGTTGTTGCCCATGGTGATGTCGTGGAAGTCGCTCTTCTGGTCCAGGTTGTAGAGCGCGGGGCTGATGAATCCCAGGCGGCGATTCAGCTTCTGGTTGAGCAAGACGACCAGTCCAGCCCACAGCGGAGCCACGGCGCTGGTTCCACCGATCACCAATTGCTGTCCGTCGACAAGAATGTTGTAGCCAGTGTCGGGATCGGCGTTGCCGGCAACGTCGGGCACGCCACGCTGGGGCTGCGTGTTGTCGGTTGCCTGCCATGCCGGGCGCGGGAACACGGTGCTATATCCGCCACCGGTTGCCCCGCCTTGAGCGCCGTCATTCCACACCGTTTCGTTGCTGATGGCGCCGTTGGCCGCCACCAGGCGCGTGCCGCCGGCGGCGAGAACGTAGGGGCACGACGCGGGGAAGTCAACATGATTCTTGCCGTCGGCGACGCCGTCGCTGGAGCCATTGTCGCCGGCCGCGGCGGTGATGGTAATGCCCAGGAGGCCGGCTTCCTGCGCCACCTGGCTGAAGTTTTCCATCGATTGAGCCGTCCAATTGACCTCGGCGCCGCCCCAGCTGATGGAGAGCGCGCTGAGCCGGTTCAGCTGGTCGTGAATTGCCGTGCTGAGGGCATCCTGGAATCCGCGCGCGGTGTTGGGCGCGAAGTAGACGGCGATCTTGACGCCCGGCGCCACCGCACCGGCCATCTCAATGTCCAGCATTACTTCGCCGTCCGCACTTTGCGCCGTGGTGGGACGATTATTGGCTTGATCCACCGAGATGCTCTTCACCGTCGGCGGTTGCAATCCAAGGGATTGGAAGTACTGGCTGATATCCGTCGGGCGATAACCGCCGCCCAGCTCGATCAAGCCAATCGTCTGTCCCGACCCGTCGGCGTTTTGCGGGAAGGCATAGAGCTTGGCCACCTGCCCGGGGGTGTGGGAGACATTGGAGGCGCGGGCGCCAAATGTGTGGTTGGCGCCGCGAATGCGGAAATGCGGCTTGGCCACAGGGCGATCGTCGAGGCCGAAGACGCCGGAGACAAAAGAGGCGTATTCCTCGGGCATCTGAATAGCTCCGGTGTGGCCGCGATAGCTCCCGTCTTCATGCTCATACTCGATCAAATCAACGGAGAATGCTTTCTCCATGGCGCCGGCTGTACCGGCCAATGTAACGGTGCGGCGCAACGCCTCGTCGCCTCGTTCCAGCACCTGCAGGTTGTTCTCGCGGGCAAACTGGCGGATCTTGTCCACCTGCGCCGGCTCGGCGCCGTAGGCCTTGGCGAATTCGTTATGGGTGAGAATCTTGCTTTCATGCTCAGGCATTGCCAGCGGCTGGCGGTGCTTCAGGACCACGGAGATTTCGATGAGTTGATGTGGGTCGGTTGGACCAATGGCTCGTGCTCCCGGCAGCAAATTGTGCTCGGTGCCTTTGAGGGAAGTCCGCTTGGAATTCGACATGTGCAACTCCTTTGGGGGATCTGAATCGGGAATGATGGGTATGGATGAGACAGGCATATCTCCAGTCCGCGCGCGTGATGGAACCTACCCGAAGGGATCCATTTGCGCGTAGACAAAGCTTCCCTGACGGCGGGAGACAGCATGCCGTTCGGTCGTTCTCGTGGCGCCCCGGATACAGCGGAGCTGTTGGCGCGTGGATGCGAGCTGGCGCGAAGGCTCAGGGAACTTCGCGAGCAGGGTTCGAATTGTGAGAGGCAATCAATCCGGCATACGCGGCGAAGTGATTCCACGCACGAGCCCACGCTCCGTGTTCAGGAGCTTTGCAACCAGGCGCATTGACTGCCTGGCGGGACGATTCCACAACATGTTTCTCGTGAGACGATCTTCTGCCGTCGTGCAGCCTCGGAAAAGCCGTGCCTCCATCAGCGGATCGTACGCAGACGCAGCCATTTGATACGTCTCACTTCAGGCTGCCGGGGAGCAAATTGAATACTTCGCCCGTGAGGCTCACTATCCAACTGGACGCAGGAAAAACGGAAACAGTGCAAACCAATCGGATTGCCGGTGCGGTGTTTCAAGAAGAGAAATCATCCGCCCAATGGAGTTCAATATACGCTCAATCCCGGTGGTCCTGTAAAGGGCTCGAAATTGTTTTTTAGTGAAATGGCGCAGGGTTCGAGCGCCCGCAATTCCCGCCGATGCAGCAAGTGAAAGCAATTAAAAGAAGTAGTGATCATCCCGTCTCCTTGACAATCTAGGAGAGACGCGATATTTTCTTTCCTAGATTGACTAGGGAAGCGACCTGCCAGGAACAGAGTAGTGATGGAGAACGGCAAATGACACAAGAGAAGCAAATCGATCTGTTGCAAGGGACACTGGACCTGCTCATCCTGAAGGCAGTTTCACTGGGCCCGCTGCATGGCTACGGCGTGTTGCTGCGCATTCAGCAGATCTCCGGCGAAGAGCTGGTGATTCAGCAGGGATCGCTCTATCCCGCGCTCTACCGGCTGGAGCACCAGGGAGCCATCGCCAGCGAATGGGGTGAGAGCGATAATAACCGCCGCGCCAAGTATTACAAGCTGACGCGCGCCGGCCGCGACCGGCTCGGCGAGGAAACTAAAAAGTGGAATCGCATGGCGGGAATCATTGGAACCATTCTGCGCGCAACGCCGGAAGAGGCGTGAGTTAGGCAGGGACTTAGGGACTCGATATCTGAGATCAAAGATTTAGAGGGGCTATGAGTTTGCGTTCACTTTTTATCGGCATTGTTTCCCGGCCGCGGTCGTGGATGCGATCTATGGTTCAGCGAAACCGGCTTGAGGCGGAGATGGATGCCGAGCTCGCCAGCCATCTGGAGCATTTGACCGC
>JBEKVS010000234.1:0-9496 GCA_049513795.1 Occallatibacter sp. | reverse complement strand
AAACGCATCCGCGTCAACGCCTTCAATCACGCATCGACCGCTTTCGGAGACGTTACCTGGGCGGGGCAAAGCACGCGTCACGTGAAGCAGGCGCTTGAAGAAGCCGGACTCACCCAGGATCGCGTGCGCGCCCTTTGGTCAGCCGTGAGCCCATGCAGCTATTACGCGCGCTTTGCCTCGCCCGAAGCCGGTGGCCCCGCCAAGAGAGTTCTGCTCGTCTACGCCGATTACGATCTGACCTTCCCGCGCGAATATTCGCTGCTGGTGGTGGAGGCGTTCAAGCACCACGGCCTGAACTTTGAGCCGCGCGTGCTGCCCTGCGGTCACTACACCACCGGCGAAACACCTTACAAGTACCTCGACGGCTGGTACCTGGGCTGGTTTGTCTACCGCGCCTTTAAGGCATTGCGGAAGGAAAAGGCAGCATTATCCGAGGTCACTGCGGCCGCAACAGCTAGTCCAGCGCAAAACGTAGAAGAGGAAGCCATCTCCCGCTAGCGGAGACACAGCCCGGGTGCCGGGTGCCCCATCCTCGGCGCGTACTTGTCCTTGCGCCTAGGGTGGGCCGCCACGAACCTTTGAGTCCCAGGCACACCAACAATTTCTACCGAATCCCAGCCAAGTCCAACCGCAACAGCTTGGCCGGGTCAAGATACGCGTCCTGCCAGCGGACAGCCCAATGCAGATGCGACCCGGTCACGCGGCCCGTTGCGCCACTCAGACCCAGCTGATCCCCCGCAACCACGCGCTGACCCTCTTTCACGTCGATGCGGCTGAAATGCATCGACAGCGTGAAGAGCCCCAGCCCATGGTCGATGACTACGCAATTGCCTTCGTAGTAGAGCGGCCGCGCCAGCACCACCACGCCGCTGTTTCCTGCACGCACCGGGGTCCCCATCGCAGCGCGATAGTCCATGCCTTTGTGCACGCTGGACAGCTTGCCGTTGAACATGCGGCGCGTACCAAAGCTGTCTGTCGGCGCGGCCTTCACCGGCGCGCGGAAACTCCCCGTCCACAACGGCTCCGTAGCGCTCGCCGCGAAGACCTTCGCCTTCAGTTGAGACTCGGCTTTGATCTCCTTGGCCGCATCCGGTCCGGGTTCGACGAATTTAGGCGCCACGGTAAGCGAACCGGTTCGGTAGTGAGCGGGATGAATCTCGACAGAGCGACTCAGGTCTTGCGGAGCACCCTGCGCGAGTCGAAACGTAATCTTCAATTCCGACGGCCCAGGGTTCGTCTCCACATCCACGCCCGCCAGGGCGAACCAGGCCTGCTGCCTGCGTCCACGAAAAAACGCGAGCTTGCGTCCCATCCACTCGCCGTCAAGATTGGCCGCAAGCGGCGCATCCACGCGAATCAGCTCCGGTGATCCGGCCTCGACCAGAGCTGGAGTGAGCGTGACCTTGGAAGGCTGTGCGACCGCCGCCTCGCCGCAAAGCCGAAAGGCAGTTAAGCAAACGACAAGGGCAGAAGTTCGGCCATGGAGGACAGCAAAGCGAAATCGCATTTCCTCCAGCATAACGTCCACGCGGACTGCAGAAAAAGCGTTCGAGCCTACTCCTCCCGCAGCGTCGTCGCCGGATCGATCCGCGCAATTCTCAGCACGGGTATCGAAGTAGCGAGCAGCGCGACCACCAGCAGCGTCATTACGACCGCCGTGATGGTTGGCGCATCGTAGACGCCGACGCCATAGAGCACGCTGCGCATTGCCCGCAGTGTCCCCAGGCACAGCATCAATCCGGCGACGAGCCCAACCACGGCAGCGCGAACACCCGATCCGCCGATATAAATCATGGCCTGCCGCACGCTCGAACCCAGCGCAATGCGTATGCCGATCTCCCGCGTCCTTTGCGCCACCATGTTGGCCACCAGCGCGAAGATGCCCAGCGCGCTCATCAGCAAGGCGAGGCCCGCCATGGCGCTCAGCAGCGCCACTTCGACGCGCTGTTCGGCCAGTGTCTTCGCCTGCAATTCGCGCATGTCATAGAAGCCGGAGAAGGGCAGATTGGGAGCAGCCTTGCTCAGCGCGCGTTGCATCTGCGCGGTCAACCCCTCCACTGGGCGGCCGGTGCGCACAATCCAGCTCGGCTGGAAAAAGACATGAACGAGCGCCAGCAGCTGCGGATCGAGCTGCGCCGCGGTGACATACATGGTCTCCTCGCTCATCAGGGGCGCGGTCGGGTTCAGCCCCGAGGAAAGCTGAACGTCGGCCACCACTCCGACGATCAGAGTACCTTTGTCCAGCATGCGTCCCACGGGACTGAGCCCGGGAAAAAACTTGCGCGCAAAGGCGCTATTCACAATCGCCACTTGCGGTGCATCCGGGCCGTCTGATGGGGCAAACGTGCGGCCCGCGACCAATGGCATCTGCAATGTCTCAAAGTAGCCCGGCGTGACATAAACAAGATCCGTTCCCACTGTTTTTTGCGCTTGTGGACCGTCGTGCAGCAACGCGCCGTAGTTAAGGGTGAACTCATACGGCAGCGTCAGCCCCACCGCCGCATTCTCGACGCCTGGAATCTGCCTCATGGCTGCCAGGCTAGCATCGAGCAGCCGCAGAAAGCCCACGCGGGACTGGTAGCGCGGGTCATCCAGTGATGCCTTGGCCGTCATCACTCCATCCGGATTGAATCCCGGCGGCAGCGTCTCGAGGTGAGCAAGCGTCCGAATCAGCAATCCCGCGGCCGCGAGCAACACCACCGTAAGCGCAACCTCGCCGGCGATCAGCATCTGGCGCAGGCGTTGCCTGCCGCTGCCGGCCAAACTTCGGCTCGCAATCGACGAACGCAAATCCACCTTGCGCGTTGTGAGCGCCGGCAGCATTCCAAACAGAATGCTGGTCAGCAACGAAACCGCGAGCGCAAATCCCAGTACACGGCCATCGAGCGAAACGCTCGCTACAGGCAGAAAATGTTCAGGCAGCAGCAACAAAAGCCCGCGCAGAGTGATGAACCCCACTGCCACGCCCACTGCTCCGCCCATCAGCGCCAGCAGCAGGTTCTCCACCCAAAGCTGCTTCTCGATCTGCCACCGCGAGGCGCCCAGCGCCAGCCGCGTAGCCACTTCCGGCGTGCGCTTCACCATGCGTACCAGCGTTAAACCGGCGAGGTTCGCGCAGGCGATCAGCAGAATGAATCCCGCCGCCAACATGAGCGCGAAGACCTGCGGACGCAGTGTCGCCGCCTGACCCTTCTGCAGCGGAACCGAATAGTAGCTGACCTGCGCGCCGGGGTTGTCCTCCAACTCATAGCGATGCGGGCGCGCCAGCCACGCGCGGTTGATCTCCGCATCCGCCTCCTGCCAGTTGGAGCCGTCGCGCAGCCGTGTAATGACTTCAAAATTGGTTCCCCCGCCTTCGCCATTCCGGCTCGGCTGCAGCGCCGTATAGACATCTGCATTCGCGGGAGTCGTTGCACCCTGAGGCAGTACGCCGATTACGGTGAAGGGCGCACCCTTCAACAGAATGGCCTGCCCCACAATACCGCGATCCGCGCCGAAGAGATTGTGCCACAGGCGGTCACTGAGAATCGCTGCCGGCGGCCCATGCGGACGATCCTCGTCCTCTGAGAAGTTGCGGCCCATTGCGGGTTGAATGGCCAAGACATCGAAGTAGTGCGCCGAGACACGCGCGTCTTGAACATATTGCACCCGCGAGCTCGCCTCAAGGTTCACGCCAGAAAGCCCCATGCTCGAAACCGCGGAAATGAGAGCCGGCACATCGTCACGCAGTAGCTCCCATTGCTCGTTATCGATGTGATGCCGATCGTCGGTAGCATTTTTTCCCGTGATCCGCGTGAAGATGGTGCCCATCCGCTCGGGCTGGGCATAAGGCAGGTTCTTCAGCATCAGCGCATTCACAATGGAAAAAATTGCGGTGTTGGCGCCGATGGCCAGCGCCAGCGTCGAGACGACCGTAAGCGTAAAGCCAGGATTGCGGCGCAATTGACGCAGAGCGAAGCGGATGTCGCGCATGAGCGTCTCGCCCAAGGGCAACCCTCGCTGCGTGCGGTATGCCTCCCTGGTTTGCGTCACTCCGCCGAAGCTGCGCAGCGCCGCTGTCCGCGCCTCTTCCCTTGTCATTCCGGCCTGAACATGGGCATGGATCGCAAGGTCCAGGTGAGCCCGCAATTCCTCATCAAGGTCCTCGTCCAGCTTTCGTCTGCCGAAAACCGCTGAGCACCGTTTCAAGAGAACCCGAAACATGTCCATGTTGACTCCTATTCTGTTCGCAATGCTTTTATTGGATCGATGGAAGCGGCGCGGCGGGCCGGGAGCCACCCAGCCAGAGCCGAACATGCCAGCAGCAAAGCCGCTGCACCGACAACTGCGCCCGGGTCCAGCGGCTTTACATCGAAGAGCAGGCTGGCGAGAAACCGCGTAAGGCCGGCAGAGGCTACCAACCCTGCGGCCACGCCCACGCCGGCAAGCGCCAGCGCGTTGCGCAGCGTTCTCCATAGCACTTGCCCCCGGTTCGCGCCGAGCGCCATGCGGATGGCTATCTCTCTGGCCTGCTGGTTTACGGAATACGCGAGTACGCCGTAAATTCCCAACAGAGAAAGAGCCAGCGCGATGGACGCAAACGCGGTCAGGATCGCGGTGTTGAATCTTCGTGAAGTCTCAGTCGCCGCGACCACCTGCTCCATGGTGTACATGTCCGTGACCGCCAGCAGCGGATCGATCCCATGAACAGTCTTCTCAAGACCGGTTTCAATCGCCGCAGGATTGCCCGCCGAGTTCAGCGCGACGTACAGGCTGCGATAAGGCCCGATGGCCTGCTGAACCTGCGCTTCAAACTGTCGCGCGTGCTGCTCCAGCGGCTCATACATCTGCGGATACACAGCCTGATCCAGTGCACCCTGCCGCACATCGCCAACAATGCCCACCACCGTAATCAGCGGCCGCGTGCTCTTCGGATTGCCGCCCATCCGGAAGCGCTTGCCCACCGCGTCGACGCCCGGCCAATGCTGGCGCGCCGCCGACTGGCTGACGATAGCCACCAAAGGCGCATTCGGCAGATCGTCCGCTGCTGTGAAATACCGCCCCTCAAGCAAAGGAATGCGCATGGCGCGAAAGTAGTCGCCGAGCACGAAGTAGTTTGACACGGAGAGCCACGCGCGCCCGTCGTGCGGCGCATATCCTTCTGGAACGAAGTTGCGATCGGAGCCGATTCCAATGACGGGAATATTTGACGCAAGTCCCACCGAGCGGACCTGGGGAAGGCCGCCAAGTTGCCGCAGCAATTCCCGATAAAACGCGTCCACTTTCTGCTCGGTCGGATAGTCGTGCTCGGGTAGATCGAGCGAGGCAGTCAACACATGCTGCGGTTCAAATCCCGGATCGGTGGCAAGCATCTTTTGAAAGCTGCGCAGCAGCAGGCCGGAAGCCACCAGCAGCAGCATGGCCAGCGCAACTTCCACCACCGCCAGCACGCTGCGCATTCTATGCTGCGCGCGGCCCTGGCCCGCCGCCGGGCTTCCTTCACGCATCGAGTCCATGGCGTCGGATTTGATGCCGGCCAGCGCCGGAGCCCAACCGCACAAGATCCCGGTAACACCGGTCAGTCCCATCGCCACCAGCAACACCGGCCAGCGCACCGCAATCTCGCTCAAGCGCGGCAGCGAATCAGGCAGAACGGCCGCGGCTAGATGCACAAGCACGAAAGCAAGAACAATGCCCAACGCACCGCCCAATGCGGCCAGCACCAGGCTCTCCGTCAACAACTGGCGCAGGATCGCTCTGCGCGCCGCACCCAACGCAATGCGCATGCCAAATTCGCGCCGCCGTCCTGCCGTACGCACCAACAGCAGGTTAGCCAGATTGGCGCACGCGATCAGAAGGATCAATCCCGCCGCGGCTAGAAGAGTATTCAACAGGGGCCGCGCGCCATGCACTGTTTCCTCTTGCAGGAAACGAACATTGCTGGTGAGATGAATCCCATCCTGCGGCGGAATCTCAGCTTCGATGCTCGCCACCATGCGGCGCACATCGCTTTGCGCCTGCGCGAGAGTTATGCCCGGCTTCAGTCGTGCAATGGCTCCATATTGAAAGTTGTCCGTCTCATCCTGCTTCTCGTCCGGCGTAAAACTCATCGGCACCCACATGTCCCGATGGCTCAGCCGTCCCGCATCCAGAGGAAACTCAAAGCTGCGCGGCATCACGCCGACGATGGTGAAGGGTCTGCGATCCAAATCAATAGTTGCGCCAATCGCTCTGGCGCTGGATTGAAAGCGCTCGCGCCACATGGCATAGCTGATGACGGCAACGGGAGAAGAGTCTTCGTCCTCGCTTTGCGTGAACGCGCGGCCCAGCATCGGCTGCACTCCGAGCAAAGGCAGCAGAGAAGCACTGATCCGCTCGGCCTTTGCCTGGAAAGGCTTCCCCGCGCCGCTGACCTCGAAGCCAGCCGAAACAAATCCGGCCACCTGGGAAAATGCCTGACTGTCGCGGGCAAAGCGGATCACATCCGGAGCCGGCAGATCCGCAGAATCGAATTGGTGTTCGACCCCCTCGTGCAAGCGCACCAGCCTTTCAGGCTGGTAAAACGGCAAGGGCCGCAACAGCACAGCTTCAACTACGGTATACACCGCCGTCACGCCGCCAATGCCAACCGCCAGCGTCAACACTGCGGTCAAGGTGAACCCCGGCGATTTGCGCAGTTGCCGCCTGGCATAGCGGATATCGCGCGCCACTGTCTCGATGAATGGCAGGCCGCGCTGCGATCGATATCGCTCCTTCGTTTGCGTGATTCCGCCGAAGCTGCGCAGAGCGGCCATCCGCGCCTCTTCCCGAGTCATCCCGCTTTGAACATTCGCATGGACGGCAATGTCGAGGTGAGCCTGCAATTCCTCGTCCAGGTCCGTGTCCGACCTGCGCGTGCCGAAAAGCGCCGCGCACCGTTTAAACAGAATCCGAAACATGTCCACGCTGTCTCCTACTCCGTTCGCAATGCGCGAATTGGATCGATGGTGGCCGCGCGCCGCGCAGGCAGATAGCCGGCGGCGAGGCTGATGACAACAACGGCCGCGAGAGCGGCGAAGAGCGATAATGCATCGTAAGTCTGAAGCCCAAACAGCATGGAGCTCATGAAGTGCCCGGCAACAAATGCGAGTGGGATCCCGAGGGCAATGCCGACGGCTACGATCCGGAGCGATTCGCGCAGCACCATGCCCAGCACTTGTGGGCGTTGCGCGCCCAGTGCCATGCGCACGCCAATCTCCGCGCTTCTGCGGCTTACGCGATACGACAGCGTCCCGTAAAGCCCGATGCCAACCAGCAGAGCCGCCAGCAGGCCGAAGAACATCGCGAGCCTGGCAAACAGCCGCTGCTGCGCATAGGAGTCCTCGAATACCGCGGCCTGGGTCGTCGGCTTCTCAAGCGGAAGCCTTGGATCCATTTCATGAACCGCTCGTTCAACCGAAGGCAGCAAGCCAAGCGAGTCGCGGTCGGTGTGCAATTCAACCTGCAAGGTTGGTGGAGCATCCCCACTTTGTGTATAGGGGTAATAGGCCATGGCGCGAGGTCTCTCGTCCACGCTTCTGTACTTGCTGTCGCCGGCGACGCCAACAATGGTGTAAGGATGGTCCTTCGGATTTCCCAGTTGATGACCGATGGGATTGGTATTGGGCAGGAGCCTCTTCACAAATGTTTCATTGACAATGGCGACACGCGGCGATGCCTGCGTGTCTTTGTCGAGAATGTCTCGGCCTTCGAGCAGGGGAATGCCGAACACATGCAGGAAGTCTGGGCCTACGCTGTTGGTACGCAGTGGCACCTGTTCGAAAGGGATCGTCACGCCATCCACGGTTGGCTCGTCGTTGTTACTCCAGCCGCTCCCGGGACGGTTATTGATAAATGTGGCCGACTCGACGCCCGGAAGCGCGCGCATGCGATCGAGGAGCGCACGATAAAAGGCAAACCGCGCGTCGTTGTTAGCGGCGTCTTGCGGCGTAATGCCAAACACCAGCAGACCCTGTGCACGCATGCCAAGATTTGTGCGTTCAAAGTTGAGAAGCGTTTGCAGCAGCAGCCCGGCAGCAGTCAGCAAGGTAAAGCAAAGCGCGATTTGGATTGCAAGTACCGCGCCCCCGCCGCGCTTTCTCTGGTGACTGGTCGATGCAGACGCGCGCAAAGCGGAGTTGACCGGGGCGTTGGTCGCCGTGCGCAGCGGAGCGAGGCTGAAGACCAGCGCAGCGAGGATGGAGACGGTACAAGTGAAGAGCAGTATGGTGCGATCCGGCGCAAGATTCACTTCAAGTTGCGACCAGGCAGCAAGCGCGCGGGCCGCACTCAGGGCAAACATCCAGCCCAGCGCTGTTCCGGCGGACACGAGTACGGCGCTCTCTACCAAAAGTTGCCGCAACAGCGTGTCACGCCGTGCCCCAAGCGCCATGCGCAAGCTGAAATCCCGCTCGCGCGATGAGTTCCGCGCCACAATCAGCATGGCCACATTGCTGCATGCGATCAGCAGAACCAGCGTAACCAGGGCCATGAGAATGGCGATCGGTTCTCTGTCATTGTCGCCCAATCCTTGAATGCCCTTTGCCTTGGCCAGCTCCAACTTCACCTTAGGATGTTTCGCGTCTGGCGTGCCCAGTGGGGCGTACGCGGCCGCCTGAAATCCCGGCGTTACTTCCGCGATCGCTTGCGACGCAGTAACTCCCGGCGCCAGGCGCGCAATCAGCCGCAGGCACCACCATTTGGGCGAGCCGTAGAGTGTGAGTTCCGAGGAGTGACCCCACGGATTCAGCTCGACGCGGCGCGGCAAGGGAATCCAAAAGTCGGTGAACATGCCCGGCTCAACGCCCGGAAATCCCTCGTCGGCAACCCCTACAACGCTGAACGGAACTCCTTTGACAAAGACAGTCTGGCCCAGCACCGAGGGGTTTCGCGAGAACCGGCGAGTCCAGTAGGCATAACTCAAAACAGCAACGGGAGCATTCTGCTTTTCGTCTTCAAGAGCAAAGCCGCGCCCCCGCGCGATGGTCACGCCCAGCCCGGAGAAAAAATTCCCGCTTACCATTTCAACGGACGTCTGCTCCGGCGATTCGTTTCCCACCCTGACTGCAACCTTCTGCTCGATGCTGAGCGGGGCGAACGCGATGACCTCTGAAAATGCATGATGGTCGTGGCGCAACGCCTCGAAGACGGGGAGCGAGAAGGAGGTCTCGCTGTCCCCGGTATTGAAGGCTCCGTAGGGCTGCCCATCGGGTACGTGCAGATACACCAGCTGCTGCGGATTCGGCACCGGCAGCGAACGCAGCAACACCGCGTTCATCACCGTGAAGATCGCGGTCGTTGCGCCCATCCCCAGCGCCAGCGTAAGCACCGTGGTGGCGGCGAAGATGGGGAACCTGCGCATCTGCCGCAGCGCGTAGCGAATGTCCCGCGCCAATGTCTCAACCATCGGAAAATTCTGTTGCGCCCTGTAAGCCTCGCGAGCTTGTGTCACGCCCCCAAATTCGCGCAGCGCCTTTGTCCGCGCCTCTCGTGCCCCCAT